>JAZUEB010000098.1:0-9698 GCA_045639965.1 Vescimonas sp. | reverse complement strand
TCCTTTGAGGATTTCAAAAAGCAGCTCGCTGTCCGTGAGCGTTCCTACAACAATTTTCCCATGCGTCCCCTCAACTGGCAAAAGCCTGCTCAAGTCCTTTCCAATTTTCCTAATGTGTAACACATCATTGACAAACCTACAACTTTGCAAAAAATTCCTGAAAAAGATTGTTAAAAAAGTTGACAAGTAGAGTTAGATGCGCTACAATATTGCCATTCAAAATTTTTTGCGTGTACGAATCATTTGGCACGCTTTTCCAAAAAAAGGATGATTGATACCCCATGAAAAAGCAAAAAATTTCCGACGCAGTGATCCACCGCCTGCCCCGCTACTATCGCTATCTGGACGATCTCTATAACCGTGGTGTAGTGCGTATCTCCTCCAACTCGTTGGGTGCGAAAATGGACATCACCGCCTCTCAGATCCGACAGGATCTGAGCTGTTTCGGCGAGTTCGGTCAGCAGGGATACGGCTATAATGTGGCTGAACTGCGCAGCGAGATCGGCCACATTCTGGGCATTGACAGCGGCCACCGCCTGATCATCATCGGTGCCGGTCATCTGGGACATGCCCTGTTGCAGAACTTTGATTTTCATAAGGTGGGTTTTTATATTGATTCCGCCTTTGATCTCTCCCCTGCCCTGATCGGCACCACCATTGGTAATGTGACCATCCGTTCCATGGACGAGCTGGAGGATTACGTGGCGAAATATCGCCCCAATGTGGCTGTCCTGACCGTACCGCAGAGTGTGGCACAGTCTCTGGCAGATCGTCTGATCTCCCTTGGCATCAAGGGCTTCTGGAATTTCACCAACGTAGAGCTTTCCGCCGATGAGCCGGATGTATTCTTTGAGGATATCCACTTTGTGGATACTCTTCTGACCTTGAGCTATCGGATCAGCCGCGAGCAGTAATCACACTTTGCGTCAACCCCCATACTATGGAATGAGACCCCATTACGGGGCAAAATTTCATAGGAGGTTACGCTATGTGTTGTAATCAGAATTCTTGCTTCGGTGGCGGCAGCTGCTGGATCATTATCGCTATCATCCTGCTGTTCCTCTTCTGTGGCAACGGCAACAGCTGCGGCTGTAATAACAACTGCGGCTGCGACAATGGCTGCGGCTGCAATAGCGGCAGTAACTGCGGCTGCGGCTGCTGAACTTTTTCAGACAAAAGGGTCTCCGCGAAAGCGGAGACCTCGCTTTATCCGGTTATACTAAAGCAAAACGAGGTGCGACCATGGAACTTTCTGCTTTTCGCCAAAAATGGGGAGACCACACCCCCACCCTGCTGAATCATCGGGGTTGTTCTGCCGTATTGGTACCTCTTATCGAGAGGGACGGGCAGTTGTGCCTTTTGTATGAGGTGCGTTCTGCCTCCGTGTCCCAGCCGGGCGAGGTCTGTTTCCCCGGCGGCCGCATGGAAGCAGAGGAAACACCGGTGCAGTGCGCCCTGCGGGAAACCTATGAAGAGTTGGGCATCGAAGAAAAGAACATCGAGATCCTCGGTGAACTGGATTTCCTCTATATCCGCGGTGACCGCCTGCTCTATCCCGTTCTGGCAAAAATCGATAGTGCTGCCCTTACCGGTATGAACCCCCTGCCCGATGAGGTCTCTGACACATTTCTTGTCCCCCTCACCTGGCTCAAAGAACACCCCCCTACATTCTACCGCAATCGGCAGGGCGTGGACGTACCCGATTTTCCCTACGAGAAAGTGGGTATCTCACCGGATTATCGTTGGGTCAGGCATTTTCTGGAGATCCCCATCTATCACGGCCTGCCCCACCATCTCTGGGGTATGACCGCCCGCATCACCTACTATCTTTTGCAGGATATGGACTAAAGCGAAACGGCTCGATTTGAGCCGTTTCTTTTATAGAAGTACCTGCATCGGTTTCCCCCTTACTCTGCTGACACTCCATTATAAAGATTCTGTCCGGAAAAGTGTTTTACACCCAAATTTTTGTGCAAACCGCCCGTAATATAAAAAGTTATTTAGGTTAGCTGACAAAATTTTAGCTTTTTAGCGTATTTTGCTTGTAAATTCAGGAAATCATATTATAATAAGAATGGGTAAAATTTTGGTAGAAAGGACTATCATGCCATGGACTATTCCAATCTGTTCGTCTGTCTGATGGGTCTGTGTACGGTGTTTATCGGACTGATCTGCATCATCGCTCTGGTGACGGTGATGAGTGCCGTGGTGCGTAAAACGGAGAAAAAAGGCGCCGCGCCTGCTGCGTTCCCTGCTTCCCCCGCACCAGTTGCCTCGCAAGTCACGCCGGAGCTGGTAGCTGCCGTCTCCGCCGCCATTGCCGAAGAGCTGGACAGCGACATCAGCGCCATCCGCATTGTATCTATTAAGAAAATTTAAGGAGGAGAATCCCGATGAAAAAGTATAAAGTCAACGTCAACGGTACCCTGTACGCGGTGGAAATTGAAGAGATGACCGGCGCTCCCGCAGCCGCTCCCGCAGCCGCTCCCGCAGCCGCTCCCGCAGCCACTCCCGCAGCCGCACCTGCTGCCGCACCTGTCGGCGGTGAGAGCATCAACTCCCCCATGCCCGGCAATATTCTGGACGTCCGCATATCTGTGGGCCAGAGCGTCAAAAAGGGTGACATTCTTATGATCCTGGAAGCCATGAAGATGGAAAACGAGATCATGTGCCCCTGCAACGGCAAGGTCACTTCCGTCGCTGTGACCAAGGGCGCTGCTGTGGAGTCCGGCACCTTGCTGTGCACCATCGGCTAAGGGAGGAATCCCATGCAAGCTATTCTGAATTTCTGCACGCAGACCGGATTCTATCAGTTTTTCCAGGGCGACAACTGGAAGTGCGCTATTATGATCTGCATTGCCTGCGTGCTGCTGTTCCTGGGCATCGTCCGGAAGTTTGAACCACTGCTGCTGGTGCCCATCGCTTTCGGTATGCTCATCACAAACCTGCCCGGCGCCGAGATGTTCCACGAGATCCTCTTCGCCGGCGGACATATCCACTGGGATCTCTTTGGCGGCGCTCCCATCACGGCGGAATTTATCAGCCAGATGTCCGCTTTGGGTGTTTCCGACGCTGTCCTCGCCGGCGTGACCGTGGGGCAATCCATCTCCGTCGGTCTGGTGGACGTGCTGTATCTGGGCATCAAGCTGGGCATCTATCCGTGCCTTATCTTCCTGGGCGTGGGCGCCATGACCGACTTCGGTCCGCTGATCGCCAATCCCAAGAGTCTTCTGCTGGGTGCTGCGGCACAGCTGGGCATCTTCATCACTTTTATCGGTGCCAAGCTGTTGGGCTTCACCGGTGCAGAGGCCGGCTCCATCGGCATCATCGGCGGCGCCGACGGCCCCACGGCCATCTTTGTCACCGCCATGCTGGCTCCTGCCCTCTTAGGCCCCATCGCGGTCTCCGCCTACTCCTATATGGCGCTGGTTCCCGTTATTCAGCCGCCCATTATGAAGGCGCTGACCACGGAGGAAGAGCGCAAGATCGTGATGAAACCTCTGCGTGAAGTCAGCAAGACGGAGAAGATCATCTTCCCCATTGTAGTCACCATCTTCGTGGCGCTTCTCGTCCCCTCTGCCGCACCGCTGATCGCCTGCCTGATGCTCGGCAACCTGTTCAAGGAATGCGGCGTCACCGAGCGTCTTTCTAAGACCGTGCAGAACGAGCTGATGAACATCGTCACCATCTTCCTCGGTGTGTCCGTCGGCTGTACCGCCACCGGGGCCACCTTCCTGAGTTGGAGCACCATCAAGATCCTGCTCATGGGCGTGGTGGCATTTAGCTTCGGTACTGCCGGCGGTGTACTGCTGGCCAAGTTTATGAATCTGTTCCTGAAGGAGAAGATCAATCCCCTCATCGGCTCCGCCGGTGTTTCCGCCGTTCCCATGGCTGCCCGTGTCAGCCAGACGGTGGGGCAGAAGTACAACCCCGGCAACTTCCTTCTGATGCACGCCATGGGTCCCAATGTGGCCGGCGTCATCGGCTCTGCTATCGCCGCAGGCGTGCTGATCTCTCTGTTCGGTTAAGGAGGTACTCATATGGCTATGGAATTTTTATCCAATCAACCCCTGCTTATTACCGATACCATTCTCCGTGACGCGCACCAGTCCCAGGCGGCCACCCGCATGACCATGGCGGATATGCTGCCCGCTCTGGAGCAGCTGGACAGCATCGGCTACTACTCCCTGGAGTGCTGGGGCGGCGCCACGTTTGACGCCTGCATGCGCTTCTTGCAGGAGGATCCCTGGGAGCGTCTGCGTACCATTCGCGCCCACGTAAAGAATACCAAGCTGCAAATGCTGTTCCGCGGCCAGAATATCCTGGGCTATAAGCACTACGCCGACGACGTGGTGGACGCCTTCTGCCGCAAGTCCATCGAAAACGGCATCGACATCATCCGCATCTTCGACGCCCTCAACGACGTCCGCAATCTGGAGCAGGCGATCAAGTCCACCAAGAAGTACGGCGGTCAGGTGGAAGCCACCCTCAGCTATACCATCTCTCCCATTCACAACGAGGCATATTTCGTCAAGCTGGCCCGTGAACTGGAGCAGATGGGTGCTGATGCCATCTGCATCAAGGACATGGCCAACCTGCTGCTGCCTATGGACGCCTACTCTCTGGTCAAGGCGCTCAAGGAGACCGTCAGCGTCCCCATCCACCTGCATACCCATAACACCACTGGCACCGGCGACATGGTGCTGCTGATGGCAGCCTATGCCGGCGTGGATATCGTAGATACTGCCCTTTCGCCGCTTGCCAACGGCACCTCCCAGCCCGCCACCGAATCTCTGGTCGCCACGCTGCAGGGCAGCGTCCGTGACACAGGCCTCGACCTGAACAAGCTGTCCGATGCCGCTGTGCATTTCCGCAAGGTCGCCCAGCGTCTGAAGGATGCCGGATCCCTCAATCCCAAGGTGCTGAACGTGGACACCAACACCCTGCTGTATCAGGTTCCCGGCGGTATGCTGAGTAACCTCATCTCCCAGCTCAAGGAAGCGGGCAAAGAGGATAAGTACTATGACGTGTTGGCGGAGATTCCCCGTGTCCGCAAGGACTTTGGCTATCCTCCGCTGGTCACCCCGTCCAGCCAGATCGTGGGCACGCAGGCGGTCATGAACGTCATCATGGGCGAGCGTTACAAAACTTTCCCCAAGGAGTCCAAGGCCATGCTCCGCGGCGAATACGGTCAGCTCCCCGGCGAGGTGAACAATGAAGTCCGCGCCAAGGCGGGCATTGCCCCGGAGGACGTGATTACCTGCCGTCCCGCCGATCTTCTGGAACCGGAGCTGGAAAAGTATAAAAACGAATTTAAGGACATTGCCAAGAGCGAGGAAGATGTTCTCTCTCTTGCTCTGTTTCCCCAGGTGGCGCCTAAGTTCCTGCAAAAGCGCGACCACCCGCAGGAGACCCCCGCGCCTGTTCCCGCAAAACCCGCCGACTCCAATGCCGTCCGTGAGCTCTACGTAGAGTGGAAAGGCTGATATGATCCGCAAGTGCATCTCCTTTGCAGAGATGCACTTGCTTTTTTTCAAATCAGCGTTGAAATTCCCCAAATCCCCATGTTATACTATGTTCAGCAGCCAAAATACAGCAAAGGAGATGCTTATGGACTATAAAATGCAGCTGACAGATGAGCAGCTTGCCATTCTCAATGGCGAAAAAGGCGAAACCCTCGCCAAAGTCATGGAAACGCTGGTGCGCTACGGCGACGTGTTCCATGCCACCAAGATGGTGCCCGTCACCAGCCGGTATAACCATCTCGTTACCTCTTTCGGCTTGAAAGCTCTGGGTGCGGTGTATGAGCTGATGGATCAGCTCATTGAGGCCGGTCAGTTCTCCCAGCAGAAGTTTACCATGGATCCCCGCCCTCTGGATCCCAAGGTCCCCAGCAATATTGCCCAGAACGTGGTGTTCAAGTTTTTCATGTACTCCAAGCAGAAGGAATACGAGCAGCAGCTCCAAAAGCTGGGCCTTTTGGCAGATGACGCTTTCACCTGCACCTGCTATATGGACGAGGTAGGCAACACCCCCCAAAAGGGCGACGTGCTGTCCTGGTCGGAATCCTCCGCCGTGGTGTACGCCAACTCCGTACTGGGCGCCCGCTGCAACCGCAACTCCGGCATCATCGACCTGATGGGCTCCGTTCTGGGCTACGTCCCCTACTTCGGCTTCCTGACCGACGAGGGCCGCAAGGCGACGTGGAAGGTGGAGATCCGCACCACCCAAAAACCGGAAGCTCAGCTCCTTGGCTCCGCCATCGGCATGAAAGTCATGGAGGACGTCCCCTATATCGTGGGTCTGGACCAATGGCTGGGTCAGCTGGACGACGACGCCAAGACCTATCTCAAGGACTTCGGTGCTGCCACCGCCTCCAACGGTGCGGTGGGTCTGTACCATGTGGCGGGCATCACGCCCGAAGCCGTGGAGCAGGGCGAGAGCCTGCTTGCTGACAACTATCAGACCTACGTCATCGACGATGCCGAGCTGGAGCGTGTTTACAAGAGCTACCCCGTCATCTGGAAGAACAAGGACGCCAAGCCCAAGCTGTGCTTCATGGGCTGCCCCCATATGAGTCTCAACCAGCTCATCAGCTGGACGGAAAAGGTGGAGACCGCTCTCAAAGAAAGCGGCAACGCCCAGGTGGTCATCCCCACCGTCTTCACCGCCGCCCCTGCTGTTATCGAAAAGTTCAACGCCACCGAATACGGCAAGCGTCTGGAAAAGACCGGCATTATCCTCTCCTACATCTGTCCGCTGATGTACATGAATAACCCCCTCTCCACCAGTATGCCCGTCATCACCTCCAGCAACAAGCTGCGTACCTATACCAGCGCCCGGTACTATACCGACGACGAGATCCTCGCCAAGATCACAAAGGAGGGCAAGTAAGATGAAGCAGTTTCAAGGACGCATGATCTCCCAGGGGTACGTCAGAGCCCCCGCTCTGGTCTCCCACGGCGGTCTCAATACCCTGGCCTCCTTCCAGAAGGCACTTCAGTTCGGCGACAAGAAGGCCACCTGCGGCGATCAGAACAACCCGGACCTGTACGGCAAGCAGATGGTCGGTAAAGCGCTGTGCCTGCCCCGCACCATCGGCTCCACCACCGGCGGCATGGTGCTGTACTGTGCCTGCAAGATGGAGCGTCAGCCCGCCTGTCTGCTGTTCTCCGAGCCCATCGACTCTCTGGCAGCAGCCGGTGCCATTCTGGCGGACGTGTGGCTGCCGGATGTCAATATGCCCGTCATCGACTCCCTGGGCGATGAATTCCTCAACTATGTTCAGGACGGCATGATGATCACTATCAAGCCCGACGGTCTCATCGAAGTGGAGTAAAAAAGTACAAATAGACGCACCGTCCCTGACGGTGCGTCTATTTATCGAAATTTCTTGTTTTTTGTGCAAAAAAGTCTTGCCAATCCGAAAACTATCGGCTATAATGTGTACCGTTGATATGCACCATTAGCTCAGTTGGTAGAGCACCTGACTCTTAATCAGGGTGTCCAGGGTTCGAGTCCCTGATGGTGTACCAACGGCCCGTTGGTCAAGTGGTTAAGACAGAGGCCTCTCACGCCTTTAACATCGGTTCGAATCCGGTACGGGTCACCAAGTAAAAAGCCCTTGCTTATGCAAGGGCTTTTCCATTTTAAGGAGGGAGAAAACCATGGATACACGCAAATTTCTGGACACTCTGCATATTGCCGAACGACTGAAAGATGAGATCCGCCATTGTACCACGTCCAAAGGCCGCCCTGAAAGCGTGGCGGAGCACAGCTGGCGTATCACCCTGATGGCATTCTTTCTGCGGGACGAGTTCCCCGATGCGGATATGGACAAGGTCATGCGGATGTGCCTGATCCACGATCTGGGCGAGTGCTTCACCGGCGATATCCCCAGCTTCAACAAGACCGCCGCCGATGAAAAGCACGAAGATGATGTTCTGCTCCAATGGGTCGCCACTCTCCCCGCCCCCTACTGTGACGACATGGCAGCGCTGTACGCCGAGATGGGTGCCCTGGAAACCACCGAAGCCAGGGTCTATAAGTGTCTGGACAAGCTGGAGGCGGTCATTCAGCACAATGAGTCCCCCCTTGCCACCTGGGAGCCCCACGAGTACGAGCTAAACCGCACCTACGCCTATCAGAACGTAGCGTTTTCGGAGTATCTCACCCATCTCCGCGACGAGATCCGCAAAGACACCGACGCCAAAATTGAAAAGGGCATATAAAAAGAGGAGCAGCGCTCCTCTTTTTATTGTCATTTCAAAATGTTCTGTTTCGTTTTCTGCCACTTCATCATACGGTCGCTGGTATAGAGGATCCCCAGGCACATGATGCCAAAAGATGTCCCCTGAGTAAGCCCCTGTAAAAATCCCCAGAATCCGGTGCCTGGTAATTCCAAATGCCACATCACAAAATAGGCAATCAGCAATATAGCACCGACAATGAAAAAATGCAGCATCATGCGGTTCATGGCTCTTTTCTCCTTGTTGCTGTAATTCACGATTTCAGCCGCCGCTTTCTGCCATTCACTGTCTCCGGGATTCGCTTTCCGCTCTCCGTCCAACAGCTCCCGCAGCGTCACACCGTAGTCGTCAGAAAGTTGAATCAAAACATCCAGATCCGGCATATTGGTCCCGGTTTCCCAACGGGATACCGCCCGATTGCTGACCCCGCATTTCTCTGCTAATTGCTCCTGCGTCAGACCTTTTTCTGTACGCAGGGTTTTCAGTAACATCCCGAATTTTTTAGAATCCATTGCTGAACTCCTCCTTTCACTCAAATCCTATCTCTCTTTTGATCGAAAAAACAGGACATCGTGCGGGATTTTTGAATTATACCAGTTTTTTTCAGTTCCGCTTTCACTTTTTCCAAATCGCTGCACGTCAACAGCGGAATGAGTCCGTTGATCTCCTCCACCGTCTTATCCCACCAACGGAATTTTTCCATCAGTTCGATCAATTCATCGTCAAATCTCTTGCGAATGGGTTTCGCCGGATTTCCCACCACGATGGTATAAGGCTCCACATCGCTTGCCACCACGCTCCTTGCCCCGATAATAGCACCGTCGCCGATGTGTACCCCCGGCAGGATAACGGCGTTCTGCCCGATCCAAACGTCATTTCCCACCACGGTGTCACCTTTCCACGGCATATCACTTTCCGCGGGCGGTTCTTGCTCCCACCCCTCCATGGTATAAAACGGAAACGTGGACACAGCACTCATCTGGTGGTTGGCGCCGTTCATTATAAATTCCACACCCTGTGCAATCTGGCAGAACTTACCAATAATTAGTTTATCCCCAATAAAGTCATAGTGGTGCGTCACCCGACTCTCAAAATCCGTTCCGCTGTAATAGGTGAAGTCCCCCACGATAATGTTGGGATTTTTCACCGTCGGATTCACCAGCGTCACCGACGTGATCCCCGGCATGGGATAGATCTGATTGGGATCCGGCATTTTTCCGTTTTTCATAGACACCTCTCACAGAATTTTTCTGTCTAAAGTATAGCAGTTTCGGTCACCACCGTCAACTTTCCTGTATATAAGTTACCTTTCTTCCTTTTTCACGTTACATTTTGGACATGAAATGTTACTTTTTGGACACAAAAAAGACACCCGAAAGGGTGTCTTTTTTGTGTTGGCGCTACCTATCTTTCCGGTTCGTCTCCAAACAAGTATTGTCGGCAGAATCG
>JAZUEB010000097.1:0-9969 GCA_045639965.1 Vescimonas sp. | reverse complement strand
CGCCGATTACCTCATCGACATCGGCCCCGGTGCCGGCAGTCACGGCGGAGAGGTGGTGGCGTGCGGCACACCGGCGGAGGTCATGGCCAATGAGAAGAGTCTGACGGGCCAGTACCTCTCCGGCAAAAAGAAGATCGAGGTCCCCAAGACCCGCCGCCCGGGTAACGGCAAATGGCTCACCGTCCGCGGCGCAAAGGAGAATAACCTGAAAAACATCGACGTTTCCATACCGTTGGGGACGTTCACCTGTGTCACGGGCGTATCCGGCAGCGGAAAATCCAGTCTGGTCAACGAAATTCTCTATAAGAAACTGGGCGTGGAGCTCAACCGCATGAAAGCCCACCCGGGTAAGTTTGACCGCATCGAGGGCATGGAGTATCTGGACAAGGTCATCTGCATCGACCAGAGTCCCATCGGCAGAACGCCCCGCTCCAATCCCGCCACCTATACCAACCTGTTCAACGATATCCGTGACCTGTTCGCGTCACTGCCCGAGGCAAAGGCGCGGGGCTACGGCTCGGGACGTTTCAGCTTCAACACCCGCGGCGGCAGATGCGAAGCCTGTGCCGGCGATGGCCTGCTGAAAATCGAAATGCACTTTCTGGCGGACGTGTACGTCCCCTGCGAGGTCTGCCGGGGCAAGCGCTACAACCGGGAGACGCTGGAGGTCAAATACCGGGGCAAGTCCATCTCCGATGTGCTGGATATGACCGCCGAGGAGGCGCTGGAGCTGTTTGCCCCCATCCCCAAGATCGCCGAGCGCCTGCGGACCCTGTGCGAGGTGGGGCTTGGCTATGTGAAGCTGGGTCAGTCCAGCACCACCCTTTCCGGCGGCGAGGCGCAGCGGGTGAAGCTGGCTACGGAGCTTTCCAAGCGCTCTACCGGCCGCACGATCTATATTCTGGATGAACCCACCACCGGGCTCCACGCCGACGATGTGAAGAAGCTGCTGGAGGTTTTGCAGCGCCTGACGGATGCGGGCAATACGGTGCTGGTCATCGAGCACAATCTGGACGTGGTGAAATCTGCGGACTACCTTATCGACCTGGGTCCCGAGGGCGGCGTGGGCGGCGGCACGGTAGTGGCTGCCGGTACGCCGGAGCAGGTGGCGCAGGTGGAGGCGTCCTACACGGGACAATATCTCAAACGCATATTATAAGCCGTGATAGAACCCCGCTAAAGCCCTCCCTGTGTAAGGGAGGGTGTCACGCCGCAGGCGTGACGGGAGGGTTGTCATGGCGCAATGATTTCACCTGAACTTTCGGCCATTACCCCGCATAGAATGGGCGGGGTGATGGCATGATCTGGGAAGGCGTGGTGGCATTTTTTGCCTGCGTGGGCATTGCCGCATTATTTCAATGGATACGAGGAAAGACTATGGAACAGCGCACAACGGTAGAGGGTACCGTTCAAAACGTCATCTTCCATAATGAGGAAAACGGCTATACCGTCTTGCTGCTGGTCACGTCCGAGGGCGAGGCCGTTACGGTGGTGGGCTGCATCCCCTGCGCCGCAGCAGGGGAGAGCCTTACTGCCACCGGCGTGTGGGTGGAGCATCCCAGCTACGGCACCCAATTCACCGCGGAAAGCGTGGAACGCCGCCTGCCGGAGAGTGAGGACGATATTCTCACCTATCTGGCATCCGGCGCGATCAAGGGCGTGGGTGCGGTAACGGCGCAGCGTCTGGTGGAGAAATTCGGCACGGATACCCTGCGGGTCATCGAGGAGGAACCGGAGCGTTTGCAAACAATAAAAGGCGTGACCGCGAAGAAGGCCATGGAGATCTCCGCCGCGCTGAAAGCCCTGACGGGTCTGCGCCGGGTGATGGATTTCCTACAGCGCTATGACCTGCCTGTCCATCTGGCTATGGCGCTTCTCCGCGCCTACGGCGACCAGACCATCTCCAAGCTGAAGGACGACCCCTATGTGCTGACAGGGGAGCCCTACGGCGTAGAATTTGCCGCGGCGGACGAAATTGCCCTCTCTCTGGGCTTCGGCGGGGAGGAGAACTGTCGCCTGGTGGCGGCGCTGACCTATGAATTACAGCACAATCTGAACAACGGCCATGTGTTCCTGCCCCGGGAAAAGCTGACGGCGGCAAGCGCCGCCCTGATCGGTACGGGAGTCGATGCACTGGAGATCGCCTTAGATAACCTGTTGGAGCGCCGTGTCATCGTGTCGGAGCAGATCGCGGGGGTCAACGCCTGCTATCTGCGCCGATTGTATGAGGCGGAGACCTGTGTGGCGAAGAAACTTCTCGCTCTGCGGGAGATCCCGTGGGAGACGGACAATGCGCCGCAGCGCATTATCCGGGAAATTGAAACCGCGCAGCATATTACCTACGCCCCGGCACAGCGTGAAGCAGTGGAACTGGCGGCAAAGACCGGTGTGCTGCTGCTGACCGGTGGTCCCGGCACGGGTAAGACCACCGCCGTGCAGGGTATCGTGACGCTGCTGGAACGGATGGGACTGGACGTGTTGCTTTTAGCACCCACAGGCCGCGCCGCCAAGCGCATGAGCGAGCTGACGGGCAAGGATGCCCAAACCGTTCACCGCGCCCTGGGCATGACCTACAACGACCTGACCGGCGAGGTGAATTTCAAGAAGAACGAATCCGAGCCGCTGGCGTGTGACGCGGTGATCGTGGACGAGATGTCCATGGTGGATCTGGAGCTGATGTACGCTTTGCTCCGCGCGCTGCGTCCCGGCTGCCGCCTCGTGATGGTGGGCGATCCCGACCAGCTCCCCAGCGTGGGGGCGGGCAACGTGTTGGGCGACCTGCTCCGCAGCGGCGTGATCCCGTCGGTACGCCTTCACGAAATTTTTCGTCAGGCGGAACAGTCCGCCATCATCCGCAACGCCCACGCGGTGAACCTGGGCAACAGCCCTGATCTGCAAAACAAGCAAAACGACTTTTTCTTTCTCTGCCGCCGCAGTCCCGACCGACTGGTGCAGACGGTGGTGGAGCTGGTGGCCAAGCGCCTGCCGGAGAATATGAGAATTCCGGCGGGCGATATTCAGGTACTCTCCCCCACCCGCAAAGGGGAGTGCGGCACGGTGAACCTGAACCGCGCCCTGCAATCGGCGCTGAACCCGCCCGCGCCCGGTAAACGTCAGAAACCCTGGGGCGACATGGTGTTCCGCACGGGTGACCGCATCATGCAGACGAAAAACAACTACGACGTGGTCTGGACCCGAGACGACGGCACCGTGGGTACCGGTATTTTCAACGGTGATATGGGCATTATCGAGGAGATCGACCCCTCGGGTGAGCTGTTGCAGCTCCGCTTTGACGACCGCACCTGCACCTATCCCGCCGACCTGCTGCCCCAGTTGGAGCTGGCTTATGCCGTCACGGTACATAAGGCCCAGGGCAGTGAATATCGCGCCGTGGTGTTGGTCTCGGCGCCCGCTGCGCCTACGCTGATGGTGCGCGGCGTGCTCTACACAGCCATTACCCGCGCCCGTGAACTGCTGGTGCTGGTGGGCGACGATACGATACCTGCCAGAATGGCGGCAAATGACAAGCAGCAGCGGCGCTACAGCGGCCTGCGGCGCAGATTGAAGGAGGCGGGACAGTGAGCGGAGTCAGTGAAAGCCTGGACAGGATCGGGCGCAGCGTGATGGACTTCTTTTTCCCCCGCAAGTGTCCCTTCTGCGGTGCGGTAGTGGGAAAAACGGCGGAGTGCGGCAGCTGCCGGACGCGGCTGCCCTATTGCAGCGAGATCCTCAAGGGCAGCGGCTATGGCCGCGTGACGGCGCCGCTATACTATGAAGGACAGGTGCGCCGTGCCATCCTGGACTACAAATTCAACGGCAGGATGGGCGGTCTTCAGACCTTCGGCGCGATGATGGCGTCATGTGCTGCCGAGCGTTACAACGGCGCCTTTGACGCGATCACCTGGGTGCCGGTCAGCGAAAAACGTCTGCGCAAGCGGGGATTTGACCAGGCACGATACCTGGCGGCGAGCCTCTGCGTCGATTGGCATATCGCACCCCGGGAGACCCTGCGAAAAACAAAAGACAACCCGCCCCAGTCCGGTATCAGCGATTTCAAAGCGCGCCGTGCCAATGTACTGGGCGTGTATGAGGCGGTGGAGCCGGAAAATATCAAAGGAAAGCGATTCCTGCTGATCGACGACATTTTCACCACGGGCGCGACCCTGTCCGAGTGCGTGCGTATCTTGAAAACCGCCGGTGCCGCAGACGTGGTGTGCCTGACGCTGGCGATCACGCCGGAGAATGAAACCGACGAAAACGGCGCAGAATAGCAGACAGAAACATTTGAAATAAGTATTGCAAAAACCGATGAGCATCGGTATAATACATCGTTGAGGGAAAATCGGCGCTTTGCGCTGTCCACAATAGAAAAAATGAGGTGCAAATTATGTGTGCATTAGCAAAAGACATTGGTATCGATCTGGGCACAGCCTCCGTGCTGGCCTATGTCAAGGGCAAGGGCATTGTACTCAATGAGCCCTCTGTGGTCGCTATTGATAAGAATACGGGAAAGCTGCTGAAGGTGGGAGCAGAAGCCCATGCCATGCTGGGCCGTACTCCCGGCAATATCGTGGCCATTCGTCCCCTGCGGGAAGGCGTCATCTCCGATTACGACATGACCGAGCGTATGCTCAAGGAGTTTATCCATAAGGTCTGCGGCGGCTTCCAGCTCTTCAAGCCCCGCCTCATTATCTGCATCCCCTCCGGTATTACCGAGGTGGAGGAGCGTGCCGTGGTGGATGCCGGTATCCAGGCAGGCGCACGCCGCGTGTATCTGATCGAAGAGCCCGTGGCCGCTGCCATCGGTGCCGGTATCGACATCGCCAGGCCCGACGGCAATATGGTGGTGGATATCGGCGGCGGCACCTCCGATATCGCCGTGATCTCCCTGAGCGGCGTGGTGGAATCTGTCTCCATCAAGGTCGCCGGTGACCAGTTCAACGAGTCCATTGTCAAGTATATGCGCCGCAAGCACAATCTGCTGGTGGGTGAGCGTACCGCCGAGCAGATGAAGATCGAGATCGGCTGCGTGTTTCCCCGGGAACAGGAAATGCAGATGGAAGTCAAGGGCCGCTGCCTGCTGACCGGCTTGCCCAAGACGTTGACCATTACCTCCACCGAGATGCTGGAGGCCTTTGAAGAACCCATCGAGCGCATCATGGAAGCGATCCACGGCGTGTTGGAGCGTACACCTCCCGAGCTGGTGGCGGACATCTCCAACAACGGCATCGTGATGACCGGCGGCGGCAGCCTCATCAGCGGCTTTGATAAACTGGTGGAATCCCGTACCGGTATCCATACCGTGATAGCGGAGGACGCCATCTCCTGCGTGGCAGAGGGTACCGGCAAGAGCCTGGACTCCCTGAACGCCATGACCGACGGCACGGTGAATCTGAGCCGCCGCAAACAGATGAACTGACAAAAAATACCCGATGCGTTTGCATCGGGTATTTTTCAGCCTGTCAAAGAAACCTGTTATTGCATCCTCTGCAGGGGCGACCCTTGCGGTCGCCCGCCACACCGCCCTCCGTAGGGCGCGACGACCTCGGCGTGCCGCGGCGGCGTGGCCTCATGCCGCCCTACGAAAGAAAACAACGAAAAGTTTCCCACAAATACAATTTTTTGGCGTTGACATTTCGGGAAAAAAGACTACGATAAAAGCGGCAAAAGTTTCCACAAAAATGAGGAGGTACACCCATGAAATTTTCCGGAAAAATAGACAAGTGCGGTCTGTCCCCCATGCGCAAATTCCATCCCTATGCCGTGGCGGCGGAAAAGCAGGGCAAGAAGCTCTATCACCTGAACATCGGTCAGCCGGATATCGAGACCCCGAAGGCCTACTTTGACGCGGTCAGGGCATTTTCTGCTCCCGTGTTGGAATACGCTCCCAGCGCCGGCATACCCGAACTGATCGACGCCATTCAGAAGTATTACGACAATTTGGATATGCACTTCGGCAAGGACGAGATCTATATCACCGCCGGCGGCAGCGAAGCGCTGCTGATGGTGCTTGCGGCCATCCTGGACGATGGCGACGAGATCCTTATCCCCGAGCCCTATTATCCTAACTACGACACCATGGTCAACCTGACCGGCGCATCCATTCATCCCATTCCCACCACCCCGGAAGAGGGCTACCACTATGCCGACCGCGCCAAGATCGAAGCGGAGATCAATGAGCACACCCGTGCCATCATGGTCACCAACCCCGGCAACCCCACCGGCGTGGTGCTGACCCCCGAGGAGATGCGCCTGCTGGTGGATATTGCCAAGGAGCACGACCTGTTCATCATCGGCGATGAGGCGTACCGTGAGTTCGTCTATGCCGGTGAGCCCCTGCAGTCCCTGGGTCAGTTCGAAGATGCCGCCGAGAATGTCATCGTCATTGATACGGTTTCCAAGCGCTTCAGCGCCTGCGGTGCCCGTATCGGCTGCGTCATCACCCGCAACCACGACCTGCTGGCGCAGTGCATGAAGTATTGCCAGTGCCGCCTGTGCGTCCCCACCATCGACCAGATCGCCTCTGCCAAGCTGTACGATGTGGGTCCCGAGTACTTTGCCGCCGTCCGTGAGGAATATAAGCGCCGCCGCGATACCGTCATGGCGGGCCTTGCCAGGATCCCCGGTGTGGTCTGCAAGTGCCCCAAGGGCGCCTTCTACGTCATGGCGGCCCTGCCCGTGGACGATGCCGAAAAGTTCCAGTACTGGCTGCTGGAGGAGTGGGACGATAACGGTGACACCGTGATGTTCGCTCCCGGCGGCGGTTTCTATAAAACTCCCGGCAAGGGCATCAACGAGGTGCGTCTGGCCTATATCCTCAAGCAGACCGATCTGGAGCGCGCCATGGAGCTGCTGGCCAAGGGCATCGAGGCGTATAACAACAGAAAGTAAGCAAAAAAGAAGCACCTGATGGTGCTTCTTTTTTTGTGTAGGGGCGACCCTTGCGGTCGCCCGTCCCTGTCGTACTACTCCCGTAGGGGCGGACGACCCTGTCCGCCCACGGTGTTGACCTCAATACTGACCGGTTCCTTTTGTAGGGGCCGGCGTCCTCGACGGTCCGCTCTCTCCGTAGGGGCCGGCGTCCTCGACGGCCCGCTCTCTCCGTAGGGGCGGACGACCCTGTCCGCCCGCAAAACTCTTGCCAACTTCTCCAAAACGGGGTACAATATCCCTACGAGGTGATACCATGTTTCAGGGTTACGACCAGACCACCGTGGACTTCATGTGGGGCATCCGCTTCAACAATGACCGCGAGTGGTTTCTGCAGCACAAGCAGGAATATATCGACCATTTCTATCAGCCCACCAAGACCTTGGCACATCAGCTCTATGACGGCCTCCACGCCGCCTTTCCTGCGGAGCCGCTGATCTGCAAGGTCAGCCGCATCTACCGCGATGCCCGCCGTCTCCACGGCAGAGGTCCCTATAAGGATCACCTGTGGCTCTCCCTCCGTGCCGGGGACGAGGACTGGACGGGGAAACCCACCTTCTGGTTTGAACTGGCGCCGGAATATTACAGCTACGGTCTGGGCTTCTGGTGCCCCAAAGCATCGTTGATGGAGACCTACCGCAAGCACATCGACCGTGACCCGGCGGAGCTCTCTAAACTGGTGCGGAAGTTCAATCAGCAGAACCACCTGACCCTGGAGGGCGAGGACTATGCCCGTCCCAAGGGCGACCCCTCGGAACTGCTGAAGCCGTGGTACAATAAAAAACACATCTCCCTGCGCTATGAAGCACCGCTGGATGACCGCATCTTTTCCCCGGAGCTGGCAGATGACATTCTGGCCAGCTTCACCGAACTGATGCCTTTCTACCGCTTCTTCAACCAAGTCCTCTCCGAAGTCCCTGAGAGCGAACGATAAAAAATGAGACAGCCGAAAAGCTGTCTCATTTTTTGTGGTGCGGGTAACAGGATTTTCTACTCATGGCGCAAACGATTCTCAATCGTTTGCTGCTGATTTTGTTTGCTCGCTTTGCTCACGCAAAATCAGAATTCGTTTCAAATCCTGTCTTGCTGCAAAATCAAAAGCATCCCCATCGGGATGCTTTTGATTTTGGTGCGGGTAACAGGATTTGAACCTGCACGGTCACCCACCGGAACCTAAATCCGGCGCGTCTGCCAATTCCGCCATACCCGCGTATGCGTGCATTATAACACACTCGAAAAAGGGACACAAGGGGAAAAATACGCCCGCAGCGACCGTGCTGCGGGCGTAAAGTGCCTTTTGTTCCTTTTTCACGTTACTTTTCTTCCTTTTCGGGGTTACTTTCTTCCCCTTTTTCTTCCGTTTTTTCCCCGTTTTGTTCCTGCTCCTCCGGGGCTTTCACCGGCTCGGAGACCATGTGGATATGCCTGGCAGGTGCCTCGATGGTCTCGGGAATGCTGGGCTTAAATCCGGTTTGTCCGGATAGCTTGGTGCCATAGTAATCGCTGACGCTCTCGGGGTCTTTGCCCTCGATGTTCGCCATCATCTCCTGACCGGTAATCGTTTCCTTTTTCAGCAGATATGCCGCAATTTTGTCCAAAAGCTCCCGATTTTCTTCCAAAATCCGCTTGGCATCGGCGTGGCACTGCCGCAAAATTTTGATGGTCGCCCGGTCTGCCGCGGCATAGGTCTCCTGGGCGCAGGTCATGGAGTAGCCGCCGTCCAGATACTGGCTCTGGATGGTGCCGAGAGCCATCATGTCGAACTCGTCGCACATACCGAATCTTGCCACCATATTCCGCGCCATTTCCGTTGCCCGCTCAATGTCGTTGGCAGCCCCGGAAGTACTGGTATTACACACAATTTCCTCGCTGGAGCGGCCTGCCAGCAGGGTGCGGATCTCAGCCAGCAGGTCGTCTTTCGACATAAGAAATTTCTCTTCCTCCGGCAGGTGGAGGGTATAACCCAAAGCTCCTTGGGTATGGGGCACGATGGTGATTTTGCTGACGGGCTGGGCATTCTTCTGCTTGGCGGCCACCAGCGCGTGACCTACCTCGTGATAGGCGATAATGCGCTTTTCCTCCTCGGTAATGACAGTGCCTTTCTTTTCCGCACCGGCGATAACCACCTCAAAGGATACCAGCAGATCCTCCTGGTTGACAGCTTTGCGGCCCTTGCGAACTGCTCGCAAAGCCGCTTCGTTGACCAGGTTGGCAAGGTCGGCGCCCACGCAGCCGGCGGGGGCCTGGGCGATCTTTTCCAGGTCTACGTCCTCACTGAGATGGATGTTGCGGGTATGCACCTGCAGGGTGGCAAGACGCCCGGCAAAGTTGGGACGGTCCACGGTGATCCGGCGGTCAAAACGGCCGGGACGCAGCAGCGCCTTGTCCAGTACCTCGGGGCGGTTGGTAGCGCCCAGGACGATAACGCCCTTACTGGGATCGAAGCCGTCCAGCTCGGCAAGGAGCTGGTTCAGCGTCTGCTCCCGCTCGTCGTTTCCGCCGAAACGGCTGGCGTCACGGCTCTTGCCGATGGTGTCGATCTCGTCAATGAAGATGATACAGGGAGCGACCTTGGCGGCCTCCTTAAAGAGGTCGCGGACGCGGCTGGCGCCTACACCCACGAACATCTCCACAAAGTCGGAGCCGGAGATGGAGAAGAAGGGGACGCCTGCTTCACCGGCGACTGCCTTGGCAAGCAGGGTCTTACCGGTACCGGGAGAGCCCACCAGCAGCGCACCCTTGGGGAGCTTGGCGCCGATGGCGGTGTACTTTTGGGGATTGTGGAGGAAGTCGATGATCTCCACCAGACTCTCCTTCGCCTCGTCCTGTCCCGCCACATCCTTAAAGGTGACGCCGGTGGACTTTTCCATATAGACCTTGGCGTTGGACTTGCCCACCCTGCCGATACCGCCGAAACCGCCGCCGCCGTTTTTACTGACAAAGCGCATCAGGAGCATAAAGGCGCCGAC
Source organism: Vescimonas sp. (assembly GCA_045639965.1). Taxonomy (GTDB): domain Bacteria; phylum Bacillota; class Clostridia; order Oscillospirales; family Oscillospiraceae; genus Vescimonas. The sequence continues at coordinate 70 of JAZUEB010000097.1, read as the reverse complement.
AATGACGATAGTAGGCAGGATATAGGCGATCATGAACTCCAGGATCGGGCTCATCTTTGCCTGATAGTAG
>JAZUEB010000096.1:0-5232 GCA_045639965.1 Vescimonas sp. | reverse complement strand
AGCGCCCAGTGCCAGCGGATTTTGCAGAGCGGGAGAGGCAAAGGTGTTGTCGCAAACCACCTTAATGGCGGGGTTGTAAGCGTGGGCGATTTTGGCGACCTCGGCGATATCGCTGATCTTCAGGTTGGGATTGGCGGGAGTCTCCAGATATACCGCGCAGGTGTTCTCTTTCAGGTGGGCTTTCACGGCCTCCAGATCGCTGGTGTCGATGAAGTCCACTTCCACGCCGTAGCGGGTCATGCCGTGATTGAGCAGAGCAAAGGTGCAGCCGTACAGCGTGCCGTCGGCGATGATGTGCTTGCCGGCACCGACGATGGTCCACAGGGCAGAGGAGATAGCGCCCATACCGGAGGCGGTAGCCACGCAGGCCTCGCCGCCTTCCAGTGCGGCGATCTTGGCTTCCAGAACACCGGTGGTGGGGTTGCCCAGGCGGGTGTAGATGTGACCGGCTTCCTGACCGGCAAAGCGGCGGCCGCCCTGTTCGCAGCTGTCAAATACAAAGGTGGAGGTCTGATAGATGGGGGTCGTCAATGCGCCGTACTGTCCGTCCTTGACATTACCGGCATGGATCGCTTTGGTACCGAAACCGCAGTTTTCGTTCATCATAGATGTTTCCTCCAAATATTTTATTTATCTCGCACCCGGATTTGGTGCTTTTCGATAAAATATTAACATGGAATTGTGAAAAAGTAAACATATTTTTCGGAAAAACAAAAAAACTCTTCCATTTTCGGAAAAGTATGCTATACTGTATCATGTATAAGCATAGTCGGCGCAGTATGCCGACATCACACAGCAAAGCAGGTACCTGCTTTCTCTTTTCCGCAGGAAAAGAGAAGAGGACTGTTTCGCACCCTGCGGCAGACATACGGAGCGCTGCGGCGCGGCATGCCGAGGTCGTCATGCCCTACGGAGGACGATCCCCGCGTTTCCCCCCTTTATAACAGGCTTTACCTGATCACATATAGCAATTGAGAAAGGAATGATATAATGAAAAAACGCATTTTAGCAACCCTGTTGGCGGCGCTGATGATGGTTTCTCTGCTGCCGACAACGGTGTTTGCGACGGAGGAGCAAAAAGGAGCTTTTGATGCGGCACTACCTCAAGCAATTGTTGACGAAAAAACGATTAACGATGAGTTTTTGAAAGAGTATTCACTTACGAATGGTTGTGGTGTTGCGGATCTGGGAAGTGTTGACCAAGGAGACTCGAGTGCTATTATGGCGGCAGTTGAGAATCCTAATATGTATGCTTATCCTGAGTGCGCATATCTGTTCACTGCAACAGAGGAAGAATCCAAGAGCTATAATTACGATTACGATATTTGGTATGCGGACTATACTGTTTCCTTTGATCAGGCGGTTGCGAAGGATTCCCTTGGCTTGTATGGCAGCTATGGCGGTTATTTGAATCTCGGTTTCCTTGCACCGTTTGAGGTTCCGGCGGACAGCGTTATGCCTCTGCTTGCCAGTGTTGCCGGTAGCCCCTGGACATATGGGGCTATTAAAGACCTTGTCAGCACTTTCCTTTGCGGTGCGTTCAACCTGAGTGAGGAAAATATCGGTACCACGATGACAGTTCAGCTTTGCCTGTTTAATCCAGATCCTTCGGAAGGGTTTAATATGGCGGACAGCAGTACTTGGACTGGAACCATTTACAATCCCAAAACGGATGAGACTGTGCCCGAGCAGGTCAATGTGATTGTGATTGAGGAGATCGAGTATACGTTTGAAAAAGTTGGGACGCTTGTTGATAGAGCTGCTAATAATGACGAATTTGTGTGTGCAGGTATTGCACAAAAAAATAATAGTATTCCCAAAGGCAGTTACAAGGTCAGCAGCGGACTCACCGAAGTGACCACAGATAATGGAGATCAAGTTGATCAGGCTACCGCTTACTTTGCAAAGGCCGTTGCCAAGATCGGCACCACCAAGTACGCGACACTGGAGGAGGCGTTCAATGCTGCTCAGGATGGCGAGACTGTACAGCTTCTTGCTAATTTGGAAAAGACCAAGACTACTTTCAGCAAGTCTGGCATGACTGTTACACTCGATCTGAACGGATATACTGTTTCCGGCGTTGCGTACAATGCCGGTAACGGCAGTTATACGGTCAGCATCCCGATAACGGTCAAGGCGGGTACCTTGATTATCGATGATACCAAGGGTAACGGTAAGATAGTTGCAAAAGAAGACACGACATATGGAGGTAATTACGCGCTGTATCTTTTCGGCGGCAATGCTGTTATTAATAACGGTACGCTTGAAAGCAACAAGTGTGCCGTGCTTGAACTTGGCAACTCTCTGCTGACCGTCAATGGCGGCAAAATTGTTGCAAACGGAACAGATACTCAATATGTTCAGGCAATCAACAATATGAGCGCGTCTCTCGTGATCAACGGCGGAGAAATTGAGAGCAACGGCAAGGCACTGTTTGCTCAGAATGACAAAGCCGAAGTAAACGGCGGTTACTTCAAGGGAACGGTAGAGTGCAAAACCTACAAACCTCTCAAAGGCGGCTACTATACCATGGACGTTTCTGCATTTGTTGCAGACGGCTATGCATGTGTCGAAAACACCGATGAAAACAAAGACACTTATGACTACAAGGTCGTACCCGAAGTGACCTATGTCGCCCAGATCACTGTGGATGACGAGACCACCAAGTACGCCACCCTCGCCGCCGCCATCGCCGCCGTACCCACAAACGGTACCGAGACCACCATCACGATGATCGGTGATGATACCTATGCCGATAACGCGAACATGACCATCGCGGCGGGTCAGAACATTGTCCTTGACCTGAACGGCAAGACCGTTACCGGCAAGAATTTGAACATGAGCACCTGGGCGTTCCTGACCAATAACGGTACGCTGGAGATCACGGACACCAGCGAGGGCAAGGCCGGCAAGATCACTTCCTGCACCGTTCCCGAAACCGACGGCTTTGCGGGTCACTACACCGTACTGAACAAGAATGTCATGACCCTCACGGCCGGCATGATCGAGGAAACCAGCGAAAAGGTTGGCGGCGGAAATAACCTGAAGTGGGCGCTGCGCAACGAAGCCAGTGCGAACCAGACTGTCAGCCTCACCATCAACGGCGGCAGCGTGGTCGGCGAGTACAACGCCGTCAGCAACTATGTCTATGACAATACAAGCACCTGCAATGTGACTGTCAACGGCGGCTACATTGCCACCAACGGCAGATTCTCGCCCATGACCGTCCAGATTGCAAGCAGCACAACGCCCAACACGAATGTGACCATCACCGGCGGCGAGTTCAAGGTGCTGAACACCCGGAACACGAATGCTAACGGCAACGCGATCATCTACTGCGATGATCAAGCTCATAAAGTTACCGACACCGGCAATCTGAAGTTCAGCGTCACCGGCGGCAAGTTCGATACCGTTAATACGGCCATGCTCGTCCAGTTTGAAGACTTCCAGTCTAACGTTGTAACTCCCACGGGCTATGTGAGCGGCGGCTACTTCCATGTAGCGATTCCCGCCACTGAGATAGCCCCCGGCTATGAGTGCATCAACACGCCTGAGACCGATCCTAACCATGATGCTTATCCCTTCATGATCGGCGCCAAGAAGGTCGTCGTGGAAACCCCGGCTGATGTCAAGGTTACCGACAGCTCCGGCACTGAAATAACTGGTCAGGATAAGGAAACCGTTAAGGAGAAGGTGTCCCAGATCGTCGACGAGATCGCAGCCAACACCGCGGCAACTGCTGAGGGCAGCACCAACATCGTAGAGGTGTTCGCTCCCACTGCGGGCGAGGCTCCCAAGATGGCGGTGGAGGGAACAGTTGCTGAATTCGCTCTGAAAAAGAATGACGGCGCGGAGCTTACCAAAATTGAGGTAACTTCCGAAGATACCCTCCAGACCGTGGCAGAAAAGGCGGCAAAGGAAGTGTTCCAAGAGGAAACGAAACCGACCCTTGAGGATAAGGATATCTCCCAGCGCATCAATATCAAGCTGACGGCTGTGACCACCACCAAGACCGAGATGCAGACGCAGCAAACGATCACGGAGAACGGCGTCACCTTTGATGTCAAGCCAATCGCCACCGTGACCAAGGGTGATGAAAGCTTTGAGATGATCATTCCCAACGAGCTGATCAAGGATCACCCCATTACGTTCCGCCTGCCGCTGGACGAAAGATTTAATAAGGTTGAGTATGTTACCGTCAAACACGAGAGCGATGAGGAAAGCATTTACGCGGTGCAGGGTGCAGAAAATCAGCGCTATGTGGAGCTGTCTTCCGATCACTTTAGTATCTTTACGGTGAAAGGCGCGAGTGTGAACCTTGACGAGTATGACTTTGTGAAATACGAGCTGAGCGCTGCTCCTACCATTTCAACGCCCGGTACTTACAGAGCGGTATATCAGAAAAAGGATGAGAGCAAAGAGCTCGTCTATTCGGATACGAAGTCCGTTTCCTTCAAGGATTGGTATCTCCGCACCTCGGTGCAGTACTGGACGAAGTATGTGAAGGGTGACAAATGCGATGTGCGCTTTGTCTCCATGCTGGGCGAGAATCTGGCGCAGTACCGGAAGGCCGGCTTCCATGTTTGGATCGAAGGTGTGGAGCAGGCGGATCTGGAAACGACAGTTGCCTATCGGTCATACAAGGCAGACGGCGATGAGATAAACATCAGCAAATACAGCAATTCCAAGGACTACTTCTTCCTGATGAACACCCAATTCGGCAAAGAAGTTGATAAAAACAAGAATATCACCGTCCAGGCCTACGTCGAGCTGATGGATGGCTCTGTGCTGGAGGGCCGGAAAGTCAGCTTCAAGATCAGCCAGTTTACAGGTATTAGTTGAATAAGGAGGTAAGAATCATGAAAAAGAGAATGGAAGAACCCAAGCTGGAGTTTGTCCGGTTCGACTGTGATGACGTGATCATGACCTCCGGCATTATGACATTTGTGACGGGTATCGCACCGGTTGGTGAAACAGGCGATGACGGTATGTATAAGACCGCTATCGGCTTCAACAATTTGGATCCGCTGGATACTGATACGTATGTGTATACCCTGCAGTAACACATCCACAAAAAAGGGGCTGCCGCAAGGCAGCCCCTTTTTTCAGTTTGTCATAGAATAATCCATTCCGTTCGATTCGATGCAATTGGTCGGCATATTGCAGCAAATGACCGGTACACAATCATATGGAAAGACGGTATCAGACGATGAAATCTTTACAAGTGCGCGG
>JAZUEB010000095.1:0-9596 GCA_045639965.1 Vescimonas sp. | reverse complement strand
GTCGTAGTCTCCTGCGGTGGCATCCAGCAGATACCCGCCCAAAGCGGTATCATACACAAATCCCTCCGCATAAACCCCCTGCTCCGAAAGTGCGCGCAGCAGATCTTTTACGTTGTGGCTCGTCTTGGAAATATCCTTTGCACACAGCTTTTGCAAAAAATCATTCCAGTCCCCTTCGTATGCGGCGGCAAATACCTGTACCATGCTCTCGTCATCATCCACCGCCACCGCCGAAAGATCTGGCAAAAAGTACACCGTCACGCTGTCCGGGCCGCGCCACTTGTCCAGATACTTCTCTCCGTCCTCCTGCGCCGTCACGGTGACCATCTCCGTCACCGTCTCCTCCCGGGGCTTCATCGTCTCCCCGCCTGGCTTGAGGTTGTATTTCTCAATGAGCTTCATAAACTCCAGGCGCAAAAAGAGGTCGTACAGCTCCGGCTGAAACGGCTGCCGCAGATTGTCCTCCGGCGTAAATTCCAGCGGCGCATCGGTAACGATGGTGGCCAGCCAGTAGGAATGGCGGGCGTTCTCCTCGCCCTCCTGCAATTTTTCCAACATGGCGGGCTTCGCGTGCACGTCGGGCATGGCGGCATACAGCGCATCGATGCTCTCATACGCCTGTACCAGTGCCATGGCGGTCTTTTCGCCGCAGCCGGGTACCCCGGGGATATTGTCGCTGCTGTCCCCCATCAGAGCCTTCAGGTCGATCATGTGGATGGGATCAAAGCCGTACTGCTCCCGAAAGCTGTCCGGCGTCATATCCTTTGTGGTGGTCTGTCCCATACGGGTAGACACCAGCTTCACCTTCGTCCTGTCGGTGATAAGCTGCAGGCTGTCCTTGTCGCCCGTCACCACCACGCACTCCCAGCCCTGCGCCTCACACCTGCGGGAGATGGTGCCCATCAGATCGTCCGCCTCGTAACCCGCCATCTCGTAGCAGGGAATATTCATAGCGGCAAGCACCTGCTTCAGCACGGGCATCTGCATGGCAAGGTCGTCGGGCATCCCATGCCGGGTGGCCTTGTAGTCCGCATCTGCCTCATGGCGAAACGTAGGCTCCCGGCGGTCAAAGGTCACACAAAGAGCCTCCGGCTGCTCCTCGTCCAGAAGCCGCTGCAAGGTGGTGATAAAACCGTAAACGGCATTGGTCGGCAATCCGTCATGGGTAGACAGGGGCCGAATACCGTAAAATGCACGGTTGATAATGCTGTTGCCGTCTAATACCATCAGCTTCATAGGATCGCCTCCCATTTTTTCTCATTGTATAGTATACTCCAAAACATCCCATAACTCAACACCTGTTTGCTTGACTTCTCCCCGTTTTATGATAAACTGAAACGCGAAAAACCAGCTGTTTTGAAGGAGGTCTCCCCTATGACCGTACTGGCATCCTTCCTCACCGTGGGCAAGCAGGTTCTGATCCTGTTTTTACTCATGGTGGTGGGGTTCATTTTAGGCAAAGCCAAGATCATCACCGAGCCCGCCGGTAAGGGCATGAGCAACGTTGTCATGTATACCGCCATCCCTGCCATGCTCATCGTGGCATTCCAGCGGGAGCTGGTGCCGTCCGATCTGGGCAGCTTCGGTCTGGCGCTGCTGCTGTCCCTTGCCATCCACGTTCTCGGCGCTGTACTGTCCCGTCTGCTGATCCGTGACCCGGACCCCAAGCGCACCCCCACTCTCCGCTTCGCCGCCACCTTCTCCAACTGCGGCTTCATGGGCTACCCGCTGATGACGGCGCTTTTAGGCACCATCGGCGTGTTCTACGGCTCGGCGTATGTGGTGGTGTTCAATATCCTGTCCTGGACATGGGGCGTCTATCTCATGACCGGGGATCGCAAGCAGCTCTCTCTGCGCCCTGTTCTCCTGAACCCCGGCGTTCTGGGCGTGGTCATCGCTCTGGCGCTCTACCTGCTTCGTATCACCCTGCCGGAGATCATCCTCACCCCCATCACCTATTTCTCCCAGCTCAACACCCCGGTGCCTATGCTGATTTTGGGTTATCAGCTGAGCCATGCGGACTTCCGCACCGCCTTTCGGGGTATCAGTTCCTGGATGACGCTTCTCCTGCGTCTGATCTTCATGCCCCTACTGACCATCGCGCTGTGCCTGGTGCTGCATGTCAACACCCCCGTTGCCATGGCATTGATCATTGCGGCAGCTACCCCGCCGGCGGCGCTGCTGTCCCTGTTCTCCGCCAAATATGACACCGACTCCGCCCTGGCCTCCAGTGTGGTCTCCGTCCAGACCGCCCTCTCCGTTTTGACCATGCCGGTTCTGGTGGGTCTTGCCCAGTATCTCATCGGCTGACCTCATACTTCCCCGTAGGGCGCGACGACTCGGCGCGCCGTTTGTAGGGGCGGACGACTCTGTCCGCCCGTTTTTCCCCGTAGGGCGGGCTGACCTCAGCCCGCCGTATTAAAATCGTCGGCAAAATCCATTTTGCCGACACCTTCATTCTTCATTCAAAAAAGAACGACCCACAGGTCGTTCTTTTTTCTTATTCCATGGGCGTATAGCTGTTTTGATACTCACCCTCTGTGAAGAACCACACCTCGTCCACGTCCTCCAGCTCACACAGGGAATTGACGAATCCATACCCCATCGTGCTGTTATCCGCCATTACCTCTGCCGCATCCTCCGGCAGGTTAAGATAACAGATGCCGTTCTCCACCCGCACCGACAGCACGCCAAAGTCCTCCGGCACCAACGCCTGCAATTCCTCGCTCTCCGGTCCTTTGCGCAGCGCATTCACGATCACCTCCGCACGGGTCTGCCCCTCGTACAGCGTCAGCAGCCGCTCCTCCGCCGCCAATGTACCCTCCGCGTTGGGAAAATACAGCTTTGTTGCCAGCGTCCGTACAATGTCCTCTGTAGAAGTCAAAAGCACATCGCTTGCCATAAAGCGGTTGGTATCCCGGTAAGCCAGCTCCTGCCCTGCCACGGTGATCCGCACTGCATAGATCTCCGGGATCTGCGTCAGAGACAAAGTCACGCAGTAATCCGCCAGCGTCAGGTCCATACCGCTGAGCTGTCCGTAAGCAGCGGAAAAATCCACATACGCGGTGCTTCCCTTGACCTCACAGCTCAGAAGTGTCGTTCCGTTGGGAATGGGCGAGCGGAACTCCTCCGCTTCACATTCCCCCATCAGCAGCGCCAGAACCGCCTCCGCCTGTGCTTGCTTATCCTCCTGCGGCAGCTCCTCCCAGGAAATGTCTGCGCTGTCAATGGCATCGCCGCCCTGTGAAGCGTCCGGCACCGTCGGATAGTAGAGCCGCAGGCCGTCATCCTCGTTCCGGATCTTCTGTGCCACACCACAGCCTGCCATTGTCAGCACCAGTACAAGCACGCACAGCAGGGATATCCACCTTCTCATGCGTCCTCCCCTCCTTTGGCAAGGGGCAGACGCACGGTAAACACCGTGCCGTTCCCGCTCAAACGATGCCCCACCTCAATGCTGCCGCCGCGGTGTTCCACCGTATCCCGCACGATGGAGAGTCCCAGCCCCGTACCGCCGATGGCACGGGAGCGCATCTTGTCCACGCGGTAGAACCGCTCGAAGATGTGGGCCATATCCTCGTCGGGGATACCGATGCCGTTGTCCTCCACCCGCAGCACCACCTGTTCACCCTCCACCGCCACGGTGGTATGTACAAAGCCGTCCACGGAGGAATATTTGATGCCGTTTTCCATCAGGTTGTACAAAATCTGATGCAGGTCATCCTCGCTGCCCATCACGGCGGCGATGTCATCGGTCTCATAGCTCACGGTCACGCCCTTGTCCTTGGCCACCACGCCCAGCATCCGCACCACCCGCTCCAGCACAGGGCTCACTGCCACGATGGCGGCCTTCTCGGTATTGCCGCTGTCCAGACGGGTCAGCCGCAGCAGATTTTCCGTGATACGGGTCAGCCGTTCCGCCTCCCGTCCGATATCGGTCACAAACTCCCGTGTGGTGGCGGTGTCCATGTTGTCCGTCTGCAAAATGCTGTCCGTCAGAAGCCGGATCCCCGCCAGCGGTGTTTTCAGCTCATGGCTGGCATCGGAGACGAAGCGCCGTCGGGCGTCCTCCGTGGTCTGCAGCCGATCCGTCAGGCTGTTGAATTCCGTGGCGATCTGGGCGATCTCATCGCTTCCCTTTACCGCCGCGCGGTGGGTATAGGCACCCTCCCGCACCTTGCGGATGGCCACCAGCAGATCGCTGATCTGCCCCGTCAGCACCCGGCTGAGCAATACGCTCAAAATGACGACGAACAGGGCCACCACAGCGGAGATCTTCAAGATGTTGGACTGGAAGCTGCGGAACAGCTCCGCCTGCTGGCTGTCATACTCGTAGGCGTAGACCGCTCCCACGATCTGGTTGTGATACACCACCGGCGAGGCCATTCGACTCAAAAATGCGGCAGAGTCATAGGCGCAGTAAAAGGCATCGCTGCCCGCCAGCGCCTGCACGATCTCCGTGTAAAAGGCGTACAGACCCACGGCACTGCCGCTTTCGCGGGTGTCGTAAAGAATACGTCCGGCGGTATCGGTGACCAGGATCCGGCTCACGCCGGTCTCCTTCATCCCGCTCATCGCCTGGGCCACGTTGTCCTCCGTCAGCTCCTCCAAACCGCTCAGCGCGGACTCCACCACCTTCACCGAGCCTGCCATGCCCGTCTCCTTGGACTTGAACACCAGGTTCTGCGATACCAGCAGAGGATAGGTATTCAGCAGGATCAGCACCGCCGCGATAATGAGGATATAGCTGATGCCGAACTTAAATTGCAGACTGGTTTTTCCCCTGGAAATAGTAACCCACTCCCCACTTGGTCATAATGTGTGTCGGCTCGGCAGGTGTCCGCTCCAGCTTTTCCCGCAGCCGTCGGATATGCACATCCACCGTCCGGTAGTCGCCGGCGTAGGAATAGCCCCAGACAATATCCATCAGGCTCTCCCGGGAGTACACCCTGCCCGGATTTTTCATCAGCAGCTCGATCAGATCGTACTCCTTGGCGGTCAGCTCGATGACCTGACCGTCCCGCACCGCCACCCGCTGCCGGGTGTCCAGACTCAGCTCGCCCACCGTTACGGTCTCTGCATCGCTCTGCTCTGTCTTGGGAGCGGCGCGCTTCAGAAGTGCCCGGATCCGCGCCTTCAGCTCCAGAATGTTAAAGGGCTTGGTCACATAGTCGTCGGCGCCGCAGGCAAAGCCCATCAGCTTGTCCGTATCCTCGCTGCGTGCCGTCAGCATGATCACCGGCACGTCGGAGAATTCCCTAATCTGCATACACGCCTCCGTGCCGGACAGCACCGGCATCATCAGGTCGAGAATAATCAGGTCGAAGTTCTCCTTCTTTGCCAGCTCCACAGCGGCGGCGCCGTCATAGGCGGTGCTGACCTGATAGCCCTCGTTCTCCAGATTGAATTTGATCCCTTTGACCAGCAGCTGCTCGTCATCGACCACTAATATCTTCACTCTGTCACCTCCCAGGTAATGCACTCTTTCATTTTCTCCAGCGTCTTTTCGCCGATTCCCGGCACCTGTAAAAGCTCCTCCGGCTCATAAAAGGCGCCGTGTTCTTCCCGATAGAGCAGGATCCGCTGCGCCAGCACCTCACCGATCCCCGGCAGGGTCTCCAGCTCCTCTTGCGTCGCGGTGTTGATGGAAACCTTCTCCACCGCCGTCTCCTCCACGGAGCGGCGCAGGATCGTCGTGACCTCATACCCGCCGCGCACCGTCCTTTGCTGTTCCCGGTGCAGCGCGGTCATCCCCAGAAAGCAGACCGCCGCAAGCAGCAGCAGGCCGATTTCCGTTTTGGTAATTTTTCTTACCCCTCTCACAGTTGACGAGACGCTCCTTTTGCCCTATAATGAACAGGTATAAAAACTACTTTTTGATCGTTTTTTTCTATTGTATCAAATCTTGAGGAAAATGTCATTATGAAATTACGCCGAATTGTATCTCTTTTTTTGCTGCTGGTCCTTTTGTGCAGTCAGGCCCTGTTCACCACCGCCTACGCCATTGAAGATATCCACATAGACGCCAAGGCCGCCCTGCTGGTGGATGCCGAGACCGGCACCGTTCTCTATCAGCAGAACGCCAACGATCAGCTGCCTCCCGCCAGTCTGACCAAGGTGATGACGGCGCTGCTGGTACTGGAAGCTGTACAAGGCGGCAAGCTCCGTCTGGATCAGACCATCACCGCCACCGCTTCGGCTTTGATGGGTCTGCCCTGGGATGGCAGCAACGCCGATCCCGCCATCGTGGCAGGGGAACAGATGACCGTGGAGGATCTCCTCTACTGTATGCTGGTGGTCTCCGCCAACGAGGCGTGCAACATTCTGGGAGAAGCCATCAGCGGCAGCGTTACCGCTTTTGTGGACGCCATGAACGCCAGGGCCCGGGCTCTGGGTTGTCAGAATACCCACTTCGCCAATACCAACGGCCTGACCGACCCCCAGCACTACACCTCCGCCTACGATCTCTGGCTCATCACCCGTGCAGCTCTGCAATACGATGAATTCCGCTACATCTGCTCCGCCACCTGGAAAAATATCGAGCCCACCAATATGTGCGACCATGTCCGCGCCCTGCATACCACCAACTCCCTGCTGGACGGCTGGCGCTACGCCGGCTATCAGTACGCTAACGCCACCGGTATCAAAACCGGCACCACCGATGCCGCCGGCCATTGTCTGCTGGCATCTGCCAGCAAGAGCGGCCGTGATCTGGTCAGCGTCATTCTCGGTGCCGGGACCGCGCCGGACGGCAAGGGCGGCACCGACATCATGAGCTTCCGCGAGAGCGTCCGCCTGTTCGAGTGGGGATTTGCCAACTTCACCACCAAGACCGTGCTGAGCGCCGACGAGCTCATTCAGGAGGTGCCCGTGGCGTTGAGCAAGGAGACTAATTACGTGGTCGTCCATCCCTCCTATACCGCCACCGCAGTGCTGCCCAATGACATAGAGCCCGAGGCCATGACCCGTACCGTCCAACTCCATGCCGATACCGTCAACGCCCCTGTTACCGCCGGAGATGAGCTTGGCACGATTACCCTGAGCTATAACGGCACCGATTACATCACCGTCCCCCTGCTGGCCATGAACGATGTCTCCGCCAGTCGTTTTCTCACCGTAAAGTATACCATCGAGCAATTTCTGGCTCGTACGGTCGTCAGGATCACGCTGCTGGTTCTGCTCCTGCTGGTCATTGCCATCGCCCTGTGGTGGAAATTCCGCCGTCCCCAGCGCCGTTACGGCCGCAGCAGAAGAAAAGTCGCCCGCAGCAGCTATCACGGCAGAAGAAGGCGCTGAAGACCATGCAGATCCTCTATGAAGACAAATTCCTCGTCATCGCCGTCAAACCCGTGGGGGTCCTGAGCGAGGACACGCCGGACGGGTCCTGTATGCCTGCGCTCCTGCGGCAGCACTACCGCGCCCATGGGCAGACCGATTTCATCGCCACCGTCCACCGTCTGGATAAGGTGGTGGGCGGTGTCATGCTCTTCTCCCGCCGCAAAGAGATCACCGGCAGGCTCACCGCCCTGGTCAGTGAGCACCGCCTTACCAAGGAGTATCTCGCCGTTCTCCGGGGTCATCCGGAAAAAACGGAGGATACCCTCACCGATCTCCTCTTCCGTGACAGTCGGGTGAATAAGAGCTTCGTGGTGGACCGTATGCGTAAGGGTGTACGGGAAGCCGAATTGGAATATCGGGAGCTGTCCCGCACCGATACCCTTTCCCTGGTCCGCATCAAACTCCATACCGGCAGGACTCACCAGATCCGTGTCCAGTTTTCCCATCGGGGTCTCCCCCTGTTGGGCGATATCCGCTACGGCAGCAAGGCGGACTGCTCCACGGCATTGTGGTCGTATCATCTGGCGTTCACCCACCCCGTCACCGGCAAAGAGGTGGACGTCACCTGTCCCCCGCCGGATACCTACCCCTGGACTTTGTTCCAAATTTGAAAGAAAAAAATGACACCCGAGGCGGGTGTCATTTTTTTCATCATTTTTCTTTCGCCTGTTCCAACGCGATGGCCAGCTGATCCGGACAGGATGTAGGCTTGAACCCGCATTTGATGCCCTTCATCTTCTCGATGGCTTCATCCACTTTCATGCCCTTCACCAGATTGCTGATGCCCTGCAAATTTCCGCTGCAGCCACCCTCGATTTTTACGTCGCGGATGATGCCTTCTTCCACGTCCACGACCATCTTGCGGGAGCAGGTCCCCCGCGGTGTATAGGTATATACCATAAAATGCTCCTTTTTGTACTTTTTGCTCTTCCTTTTGTTCCTTTATACTTCCCGAATGTTACCACAATTATCCCCGGTTTTCAACCACGACCGGCAGGATCACCACGTCGATCTGCCGCGAAAATGCGTACTCGATGGTGTTTCGGGTCCCCCCGCTCAGTCCGTCGTGTACGGCGATCAAAAGGCTGGCATGATCCACCATATAGCGGTTTCGGCGCTGCATACACCCCAAGGTATAGTGGTTTTGCACCACCGTTTCATAGTCGCACCGCTCCACCAGATCCCGGTATCTCTCCCGGTCCGCCTCGTTCCATCTGTCCGCCTGCTCCGGGCACGGAATGGCCGCCTCCACCGTCACCTCCTGGTGTCTGGCCCGCAGCGCCATCACCTCCTCGCAGAAGTAGCTGTCGCACCCGGTTGCCATGCCGCATATAAAATGCCGGAAACCGTTGGTATAAGCCGTTTCCACGGCTTTGTGAATGCGTTCTTTCAGGGCCATGCATCGCTCGTCAAACTCATTGTCACCCCAGGGTAATTTCGCATTTCTATACCCTGTAAAGCAGCAGCTTTCCTGCCTTGCACGCATGATTTTTCACCTCGATCTTTTCTTCATTATAGAACAAAATTTCGAATCTGTAAAGAGAGAAAAAGTGACACTTGCAATTCCGCGAAAAAGCGTGTATCATAAAAACAACACAACTGGATCATTTGTCTTCGGGGCGGGGTGCAATTCCCCACCGGCGGTACAGTCCGCGAGCGGTTTTTCCGCAGGAATCGGTGCAATTCCGATACCGACAGTTACAGTCTGGATGAGAGAAGGCGTGTACGGCATTTCTGCAATGCTTCTTTTTGATGCGTGCACCTTGGAAGACAATTCCAAGGTGTATTTTACTGAAAAGGGGCCTTTTTTATGACAAATCAGCGCAAAACACATCACCTTGCGGTGGCCGCCATGCTGACCGCCATCGCCTTTGTTCTGCAGTTTATCGAGTTCTCCATTCCCCTGATGCCCGTCTTTATCAAGCTGGACATCTCCGATCTGCCCGCCCTGTTGGGCACATTTGCTCTCGGCCCGGTCTACGGCGTTGCCATCCAGTTGGTAAAGAATCTGATCCACCTGCCCTTCGGCACCTCCGCCGGCGTGGGTGAGCTTGCCAACTTCCTGCTGGGTGCAGCGTTTGTTCTGGCAGCCGGTCTGTTCTACAAGCGCCATAAAAGCCGCCGGACTGCGCTCATCGGCTCCATCGTCGGTGCCATTGCCATGGCACTCATCTGCCTGCCCATCAACTACTATCTGGTCTACCCCGCCTATGTAACGGTCTACGGTCTGCCGCTGGAGGCCATCATCGGCGCATATC
>JAZUEB010000094.1:0-5628 GCA_045639965.1 Vescimonas sp. | reverse complement strand
GGGATTCACTTCACCGGCTTCAAGGCCGGCAGACCAGTTGCCTGCGAATGCTACGCCGATCCCATGTTCAAGAATGCGCGGATAATCCTCATCCCGAATCATTGCAGCATGGCCAAGGCTGTTCCTGTAGATTTTCCCGTTGTTATTCTCGGATTCTATGTAGGCATTGATTGCCTCGTTGGAGGCGGCATCCCCGTAAACATGGGAATGGACAAGCATCCCGGCGGCATTCGCTTTGGTAACGATGTCATTCATGACTTCCGGCTCCCAAATGCGCGTACCATAACTGCCGTCAAAATAGGGTTCAGAGACATAGCCTGTCATGCTTTCTACAACACCGTCTGCAAACAGCTTCACGAAGATCGGATAATAATGGCTGGAGCGATATTTGTTCTTCAATACAGCCGCCTTCAGAATGCCCTCATTCCGATCTTCAAACGATTCTATGCAGTAGGCAGAGGCAAAGAGGCAGGTCGCATCTCCGTCCTTATCCACGGAGGAAATCGCTCTGTACATGGCATCTGTCCCGTCAAGATTTGACCATGCGTCGTAGTGAGCAACATAGCCCATAGAATTCAATAAACGCGCCGTATTTCTGACCGCCTGCTTATAGAGTGTATCGTCCAGGAAGGCACCGAACACCCGGTTACGGACATAGGCACAGGCTTCATCTCTTACTGTGCCGACAGCAACACCGTTTTCGTCGCGGTGGATGGTCTCAACAGGAACCGGCGTATTCAGAACACCGGCTTCTTCAAGGCACTTCGTGTTGCACCATCCGCCATGCAGAGATGCCTCGGAAATATAGACCGGAATATCCGGAAATGCCGCATCAAGAAGCTCTCTGGTAAGTTTCACACCGCCGATGATAAGCTCCGAAGCATACGGATACGCATAGATGCCTTTTTCATTTGGATGAGCAGCCCTCCATTTTTTCAGATCATCTATGTAATCCTCCGGCATCTTAAGCACAAGACCGTCCGGGGTGTCCTTCATTGTATCGAGATAACAGCCCAGCTTGAAGGCACCTTCGGAAATAAAATGTCCGTGTGCTTCGATCCCTCCCGGCATGGCAAACTCCGCATGGATGACCTTCGTCCCACTGCCTTCGTATCCTTTCGCGCCCTCGGCACTTCCAACATAGATAAATTTTCCGTCTCTGACCGCAAAAGCCTCGACCGTTTCGTGCTCCGCGTTGGACGTGTATATTTTCCCGTATACAATGATATCTGCTTTTTCAGTCATAACCTTATCTCCTTGTTTGAAGCACGAATTCTTTTCAGGTGGAAGTTATATTTCTTTTCCTTCAAAATAGACACATTCCGTGTCGATATTCCAGATCTCCTCCGGCTTCATAGTGAATATATCATCCTTCAGCACGACCAGGTTGGCATCCTTGCCGGCCTCGATGGAGCCGAGACGATGGTTCAGCCGCATACGGATGGAGTTGGTCACGGTATAGCCGTGGATCATCTGTTCAAGGGTAAGCCGACCGCTCTTCGGCGGACGACCGCCGTCCTCGTAGTAACGGTCATGGTCAACCTCATCGGTATCGCCTGGGAAAAGCCGCGTCATGCCGACCGATATGCCCGTGAAAGGATTCAGAAGGTGCATCTCGGTTGCCTCGATCACATCGCTGGAAAAGCCGACGTGTTCGCCGTCCGCAATGATCTGCGTATAGTCATGGAGTCTTCTCCAACGATCCAAACCGAGGCGCTCCATGTGTGAGGCGGCGCCCATTCCGCTCCAGATCGGCGTGGTATCCATGAACATACCAAGCTCGTGGATGCGGTGGATCTCGTCCGGATGGATGATCTCGCAATGCGCGGGTGTAACGAAGATACACCAGTCATCGCCGCAGATCTTCTGCGCCGCTTCACAGGCATCGCAGATTACGCGCAGCCCTCCGTCACAAACGCAGTGAATGTGCAGATCGAGCCGTTCCTTGTTGAGGCGCACCATCAGATTTGTCATTTGCTCCACTGTGCAGTGGTTGCCGATACCGTGATTTTTGCCCTCCGGGTCATCGCTGAAAGGATCAACGGTCAGCACATCGCCGAATTCGATGGAGCCGTCCATGAAATACTTTACGATATTGCAGCGAATATGATCGGTAGTATACTTCTTCTGCCAGTCGCGGATCGTTGCAATGGTTTCCTCGATTGCTTCGTCATTCATAGAGGGAAGGACACGGGTGGCCTCATAGTGCATGTTCAGCTCACCCTTCATATCCTTCTCATAAAGATATTTCAGGTCGCCTTCGGTGTCGGTCGCACCGTCCATGCAAACCGAGACACCGTAATGGCGAAAGGTGTCGAAGAAGGGACCCGCCAGCTCATCGGACATTCCATCCGGGTAAGCAAACCCGGATTTCTTATAGATTCCTTTATCATACGGAAGCATCGCCTGCTGCGCCCAGCCGGTATAGTTTCCGTCCGCATCCTTAACGAAGCAAGGCTCCGCAATGGGACTGCCGTTGCGCGGGATGCCATTTTCGTCCTTCAGCATTTCCAGCGCCACATTGTTATAGAGACAGCCGTGACCGCTGTTGTCTTCGATTCGTGCCGGACGGTCCGGGAAAATCTCGTTCAGTCGTTTATTGTTCGGCCCCTCAAGTCCGTACCATTCGTTCAGATAGCGGGTATAGACGAAATATGGGCATTTCTTTTTCGGATAGAGTGCCGCGAATTTTCGGATGTCTTCATACATCTCGTCTTCGTTTTCCGTCTCCGCGCCGTGAAGAACCCAGGCGGTTTTCGACATCATGGCCGGATGGGTATGCCCCTCAATCAGACTGGGAAGAACCGTCTTTCCGCCGAGATCAACGGTTTCGAATTCCTCGCCCCAATGGAATTTTGCGTAGGAACGGACTTCTTTGGTCGAGCCCACACAGGCAAAACGCTTACCGTCAATGGCAACCGCCTCCGCCCACAGATTGCGCTTGTCCTCTGTGTATATTTTACCGTTAATAAGTATCTTTCTATCCATGGTTTTCTCTCCTGCAATCACTTTTCGCCAAGCTTCAGTCCATTTTGACGCCTTTATAGAATACTTCTTCGGGAACGATGTCTTTCATTCCCTCGGCAGGGATTTCAAAGAGGTTTTCTTTCAGAACAAGGTAATCTGCATCCTTGCCGACCTCAATGGAGCCCTACGTTTTATCCAGACGAAGCTGCTTTGCACCGTTGATGGTGTAGCCCAGCAGCATCTGCTCGATGGTCATGCACTCGCTCTCGGGCGGATAGAACTCCGCTGCGGAATAATCGTCGGGGATGGGGGACAGGCTGACATCCTTGCGGAGGATGCCGACTTCCATGCCGAGGAACGGGTTCCATGCGCCGAAATCGCCAAAAGTAATGTTGTCGCTGGAGAAAGTGACCAGTGTCCCATTTCTCCACATCATACCGCTCTTATTGAGATTGCAGCCGCGTTTCTCGCCCAGCAGCTCGACAGCAGCGTGAACGCCGCCGGGGATAGAGCTGCCGCCATGCCAAGACGGAGTGTAGTTGGCAATGACGCCGAGAGGAGCAAGACGCATGATATCCTCATCGCGGACAATGCCGAGGTGAGCACAGGTAACGTTGATGAGCAGCTTTCCGCCGATCTCCTTCTGTGCAAGCTCGACAGCGTCCAGTACGGTCTTCACAGCAAGCTCGCCGACGGTGTGTGCATGGAAATCAATGCCTTCCCGGTTCAGACGGACAAGTAGCTTGGAGAGAGTCGCTTCGTCGGTGATTCTGCCGCCGCAGCTTCCGTCATCATACGGATCGATGACAGCCGCAGAGCGTCCGCTTTCGATGCCGTCCATCATGATCTTCATGATGCGGCAGCGGACGTGCTCGGTGTGATATTTTTCATCCATATTTTTGAGGACCGAAATACAATCCTCGATTTGGCGGGGATCCATAATCATGTAGCTGCTTTCGACCGTGACAGGTAGCTTGCCCTCCTTGTCCATATCGCAGAGAACTTTCAGAACGCGGTCATGATGATGGACATTTTCAGGTGTTCCGGCTTCATATACCGCTGTAATGCCCATTTTGACGCAGAAATCGATATATCGCTGCAAAGCAGCGCGAATCTGCTCGTCGGTAATGTCCTTCGCGTGACCACTGTTAAAGGGCTGGAATGCAGCTTCGGTGGCAAAGCCGGTGAGTCTGCCGTTTTCATCCCTGTCATAGCGGCTGAGGCCTTCGGAAATATCCTCCACATCATCCGTCAGGTTGAAATCATGCAGCACCTTGGAGTTGACCCATCCACTGTGGCCGACAGCTTCCATAATAACGATCTGCGCATCTGTGCTGACCGTGTCCAGATCCCAGCAGGTCAGCTTTTCGCCGTGGAGATAGAAGAAACCCAGAATGAACTTATAGATCGTTCTGCCGGGATTTGCTTGAATATAATTGCGGATAAAGTCCAGACATTCCTGCTTGCTGTCGCATACGATCGGCACAAGCTCAGGCGTGTACTCAAAAACCGTACACATTGCAATGTGCTGATGGGAATCGATGATACCGGGCATGACGAATTTCCCGCCCAGATCGACGACCTCGCCCTCATAGTCCTTAATGCCCTCCTCATCACCGACATAGACGAATTTTCCGTCCTTCACGGCAAAAGCGGAGGCGTGGTAATTAACGGCTGCGGAGGTAAAAATCTTTGCATTTTTTATGATTTTGTCAACTTTCATGATTCCATTCTCCTCTATATTCAATGCTCTTTCTCACCTTTGTAAAAAACTGCTGCGGGCTGCACAAAGCTGAGGCCTTCCGCGTCCCTGACCAGCAGATCCTCATTCAAAATGATAAAATCTGCATCTTTACCGACTTCAATAGAGCCTTTCCGGTCATCAATATGGAGCTGCTTCGCACCGTTGATGGTATAGCCGAGTATCATTTCCTCCATATTCATCTTTTCGCAGGCAGAAGGATATTCGGTTTCATTTCTGTAATAGAATGGCAGATCGGTTTTTTCCGTAATGATCCGTCTGATACCCACCTCCATGCCAAGATACGGACTCCACATGGTAAAATCTCCATAGGCGATATTATCGCTCGACCACGTTACGAGCGCACCGGAATCCCAGAGCGTTTTGCTTCGGTACATTTTGTCAGCACGTTCTTTTCCGAGGAACTCCATCGCCTTCCTATATCCGCCGGAAACGCAGCAGCCGCTGTGCCACCAGGGTGTAAAGTTGGCAATAACGCCAAGCTCGGCAAATCGGTTCAGATCGGCATCGTCCTGAATTTCCAGATGTGCACAGGTTACCTTCACGCGGAACTTATCCCCAAGCTGCTTTTTTGCCAGCTCCACACCGTCCAGAACGATACGGGAGGATGCCTCCGCTACGGTATGCACGTGCATATCGAAACCGTATTCATTGAGCTGAAGGAGAAGTTCTGCAATCTGCTCCTTATTAAGAAGTGCTGCACCCGTAGTGTTCGTGTCACAATACGGGGTGACCATAGCAGCAGTACGGATGTTCAAGGTACCGTCCATCATGATTTTCAGCGTATGCACCTTGAGATGCTCCGTATTGAACTCGCGGTTATAACGCCTGACGGTTTCCACAGCATCCTTGGCGTCGCGCGGATCGATGATGGGATAGCAGCCGTCAATATAGATGGG
>JAZUEB010000093.1:0-11090 GCA_045639965.1 Vescimonas sp. | reverse complement strand
AGCGCCCAGTGCCAGCGGATTTTGCAGAGCGGGAGAGGCAAAGGTGTTGTCGCAAACCACCTTAATGGCGGGGTTGTAAGCGTGGGCGATTTTGGCGACCTCGGCGATATCGCTGATCTTCAGGTTGGGATTGGCGGGAGTTTCCAGATACACCGCCACGGTGTTTTCTTTCAGGTGTGCCTTCACGGCTTCCAGATCGCTGGTGTCGATGAAGTCAACTTCCACGCCGTAGCGGGTCATGCCGTGGTTTAGCAGGGCAAAGGTGCAGCCATACAGCGTACCGTCGGCAATGATGTGCTTGCCGGCGCCGACGATGGTCCACAGGGCAGAGGAGATAGCGCCCATACCGGAGGCGGTAGCCACACAGGCTTCGCCGCCTTCCAATGCGGCGATCTTGGCCTCCAGAACACCGGTGGTGGGGTTGCCCAAACGGGTGTAGATGTGGCCGGCTTCCTGGCCGGCAAAACGACGGCCGCCCTGTTCGCAGCTGTCAAATACAAAGGTGGAGGTCTGATAGATGGGGGTCGTCAGTGCACCGTACTGGCCATCTTTGACATTGCCGGCATGGATCGCTTTGGTACCGAAACCGCAGTTTTCGTTCATCATGTGGATTATCCTCCCTAAATTCTGTATGTTGGGTATTCCATTTTTGATGGGATACTTTTATGACTTTAATTATATTTGGTGCATTCAAAAATGGCATTATTCCTCCATACAAAAATGAAAGGTCGCAATTGGTACCATGCACAACGCCACTGATCTGCATATTAAGCTGTGTCATTGTTCCGCAATCCGAAAAAACCAGCTAAAATTTTATGCCGAAATACAATTTGCAATGACTGCTATCTCATGTATAATAAAAGTAATGTGGATTGTTATGCGATATAGGGCTACATGGTGAGGAGGAACGCGGAATGAGTGTCACTGTTGCAGATTGCTTGAAACTACCTTCTTTGCGGGAAGCGACCCTTGTGGCCGGCGCACAGGGATTGAACCGCAGCGTGAGTGCCGTCAGCGTCATCGAATACCCAGATACCGTCGCCATCACCGATGAAGTAATGGTGGGCAACGAGCTGCTGATCTCCGGCCTGATCCACATCAAAGATGATGTAGGCGCTCAGTGTCGCCTCATCCGCCATTTATACAACTTGGGCGGTGCTTGTCTGGTTCTGTATTATGTGGGGATTTTTATGCCGGAGGTGGACGAGCGGTTAATTGCTACCGCCAATGAACTGGGCTTTCCGCTTGTGGTGATGCCGGTGGGACAGATGATGCTGCGGTACAGTGAGGCAATTTCTGAGGTGATGGAGCTGATTTTCATCAGTCGCCGTCAGGGAAGCTACTATGTGCCGGAAATGGCAAACAATATTGCCAATCTACCGCCCCAATACCGGACGATGAACTCCGTCCTCCGCCTTTTGAGTGACCGACTCCACTGCACATTGCTGCTGGCAGACCGCTACATGGAACGAAAGGCAGCGGCGGTCTGGCCGATTGCCAACCAGTTGGACTTTGACCAGATCCTGGAGCAGTTGAAACGAAAAAATTTCCAATCGGAAAACCAGACGACATGCACCGTTGGCACAAAGGAATATATTGTATGGGAATACCCCGTCCATTCTAAAAAGAAACGGGAGCTGCATCTCTTCGCCATTGACGAACAGGACGACCAGATACCGGAGCTGCTGGGACAGGCGGCGGAGGTAGTGGAGCTGTTCCTCAACGTCTGGAATCAGGATATCAACTACGAAGAAACCGACGCGCTGGTCCATGCGGTACTCAGTGATCAACCGGAGGAGATGCACCGCATTGCGGAGCGAATGCACGTGGATGTGGAAGCAATCCAAACCATCCTGATTTTCTACCTCTATAAAGAAAATGGGGAGCCGTTGGACTCCTATCAGCGAACGAACTATATCATGCCGATCAAACGGTATCTGGCAGAGCACTATAAGATGGTCATTGTGGATACCTATGATAAATATATGGTTGCCTTCTGCGATGACAGCCTATATGAAGAGACAGACGGGGCATTGATAGAATCCCTGCGAGAAGAACTGCTGGGACATGGGGTAGGCAGCGATTGCGTGGTATGTTTGGGAATTGACAGTACCCGTTTGGCACGGAATGCCTATATCGCCGCAGATGCGATGCTGCCGGCGCTGCGGCGCATCTATCCACACAAACATGCCTTTTCGCAAAGCGAGATCTCTTTTGCAAAGTCCTGTCAGGGGATACTGGACAGCGGTGAGGCACAGTTGGAGTCGAAACTGTTGGTTCTTAAAAAAATGAAAACCCTGGCAGACTATGAGGAATTGCGGCAGACGCTCTGCGTCTTTTTGCTGGATGCAGAAGGAAATGTGAACCGAGCGGCGGAGCTGCTGTATATGCACCGCAACACGGTACATTACCGGCTGGGAAAGATTCGATCCGTTTTGAACTGCGATCTGGTACAGATGCCGGCGGCATTTGACATTTATCAGGCGGCGGCCCTTTGCCGACTGGCCGGATTTGAGAAAAACTAAATCTCCATTGTGCGGGTGAACAATGTTCGCCCGCATTTTTTTGTGTGGGCGAATAATGCGCTTTTTGGGGCTACATTCTATAATTTTTTTGTATCAAGCGCACAGGTTTTTACACAAAAATAAAATGGAGGTAATTTACTATGGCAAAAATTTTGAACGAAACCGACATCCGTAATGTTATCGTTGGCGCAACCGTGATCGGCGCCGGCGGCGGTGGCTCTATCAGCTGCGCTTACGACATGCTGGACAACTTCAAGAAGAACAACCCCGGCAAGGCTGTGGAGCTGGAGCTGATCGATCCTAAGGATATGGATGCAAAGGCTTATGCCGCCGTTACCGCAGGTATGGGCGCTCCCCGTGCTCTGGTGGGTAAGGACTTCACCCCCTATGCTGTCAACGCCTATGAGACCTTGGTTGAGATGGCAAAGGACATGGGTCGCGAGCTGAAGTACTGCATTCCCGTTGAGATCGGTGGCTTCAACACCTTCGTCCCCATGCTGATCGGTCTGCTCAAGGGCGTTCCCATGATCGACGCTGATGGCGCCGGCCGCGCTGTGCCCGCTCTGGATACCCTGCTGCTGCACGTCAATGGTCTGAAGACCTCTCCTCTGGCTATGGCTGACAACAAGAACAACCGCCTGAAGATCGAACTGGCAGATGCACACGACGCTTCCATGGGCGAGAACATTGGCCGTTGGATCTGCACTGCATTTGACATGATGGCAGGTCTGTCCGGTTGGATGGTCACCCAGGATGAGATCATCTCCTCTATCGCCAACAACTCCGTTACCTATGCTATGTCCATCGGTGAGACCATTGCCAAGTACGACGGCAAGGGCAACGTCTATGATTTCATCGCCAAGAACAGCGATCTGCCCTGCAAGCCCGTCTGCACCGGCAAGATCATTAAGATGGAGACCAAGACCGCCAACGGCTTTGACTACGGTGTTGCTATCATCGCCGGCGAAGACGGCCACGAGTACAAGATCCCCTTCCAGAATGAGAACCTGGCTATTTACAAGGATGGCACTCCCATCATGACCGTTCCCGATATCATCTCCGTCTTTAACAAGGAGACCGGTATGCCCATGACCAATGCTGATACCGCCGAGGGTCAGTATGTTGACGTGGGTATTGCCAAGGTTGACGAGAAGTGGTGGAAGGTTGGCGAGGCCAAGATGAACGAGATCTGGAAGCCCTACTTCTCCAACGTCGAGTACACCGGCAAGATCGTCCGTTTTAACTAATACATCACAACATCACATACTTTTCTTTTTCCATGAACCGGACGAAGACAAGGGGAGGCACCGACTCCTCCCCTTGTTTTCATTCCAAACGATTTACCGTATCACCGTTATTCACTCCGCGAAGATTTGTTTGAGCAGATACCTTTTTAAGTTTGAATGAATTTTTTTAGAAGATTTTTAGGCATTTCCCAAACTAAATAAAAAAACGAGGAGGAAATCACAATGGACGAAAACAAAAATGTCCAGGTAGAAGAGAAGGTCCAGGATAAGGGCCTTTCCCCAATTTTAGCGAATGAAAAGAAAAAATGGTGGACCATCGCTTTCATGTGGGTCGGCGCTATGATCTGCATCCCCATGCTGATGGTCGGTGGTATCTTCGGCGGCGCTCTGACCATGAGCTCCATCTTTTGGGCAACCCTGATCGGCTTTGCTGTCTGCTGCCTGTTGATGGTCATGGGTGGTATCATCGCTGCTGATACCGGATTGAACGCTACCATGTGCTCCACGAGAGCATTTGGTATGACCGGTGCAAACTTTACGATGGCGTTGCTGATCTTCATCTGCGAGGCCGGTTGGTTTGCCGTGCAGACTGCTACCTGCGCGTTGGCGTTTAATACGCTGATGGCTCAGTTCGGCGTTCAGAACTTCCCCTTCTGGATCAGCTGCGTGATCTGGGGCGTGGTCATGTTTATCACTGCCGTTTACGGCGTGAAGTGGATGGCCGTTCTGAATTACATCGCTGTTCCTCTGCTGGTTATCCTGTGCGCCTACGGCGGTATCCACTCCATCAACGCTGCCGGTTGGAACAACATTACCTCTGCTGTCACCGAGAACATGATGCCCCTGCCCGCAGCTATCTCCACCGTTATCGGCCTGTTTGCACTGGGTGCTACCTGTAACGCTGACTATACCCGTTACTGCAAGACTCGCGGCGACGTGGTCAAGGCAACCGTGATCGGCGTTATTCCCGCCGCTCTGCTGATGATCCTTGTGGGTGCTATTATGGCTATCGGTACCGGTAACTATGACGTGACCGCTATGTTTGCCGGTCTGGGTATGCCCATCATCGCCATGCTGGTGCTGATCCTCGCCACTTGGACCACCAACACCGGTAACGCTTATATGTCCGGTCTGGCTTTCTGCAAGATGTTCTCCATCAAGGATAAGAAGCGTCCCATGGTCACCATGGGCTGCGGCGTTTTGGGCGTGATTCTGGCTATCGCCGGTCTGGCCGATTTCCTGAATACCTATATCAGCATTCTGGGCGCAGTCGTTCCTGCCACCATGGGCGCTGTCATCTGTGACTACTTCGTTATCTGCAAGGGTAAGAAGGAAAACTGGAAGCCCATGAAGGGCGTCAACTGGGCTGGCGTGATTGCCTGGATCTGCGGCGGCGGCCTGGGCCTGCTGGAAACCCTGGGCGTTCTGAATATCTTCTCTCCCGCTCTGGATAGCGTTATCGTTACCTTCCTGGTCTACTGGCTGCTGTATGCGCTGGGCAAGAACAGCAAGCTGATTGGCAGCGGTGAGATGAGCATTGAAGAGGCCACTGCTAATGTGGAGTAATCGACAAAAGGAGTTTAATCATGAGCAAAGAAAAAGCATTTGATATTGTTCTGGATGAGTTTCTGAAAATCACCCAGATTCCCCGTCCTTCTCACCATGAGGAGCGTATCGCAGAGTATCTGTATCAGTGGGCCGTGGCACACGGCTTGAAGGTAGAGAAGGATAGCCTGGGCGAAATCATCATTGACAAGCCCGCTACTCCCGGCTATGAGGGCAAGCCCCTTACCATCTTCCAGGCACACATGGATATGGTGTGTGTCGCCGAGGAAGGCGTTGCCTATGATCCCATGAATGACCCTATCAAGGTCATCAATGACGGCAAGACTCTGACCGCTGATGGCACCAGCCTGGGTGCTGATGACGGTATCGGTGTTGCTATGTGCCTGTATCTGCTCCAGGATGAGAGCATCAAGCACGGTCCCATCCGCGCCATCATCACCACCAACGAGGAAGATGGCATGGATTCCATGGCTATCGAAGCCAAGTATTTGCAGGGCGATTATCTGGTCAACCTGGACTGGGAGACCATCGGCTCTCTGTGCAACTCCTGCGCAGGCGGCGACTTCTTCAATTACAGCCGCAAGGCCGAGTGGGAAGTTCCCTCTGCCGGTGCCAAGACCATGACCATCAGCTTCAGCAATCTGTTGGGCGGACATTCCGGCGTTGGTATCAACAAGGGTCACGCCAATGCTCTGGTCAGCATTGCTACAGCTCTGACCATGCTCAAGCAGGGCGGTATCAGCTATCGCATCGCTTCCCTCACCGGCGGCCAGGCTCCCAATGCGATTCCCAAGTTTGCCAAGGCTGAACTGGCAATTGCCGAATCTCAGGTTGCCGGTGCCAAGGAGATCCTGGACAAGTTCCTGGCTGAGTTCAAGGATTGCTATGACAATGTTGAGCCCGAATATTCCTTCAATGTTGTTGTGGACGACAAGGCTCCTGCCCGCGTTCTGATCGGCAAGATCGGTTATGCTCTTGCAGAACTGATGACCGTTGCGCCCAACAATGTTCATACCATGAGTCCCTTCGTGGACGGCTTGGTTGAGAGCTCCTCCAACATTGGCGTTATCAGCATTGACGATGATATGATCAAGTTTATGGACTTTGCCCGCAGCTCTGTGGATTATCCCGAGAGCCAGATGGGTATCATCTGCAAGTCTCTGGCCGAAGCCTATGGCTTTGACTTCCAGAGCGATGGTCACGTTCCTGGCTGGGCTGTCAATCCTAACAGCAAGCTGGTGCCTATCACCTGCGAGGCTTATGAGAAGCTGACTGGTAAGCCCATGGTCGTGGAACCCGTCCATGCCGGCGTTGAGTGCGGTGCCTTTGCCATCAAGAATCCCAAGTTGGATATGATCGCCATTGGCCCCACTCTGTTGGATGTACATACCCCCAACGAAAAGTGCTGCCTGGATGATATCAAGGTCACCACGGATCTGCTGATTGCCATTTTGGAAAAGATCGCAGAATAAATTAGCCTATATCCATATTTTTCTCTCTTAGATATGGGGTTTCGGCCCCTAAATGAAATCCCATATCGCCCTTGCACACCGGGTGTTTTTGCTCTACCCGTTTGCAATACCATTGAGATGTTGCCTCATCTCCTAAAAGCAGAAATACCTCCGTATTGTGCGGAGGTATTTCTGCTGTAAACAATGAGCAATAGAAATACTCAAAAATATCGTTCTTAATTCTATACGGAGGATAAACCATGCAGAAAAATCCGCGGGTAGAGGAAATTTTAGCTTCCTATGACTACCAGCCGCATTTCCTCATCGCCATCATGCAGGACATCCAGGCGGAGTACAAATACCTCAGTCAGGAGAATCTGGAGCAGGTGGCGGAGAGCCTGGGTCTGAGCATTGCCAAGGTGTACAGCGTTGCCACATTCTACGAGAACTTCTCGCTGGAACCCAAGGGCAAGTACATCATCAAGGTCTGTAATGGCACGGCCTGTCACGTCCGCAAGAGCGCGCCCATCTATGATGCGCTACGGGAGAAGCTGGGGCTGGACAGCAACCACAAGACCTCTGCCGATGCGCTGTTTACTTTGGAGACCGTGGCGTGTCTGGGTGCCTGTTCTCTGGCACCGGCCATGACGGTCAACGATGAAGTCTACGCCAAGATGACGCCGGAAAAGGCGCTGGCGCTCATCGATGAACTGCGGGCAAAGGAGGCGGCAAGCAATGGCTAAACTGACAAGGGATGCGTTCCACGCCCTGTACGAGGAAACGAAGCAGCTCCGTGCCGCTCAGGGCAAGCAGGTACTGGTCTGCGCCGGTACCGGCTGCGTCGCCGGCGGCTCCATGAAGGTCTACGACTATATCAAGGACGCCTGTGAAAAGCGCGGCATCAATGTGAAGGTTTGCTTGCAGGAACACGCCGGACATGATGAAATTCATCTGAAAAAGAGCGGCTGCCACGGCTTCTGCGAGATTGGCCCTCTGGTGGCCATCGAGCCGCTGGGTGTCCTCTATACCCACGTCCATGTGGAGGACTGCGACGAGATCATCGAAAAGACCGTGCTCCGTGACGAAGTCATCGAGCGTCTCCTGTATCAGCAGAACAAGACCTATATGCACCGCGATGATATCCCCTTCTACAAGGGACAGCATCGCCTGGTGTTGAAGAACAGCGGCAAGTCCGACGCTGAGGATATTATGGAGTACATCGCCCTCGGCGGCTATGCGGCGTTTGAAAAGGCGCTGTTCGACATGACCGATGAGGCCATCTGCAAGGAGATCACCGACAGCGGTCTGCGGGGCCGCGGCGGCGGCGGTTTCCCCGCCGGCCGCAAGTGGGAGAGCGTCCGTAAGAACGTTGCCGACGTGAAGTACATCGTCTGCAACGGCGATGAGGGCGACCCCGGCGCTTTCATGGATCAGGGCGTTATGGAGGGCAACCCCCACTCTATCATCGAGGGTATGCTGATTGCCGGTGTGGCCACCGGTGCCAGCGAGGGCTATATCTATGTCCGCGCCGAGTATCCTCTGGCTGTTACCCGTTTGAAGATCGCCATGGGCAAGGCCGAAGAGCTGGGTCTGCTGGGCGATGACATCTTAGGCAGCGGCTTTAACTTCCATCTGCATATCAACCGCGGCGCAGGCGCGTTCGTCTGCGGCGAGGGCAGCGCCCTGACCGCGTCCATCGAGGGCAACCGCGGCATGCCCCGTGTCAAGCCGCCCCGCACCGTGGATCATGGCCTGTGGGCGAAACCCACCGTTCTCAATAACGTAGAGACCTTTGCCAACGTGCCCGGCATCATCATGAACGGCGCGCAGTGGTATCGCTCCATCGGCACGGAGAAGTCCCCCGGCACCAAGACCTTTGCCCTTACCGGCAACGTGGTCAACACGGGTCTGGTGGAAGTCCCCATGGGTACCACCCTCCGCAAGATCATCTTCGACATCGGCGGCGGTATCAAGGACGGCAAGAAGTTCAAGGCCGTGCAGATCGGCGGCCCCAGCGGCGGCTGCCTGACCGAGGAGCATCTGGACATTCCTCTGGACTTTGACAGCATCAAGAAGCTGGGCGCCATCATCGGCTCCGGCGGTCTGGTGGTCATGGACGAGGACACCTGCATGGTGGAGGTGGCACGGTTCTTCATGGCGTTCACCCAGAACGAGTCCTGCGGCAAATGCATCCCCTGCCGCGAGGGCACCAAGCGTATGCTGGAGATCCTGGAGCGCATCGTACATTATGAGGGCACGCTGGAAGATCTGGATCTGCTGCAGGAGCTGGCAAGCACCATTACCGAGACCGCTCTGTGCGGCCTGGGTCAGAGCGCCTGCAAGCCCGTCATGAGCACCCTGAAATACTTCCGCGAGGACTATCTGCGCCATGTGGTGGATAAGCATTGTCCCCTGTGCGATGGCCCCAAAAAGAAGGTCGTTATCGACCCCGATAAGTGCAAGGGCTGCGGCAAGTGCAAGCGCAACTGCCCCATGGAGGCCATTTCCGGCGAGGTCAAGCAGCCTCACACCGTGGACGCCGCCAAGTGCATCACCTGCGGTGCCTGTTGGAACAACTGTCCCTTTGATGCGATCACCGTGGTAGAGGAGGCGTAAGACATGGCAAAAGGAGTCATGATTATTGACGGGCAGCGCGTCCCGTTTGACGGCGAAAAGAACGTTCTGGCGGTCATCCGCAAGGCGGGCATTGATATGCCCACGTTCTGCTACTATTCCGATCTGAGCGTATACGGTGCCTGCCGTATGTGCGTGGTGGAGGACGACAAGGGCAAGATCGACACGTCCTGCTCCATGGAACCCAAGGACGGCATGGTCATCAAGACCAACTCCGCCCGCCTTTTGAAGCATCGCCGGATGATCCTGGAGCTGCTTCTGGCCTCCCATAACTGCGACTGCAAGACCTGTATGAAGACCAACTGCCGTCTGCAGGAGCTGGCCAAACAGTTCAATATTATGAACATCCGTTTTAATGATACCCGCCCCAAGTTCGAAAAGGACGACTCCGGCTACGCCATTGTCCGCGACCCCAACAAGTGCATCCTCTGCGGCGACTGTGTCCGTGTCTGCGAGGAGATGCAGGGCGTTGGTATCCTGAACTGGGCAAGACGCGGCAGTAAGCTGCAGGTCATGCCCGCCTTTGACCGGAAGCTCGCCGAGACCAAGTGCGTCAGCTGCGGCCAGTGCGCCGCCGTCTGCGTCACCGGTGCTATCACCGTCCGCAACGAGATCGGCAAGATGTGGCGCGCCATCCACAACGAAAAGAAGCGCGTGGTGGTGCAGATCGCACCCGCCGTCCGCGTGGCGGTAGGCGAGGCCTTCGGCATTCCCGCCGGCGAAAACGTGATGGACCGTCTGGTCACCGCCTTGAAGCTGATGGGCGTGGACGAGGTGTACGACACCAACTTCGCCGCTGACTTCACCACCATCACCGAGGGCAATGAGTTCCTGGAGCGCCTGAAAAATGGCGGTCCCTTCCCCATGTTCACCAGCTGCTGCCCTGCCTGGGTCAAGTATCTGGAAAATCACGAGCCCAAGTACCTCAAGAATATCTCCACCTGCAAGTCCCCTATGGAGATGTTCGGTGCCCTGGTGGGGGAACACTACAAAGAGAAAGACGCCGCCGACGGCAAAGAGACCTTCCAGGTCGCTATCATGCCCTGCACGGCAAAGAAAATGGAAGCCGCCCGTGACGAATTTACCCACGACGGCAAGCGGGATATAGATCTGGTCATCACCACCCGCGAGCTCATCGACATGATCCGTGAGAGCGGCATCGATCTGCCCAAGCTGGAACTGGAGTCCCCCGATCTGCCCTTCGGCCTTGGCTCCGGCGCTGCCGCCATCTACGGCGTCACCGGCGGTGTGGCAGAAGCCGTGGTGCGTTACTGCACCCCTGACAAGAGCAAGAACGCCCTGCGGGAGATCAGCCTCCTGGGTCTCCGTGGTGACGAGCCCGTCCGCGAAGCCACCGTCCATGTGGGAGATGCCGAGCTGAAGCTGGCCGTGGTCAACGGTCTGGTCAATGCCCGCAAGCTCCTTAAGGATATGGACGAGGGCAAGAAATTCTACCATCTGGTCGAGGTCATGACCTGTCAGGGTGGCTGTGTCGGTGGTGCCGGTCAGCCCCATGCGCTCCATGCCACCAAGATCCAGCGCGGCGAAGGTCTGCACAACGTGGACCGTCAGGCCATGTTCAAGCGCGCCGAGCGCAATCCCGTTGTGGCCGATATGCTGGCCGCTATGGGCACGGAAAAGGCCCACGAGCTGCTCCACGTCAGCTA
>JAZUEB010000092.1:0-12661 GCA_045639965.1 Vescimonas sp. | reverse complement strand
TAAGTTCCAGAACTTCGCCGCTATGGCAGAGGAGTTCAAGCTGAATGAGCGTGACGTGGTGCTGACCAACGAGTTCATCTACACTCCGTTTATGAAGGATCTGGGTCTGAAGTGCAACTTCGTGTTCCAGGAGAAGTTCGGCGCCGGTGAGCCCTCCGAGGCCATGATCCAGACCATGTACGACGCTATCCCCTATGACAGCTATGACCGCGTCATCGCCGTGGGCGGCGGCGCCATCATGGACCTGTGCAAGCTCTTGGGCTGCCAGCGTCCCACCACCGTCCATGAGCTGTACTATAAGCGTTTCCCCGTGGTGCATGAGAAGGACGTGATCGCCATTCCCACCACCTGCGGCACCGGTAGCGAGTGCACCAACATCTCCGTCGCCATCGTCAAGACCGAGATCGACGGTAAGCTGACCGGCGGCGAGACCAAGCTGGGCCTGGTGTCCGATGACATCATCCCCAATAAGGTCTGCCTGATCCCCGACCTGATCCGCACCCTGCCCTATAAGCCCTTTGCCTGCTCTGCGATCGACGCGCTGGTCCATGCCACCGAGTCCTTCCTGAGCCCCCATCGTAAGACCCTGACCTCCGAGATGTTCTCCGAGAAGGCCATGGACATGATCCTCAAGGGCTTCAAGCTGATCGACGAGAAGGGCCAGGATGCCCGCTTCGAGTATCTGGACGAGTTCGTCACCGCTTCTCTGTACGCCGGCATCGCCTTTTTGAAGGCGGGCTGCGGCCCTGTCCACGGCATGAGCTTCCCTCTGGGCGGCACCTATCACGTGCCTCACGGCGAGAGCAACTATATGCTGTTCGGCGCTATCCTGCGGTACTATGACAAGATGAACCCCACCGGCGAGATCATGAAGTTCAAGGAACTGGTGGCTTCCATCACCGGCTGCGAAGTGGACAATGCCATTCCGTATCTGTGCGATCTGTTGCAGCGCATTCTGCCGCTGCGTCCTCTGCGTGACTGCGGCTTCACCGAGGCGGACTTCAAGGCCTTCCCCCTGAGCGTGGAGGCCAACCAGCAGCGCCTGATGACCAACGCCTACTATCCCTTCGATCTGGAGAGCGAAGAGGCCATCTACCGCGAGTGCTTCTGAAAAACAGTACAAAAAAATCCGACCCAACCGGGTCGGATTTTTTTGTTGTAGGGAACGGGCTTGTCTATTCCGCTTTTTACAAATTCAATGGGACGTTCCGGTAAGATTCGTAGGGGCGACCCTTGCGGTCGCCCGTGATGCGGTGGGAAAAACAAAAAAACCGCCCGAAAAAACCGGACGGATCGACAATTTCCTGTTGACAAACTGTTGCACGATATGGTACAATCAATTGTTATTATGGGATGGTGGGCACATGACCCCTTTTACCATCCACTGTGGATAGTATAACACGCCCCTGCCGAAAACGCAAGAGGGTTTTCAGCAAAGTGCCAACAAACCCGGGTGTATCATAACGGCAGAGAGAAAAAAATTTCGTTTTCAAAAGTAAGTAAAAATATACCAGGGAAAACGGAGAAAGACGTTTCGAATGGCGGGGCGCCGATGTTTTTCGGAAGAGGAAGCAAAAAGCGCAGGTCATACTTTGTGTATGGTCGAGCATTTTTGCGATGTATGCCGGAGAAGAGCGGTGCCACGCCGGCGAAAAAGTTTTTCGGAGTTTTCCGCACCAAAAAAGAAAGGCAGTGATCGTAAAAATGCCCAAGGACAAACTGTACGGCAAGACGGTGCGAAAGAACTTCGCCCGTCACGAGGAAGTCATGGCGATGCCCAACCTGCTGGAGATCCAGAAAAAGAGCTACAAGTGGTTCCTGGAGACCGGATTGCGTGAGGTATTTGCCGATGTGGCGTCCATTGCCGACTACGCCGGCAATCTGGAGCTGAGCTTCATTGACTACAGCATGGACGAAAATCCCAAGTACAGCGTGGAGGAGTGCAAGGCCCGGGATGCCACCTATGCCGCCCCCATGAAGGTGCGGGTGCGTCTTTTCAACAAGGAGACCGGCGAGATCAAGGAGCAGGAGCTCTTCATGGGCGACTTCCCCCTGATGACCCACGGCGGCACCTTTGTCATCAACGGTGCAGAGCGTGTGGTGGTGTCTCAGATCGTCCGCTCTCCCGGCATCTATTATGATAAGACCATCGATCTTAAGACCGACCTGCCCCTGATGACCAACACCGTGATCCCTTATCGCGGCGCATGGCTGGAATACGAGACCGACACCAACGAGATCTTCTGGGTGCGTATCGATAAAAACCGCAAGCTGCCCATCACCTGCCTGATCCGTGCGCTGGGCGTCAAGACCGACGCCGAGATCCTGGAGATGTTCGGTGACGATCAGCGCATCGTGGTCACCATGGAGAAGGACACCTGCAAGACCTATGAGGATGCCCTGCTGGAGATATATCGCAAGCTGCGCCCCGGTGAGCCTCCCACGGTGGACAGCGCCGAGACCCTTATCAATAATCTGTTCTTCGATCCCCGCCGCTATGACCTCTCTACGGTGGGCCGCTATAAGTTCAACAAGAAGATGTCCCTGTGGATCCGTGCCAAGGGGCAGAAGCTGGCCATGCCCGTGGCGAACCCCGCCACCGGCGAGATCCTGTTTGAGGAAGGCCATGTGCTGACCGGCGCCGAGTGCAACGAGCTGGACGCCATCGGCGTGGGCGAAGTGACCGTGGCGCTGGACGACGGCAGCACGCTGAAGATCTTTACCAACAAGATGTGCGATATGCGCCGCTACGTGGACTTCGATCCCCGCGAGATGTGCGGTATCAAGGAGCGTGTGCGCTATGAGGTGCTGCAGGAGCTGCTGGGTCAGTACAGCGGCGAGGAGCTGATCGAGCAGTGCAAGCTCCATGCTGACGATCTGGTGCCCAAGCACATTATCGTTGACGATATCTTTGCGTCCATCAACTATATGAACGCCCTCGCCCACAATCTGGTGACCAAGGACGATATCGACCATCTGGGCAACCGCCGCCTGCGCTGTGTGGGTGAGCTGCTGCAAAACCAGTTCCGCATCGGCTTCAGCCGGATGGAGCGTGTCATCCGTGAGCGCATGACCATTCAGGATCTGGACATCGTGACCCCCCAGAGCCTCATCAATATCCGTCCCGTCACTGCCGCCATCAAGGAGTTCTTCGGCTCCAGCCCGCTGAGCCAGTTCATGGACCAGACCAACCCGCTGGCCGAGCTGACCCATAAGCGTCGTCTTTCCGCTCTGGGCCCCGGCGGCCTGAGCCGTGAGCGCGCCAACATGGAAGTCCGTGACGTGCACTACTCCCACTATGGCCGTATGTGCCCCATTGAGACCCCCGAAGGTCCCAACATCGGCCTGATCTCCTATCTGGCTACCTATGCCCGTATCAATGAATACGGCTTTATCGAGGCGCCGTTCCGCGCCGTGGATCCTGTGACCCACAAGGTCAGTGACGAGATCACCTATATGTCCGCCGATGTGGAGGACGAATATGTGGTCGCCCAGGCCGCTGAGCCTGTGGATGAAAACGGCTGCCTGTCCGGCCGCCGCATCACCTGCCGCCACCGCGATGAGATCGTGGAGGTGGAGCCCGCCGGCGTGGATTACGTGGACGTCTCTCCCCGTATGATGGTGTCCATCGCCACCGCCATGATCCCCTTCCTGCCCAACGACGATGCAAACCGTGCCCTGATGGGCGCCAACATGCAGCGTCAGGCCGTGCCTCTGCTGAAGCCGGAGGCCCCCATCGTCGGTACCGGTATGGAGCACAAGATCTGCATCGACTCCGAGGTCGCCGTGCTGGCTGAGGGTGACGGCGTTGTCACCAGGGTGGGCGCCACCAACGTGACCGTGCAGTACGACAACGGCGAGCTGAAGGATCACAAGCTGATCAAGTTCCTGCGCTCCAACCATGGCACCTGCATCAACCAGAGACCCATCGTCTCCGTGGGCGAGCGCGTCCACGGCGGTGAAGATCCCACCGTTCTGGCGGACGGTCCCGCCACCGATCAGGGCGAGATCGCCCTGGGCCGCAACATCCTGGTGGGCTTCATGACCTGGGAAGGCTACAATTACGAGGATGCCGTTCTGCTGAACGAGCGCCTGGTCAAGGAGGATGTCTATACCTCCATTCATATTGAAGAGTACGAGATCGACGCCCGCGACACCAAGCTGGGCCCCGAGGAGATCACCCGCGACATCTCCAATGTCGGCGAGGAAGCCCTGAAGGATCTGGACGAGCGCGGTATCGTCCGCGTGGGCGCGGAAGTTCACGCCGGCGACATTCTGGTCGGTAAGGTCACCCCCAAGGGCGAGACCGACCTGACCGCCGAGGAGCGACTGCTGCGCGCCATCTTCGGCGAAAAGGCCCGTGAAGTCCGCGATACCTCTTTGAAGGTCCCCCACGGCGAAAGCGGTATCGTGATCGACACCAAGGTGTTCACCCGTGACGCCGGCGACGAGCTGGGGCCGGGCGTCAATCAGGTGGTGCGGGTCTATATCGCCCAGCGCCGCAAGATCCAGCCCGGTGACAAGATGGCCGGCCGCCACGGCAACAAGGGCGTTGTGTCCCGTGTGCTGCCCCAGGAGGATATGCCCTTCCTGCCCGACGGCACGCCGCTGGATATCGTGCTGAACCCGTTGGGCGTTCCCTCCCGTATGAACATCGGT
The DNA here is from genome assembly GCA_045639965.1 of Vescimonas sp. Classification (GTDB taxonomy): domain Bacteria; phylum Bacillota; class Clostridia; order Oscillospirales; family Oscillospiraceae; genus Vescimonas. The sequence continues at coordinate 8,002 of JAZUEB010000092.1, read as the reverse complement.
CAGGTTCTGGAGGTCCATCTGGGCTATGCCGCCAAGACCCTGGGCTGGAAGGTCGCCACGCCTATCTTCGACGGTGCCACCGATAAGGATATTACCGAGGCTCTGGAGCTGGCGGGACTGGATCCCGAGGGCAAGAGCTGGCTGTACGACGGCCGTACCGGCGAACGCTTTGACAATAAGGTCACCGTGGGCTATGTCTACTTCCTGAAGCTGCACCATCTGGTGGATGATAAGATCCATGCCCGCAGCACCGGCCCCTACTCTCTGGTCACCCAGCAGCCTCTGGGCGGCAAGGCTCAGTTCGGCGGCCAGCGTTTCGGTGAGATGGAAGTCTGGGCACTGGAGGCTTACGGCGCCGCCTATACGCTGCAAGAGATTTTGACGGTCAAGTCCGACGATGTGACCGGCCGTGTCCGTACCTATGAGTCCATTGTCAAGGGTCACAATGTGCCCACTCCCGGCGTTCCCGAGAGCTTCAAAGTGCTGGTCAAGGAGCTGCAGTCCCTGTGCCTGGACGTGCAGGTGCTGGACCGCGCAGGCAACCAGATCGAGCTGAAAGAGGACGAGGACGCCATGGATACGTTCAACCTGGCCCGTATGGACGCCGAGGATGAGCGTCAGCGCCGCTACGCCGATGAGGACGAGCTGGCCGATGCCGGGTTCGACTATGTGGACGATGAAGAAGTGGATGCGTCCTTTGACGAAGATCCGCTGAGTGATGAATTTTAAGGAAGGGGAGGAGTAAAACGATGAGTGAAACAATGAAAACTGTGGATAACAACATTCAGTTTGATGCCATTAAGATCGGCATTGCTTCCCCTGAAATGATCCGTGAGTGGTCTTACGGCGAAGTCAAAAAGCCGGAGACCATCAACTACCGCACCTTGAAGCCCGAGCGGGACGGCCTGTTCTGTGAGCGCATTTTCGGGCCCACCAAGGACTGGGAGTGTCATTGCGGCAAGTATAAGAAGATCCGCTATAAGGGCAAGATCTGCGACCGCTGCGGCGTGGAAGTCACCCGTGCCAAGGTGCGCCGTGAGCGCATGGGTCATATCGAGCTGGCTACCCCCGTCAGCCATATCTGGTATTTTAAGGGCATCCCCTCCCGTATGGGTCTGCTGCTGGATATCTCTCCCCGTATTCTGGAAAAGGTACTGTATTTCGCCGCCTATATCGTCACCGATCCCGGCGATACGCCCCTGATGCGCAACCAGATCCTCAACGAGAAGGAATACCGGGATATGCGCGAGAAGTACGAGGACGATTTTGACGCCGGCATGGGCGCTGAGGCGGTGAAGAAGCTGCTTGCCCAGATCGACCTGGAGCAGCTCAGCGAGCAGCTGCACGAGGAGCTGCGCAATACCTCCGGCCAGAAAAAGGCGCGTATCGTCAAGCGTCTGGAGGTAGTGGACGCCTTCCGCATCAGCGGCAACAAGCCCGAGTGGATGATCATTGACATCCTCCCGGTGATCCCTCCCGAGCTGCGCCCCATGGTGCAGCTGGACGGCGGTCGCTTTGCCACTTCTGACCTGAACGACCTGTACCGCCGTGTCATCAACCGCAACAACCGCCTGAAGCGACTGATAGAGCTGAACGCCCCCGATATCATCGTGCGCAACGAAAAGCGTATGCTGCAGGAGGCCGTGGACGCCCTGATCGATAATGGCCGCCGGGGCCGTCCCGTCACCGGCGCCAATAACCGTGCGCTGAAGTCTCTGAGCGATATGCTCAAGGGTAAGCAGGGCCGTTTCCGTCAGAACCTGCTCGGCAAGCGCGTGGACTACTCCGGCCGAAGCGTGATCTGCGTCGGCCCCGAGCTGAAGATCTATCAGTGCGGTGTGCCCAAGGAGATGGCGCTGGAGCTGTTCCGTCCCTTCATTATGAAGAAACTGGTGGAGGATGGCTCTGCCAACAATATCAAGTCCGCCAAGAAGATGGTGGATAAGGGCCGCACTGAGGTGTGGGATGCGCTGGACGAGATCATCAAGGACCACCCCGTCATGCTCAACCGTGCGCCTACCCTGCACCGTCTGGGCATCCAGGCCTTTGAGCCGGTGCTGGTGGAAGGCCGTGCCCTGAAGCTGCACCCCCTGAACTGTACCGCGTTTAACGCCGACTTCGACGGCGACCAGATGGCCATTCACGTTCCCCTGAGCGCCGAGGCACAGGCGGAAGCCAGACTGCTGATGCTCTCTGCCAACAACCTGCTGCGTCCCCAGGACGGCGGCCCCGTCACCGTTCCCACCCAGGATATGGTGCTGGGTTCCTACTACCTGACTTTCGAGCGCTTTGAAAACGGCGTTTCCCAGATGAATCACGACGAGACCTGGCCCGCCGGTATCGATTTCGCTCTGGTGGGCAAGACCTATGACGAGCTGACCGAGGAAGAGAAGAAAGCCAACCGCCTGAACATCTATCGCAACGAGGACGAGGTGCTGATGGCGCATAACGAGCACGTTATCGGTATGCACCAGCCCGTCTGGGTTCGCGTGGAGAAGGAACTCAACGGCGAGAAGGTGAGCCGCGTGGTGCGTGCTACCGCCGGCCGCATCATCTTCAACCGCAACATTCCCCAGGATCTGGGCTTTGTCAAGCGCTTCAATGACGACGGTACGCCTACCGACAAGTTCTTCGACTACGAGATCACCGAGACCTGCGGCAAGAAGCTGCTGGGCAAGATCGTGGACCGCACCATCAAGCAGTACGGCTTCACCCGTGCCGCCGAGGTGCTGGACGACATCAAGGCTACCGGCTATCACTATTCCACCATCGCCTCCATCACCATCTCCATCGCGGACATGACCGTGCCCGACAAGAAGTACGAGCTGATCCACGCAACGGAAGATCGCGTGCTGGAGATCGAGGACCAGTACAACATGGGCTTCATCACCGACGAAGAGCGCTACAAGCTGGTGGTCCGCGAATGGGAAAAGACCACCAACGATGTTACCGACGCTCTGACCGAGAGTCTGGACAAGTACAACCCCATCTTCATGATGGCGGACTCCGGCGCCCGTGGCTCTATGAAGCAGATCCGTCAGTTGACCGGTATGCGCGGCCTGATGGCCAACACCGCCGGTAAGACCATCGAGATCCCCATCAAGGCCAACTTCCGTGAGGGTATGTCCGTTCTGGACTACTTCACCTCTTCCCGTGGTGCCCGTAAGGGTCTGGCGGATACCGCTCTGCGTACCGCAGACTCCGGTTACCTGACCCGCCGCATGGTGGACGTCTGCCAGGATGTCATCATCCGCGAAGACGACTGCGGTGTGGATCACGGCATTCTGGTGGGCGAGATCGCCGAGAACGGTCAGATCATCGAAAAGTTCTCCGAGCGTATCCGCGGTCGCTTCCCCGTCCGCGACATTCTGAAGCCCGGTACCGACGAGGTGCTGATCTCCAAGGATCGGATGATGCTGGAGAGCGATGCCGCTCTGCTGGAGAAGTTCGATATCCACGAGGTGGAGATCCGCACGGTGCTGACCTGCCGGGCGCACAGCGGTATCTGCGCCAGGTGCTACGGCATGAACCTGGCCACCTCCAAGCCGGTCGGCCCCGGCGAGGCGGTCGGCATTATCGCCGCCCAGTCCATCGGTGAGCCCGGTACGCAGCTGACCATGCGTACGTTCCATACCGGCGGCGTTGCCGGCGGCGACATCACACAGGGTCTTCCCCGTGGGGGGGAGCTGTTCGAGGCGCGCAAGCCCAAGAAGATGGCCACCATCGCCGAGATCGGCGGTAAGGTCCGCTTTGAGGAAGCCATCAAGGGCAGCCTGCTGAACATCATTGTTACCGCGGATGACGGCGATACCCGCACTTATGCCGTGCCTCATACCGGATTGCAGGTAGCCGACGGCGACGTCATCGAAAAGGGCAGGCAGCTCCAGGATGGCGCTCTGAACCCCCACGATGTGCTGCGGATCCGCGGCGCCTCCGCCGTTCATAACTACCTCATTCAGGAGGTCCTGAAGGTCTACCGTCAGCAGGGCGTTGACATCAACGATAAGCATATCGAGGTCATCGTCCGCCAGATGATGCGCAAGGTCCGTGTGGAGGAGTCCGGCGATACCGAGCTGCTCAGCGGCGCCATGTGCGACGTGCTGGAGGTGGAGGATGCCAATGCCGCCATCCGTCAGCGCAACGAAAACGGCGAGACGAATGAGAATGGCGAGCCTTTGCAGGAGGCCACCTATACCCAGATCCTGATGGGTATCACCAAGGCGTCCCTGGCTACCGACAGCTGGATGTCCGCCGCCTCCTTCCAGGAGACCACCAAGGTCCTGACCGAGGCCGCCATCAAGGGCAAGGTGGATCATCTGGTGGGCCTGAAGGAGAACGTCATCATCGGCAAGCTGATCCCTGCCGGCGCAGGACTGACCGCCTACCGCGACCTGGCCGAGGAGCTTGTTCCCGAGCCGGAAAAGGAGGAAGAGGTCAAGCGTCCCATGGAGACCATCTATACCAACCAGGTGGCCGCTTCCACCATGGACTAAGCAAAAACAAAAAAGAACCGCCCGCAAGGACGGTTCTTTTTGTGCCTTTGGCAATTTCACCGGATTTACCCCGGTAATTTCGGGAGAAATCACAAATTTTTGGCGGAAAACACCTTGACGCTTGCCCCCGGCTATGCTATAATTTCAACTTGCGCGGGAATTGCTCCGCGAAACTTGTCATGCGCAGGACGTGCATGACCGCAGGAGGAAGATCCGTGTCTGCTGAAGGAACTGCAAAGGAAAAGGTGGTAGGTCTCAAGCAGACGAAAAAGGCGATCGCGGCGGGCAAAGCCGCTGTGGTCTACCTGGCAAAGGATGCCGATCCCAAGCTGACGGAGCCGCTTCGCACCATGTGCCGGCTTGCCGGTGTTGCGGTGGAGAGTGACTACACACTCTCCGAACTCGGCAAGGCCTGCGGCATTGCCGTGGGTACCGCCGCCTGCGCGATATTGGTAAAATAGTTCCACGTCGGAATAAAATTCCTTTATTCCGTGGAAAATAAAGGGGTTCCTACCCCATCAAATCTGGAAGAAAGGAGAACCTATTGCATGCCTACTTTTAATCAGCTGGTCAAGCAGGGTCGGAAACAGGCAACTTACAAGTCCAATTCCCCCGCTATGCAGAAGGGCCTGAATACGCTGAAGAACAAGGAGACTGACCTCAGCTCCCCTCAGAAGCGTGGTGTCTGCACCGCCGTGAGAACTGCGACCCCCAAGAAGCCCAACTCCGCACTCCGCAAGATCGCCCGTGTCCGTTTGACCAACGGTTACGAGGTTACCGCTTACATCCCCGGTGTGGGTCACTCCCTGCAGGAGCACTCCGTGGTCATGATCCGCGGCGGCCGTGTCAAGGATCTGCCCGGTGTCCGTTACCACATCATTCGCGGTACGTTGGATACCCAGGGTGTTCAGGGTCGTATGCAGGCCCGTTCCAAGTACGGTGCCAAGCGTCCCAAGAACAAGTAAGCGAAAGACCCCAGCAATTAAAAATGCGCTTTGCCGAAAAGGTTCTATTTTGTATAGAGTATCCTCTTTGGCAGGCCGTACAGCAACCTGCGCAAGTTGCTGAGTACCTATGAAATCATATTATTATGAAGGAGGGAAGCATAGTGCCCAGAAGAGGTAATGTTCCCAAGAGAGAGATCTTGCCCGATCCTATGTATAACTCCGTCCTGGTGACCAAGCTGGTCAACAGCATCATGCTGGACGGTAAGAAGGGCGTGGCACAGAAGGTCGTCTACGGTGCCTTTGATATCATCAAGGAAAAGACCGAGAAAGAGCCTCTGGAAGTTTTTAATCAGGCGATGGAAAATATCATGCCCAGCCTGGAAGTCAAGGCCCGCCGTGTCGGCGGTGCAACCTATCAGGTCCCCATGGAAGTTCGTCCTGCCCGCCGTCAGACCCTGGGTCTGCGCTGGCTGACCGCTTACTCCCGCGCCCGCGGTGAGCGCACCATGGCTGAGCGCCTGGCAGGTGAGATCATGGATGCCGCCAACAACACCGGCGCAGCCGTGAAGAAACGCGAAGATACCCACAAGATGGCGGATTCCAACAAGGCATTCGCCCACTTCCGCTGGTAATTCGCAAGCAAGAAGGAGAACGTTATGCCGAGAAAAGTTACTCTCGAAAATACCAGAAATATCGGCATCATGGCCCACATCGATGCAGGCAAGACCACGACAACAGAGCGTATTCTGTACTACACCGGCGTCAACTATAAGCTTGGTGAGACGCATGAGGGTACTGCCACCATGGACTGGATGGAGCAGGAGCAGGAGCGTGGTATCACCATCACCTCCGCCGCTACCACCTGCTACTGGAAGGGCACCAAGGACCAGTTCCCCCAGACGCGTATCAACATCATTGACACCCCGGGTCACGTGGACTTTACTGTGGAGGTGGAACGTTCTCTGCGCGTGCTGGACGGCAGCGTGACCGTCATGTGCGCCAAGGGCGGCGTCGAGCCTCAGTCCGAGCCTGTGTGGCGCCAGGGCGATCACTACCATGTCCCCCGTATGATCTACGACAATAAAATGGACATCACCGGCGCGGATTTCTTCCACGTGCTGGATATGGTGCACGATCGCCTCAAGGCCAATGCCGTACCCATTCAGCTCCCCATCGGCAAAGAGGACACCTTCAAGGGTATCGTCGACCTGGTGGAGATGAATGCCGAAGTTTATTACGATCAGTTGGGCAACGATATGCGTCTGGAGCCCATCCCCGAGGATATGACGGATCTGGCCAACGAGTACCGCGAAAAGCTGCTGGATGCCATCACCATGTTCGACGAGGAGATCATGGAGCTCTATCTGGAGGGCAAGGAGATCCCCGCGGAGAAGATCCGCAAGGCGATCCGTGCCGCCACCGTTTCCGTGGAAATGGTGCCCGTTGTCTGCGGCAGCTCCTACCGCAACAAGGGTGTCCAGAAGCTGCTGGATGCCATCGTGGACTATATGCCCGCACCCACTGATGTGCCCGCTATCACGGGCGTCAATCCCAAGAACGACAAGGAAGAGGAACGTCATTCCTCGGACGATGAGCCCTTTGCGGCTCTGGCATTCAAAATTATGACCGACCCCTACGTAGGCCGTCTGAGCTTCTTCCGCGTTTACTCCGGTATGCTGGCAGCCGGTTCCTCCGTGCTGAACGCTACCAAGGGCAAGCGTGAGCGTATGGGTCGTATCCTGCAGATGCACGCCAATCACCGCGAGGATATCGAAACTGTCTACTCCGGCGACATCGCCGCCGTGGTCGGCCTGAAGAACACCACCACCGGTGATACCCTGTGCGACGAAAAGGCTCCCATTATCCTGGAGTCTATGGAGTTCCCCGAGCCCGTGATCCGCGTGGCTATCGAGCCCAAGACCAAGGCCGGTGAGGAGAAGATGACGGTCGCTTTGGCCAAGCTGGCCGAGGAGGATCCCACCTTCCGCACCTACACCGACGAGGAGACCGGCCAGACCATCATCGCCGGCATGGGCGAGCTGCATCTGGAGATCATCGTGGACCGCCTGCTGCGGGAGTTCAAAGTGGAGGCGAACGTGGGCAAGCCCCAGGTCGCCTACAAGGAGACCATCCGCAAGAAGGTCAACCACGAAACCAAGTACAAGCGTCAGACCGGCGGCTCCGGCCAGTACGGTCATGTCAAGATCACCGTCGAACCCAACGAGTCCGGCAAGGGCTATGAGTTCGTCAACGCCACCGTGGGCGGCTCCATCCCCAAGGAGTATATCCCCGCCGTCGATGCCGGTATCCAGGGCGCTATGCTCTCCGGCGTGCTGGCAGGTTATCCCGTGGTGGATGTCAAGGTCACCCTGTATGATGGTTCCTATCACGAGGTGGACTCCTCCGAAATGGCATTCAAGATCGCCGGTTCCATGGCGTTCAAGGAGGCCATGAACGAGGCGGATCCCGTGCTGCTGGAGCCCATCATGAAGGTGTGCGCTATCGTCCCCGACGAATATATGGGCGATGTTATCGGCGATCTCAACAGCCGCCGCGGTCAGA
>JAZUEB010000091.1:0-25091 GCA_045639965.1 Vescimonas sp. | reverse complement strand
GCGCCAGTTGTCCCGTTCGATCTCCACCTGTTCCTGATAGTTTTTCTCAATATCACGGAGCTGGGCCGCCTTTTCGTAGTCCTGGGAGTTGATGGCCTCCGCCTTTTCCCGGCGGAGAGTGGCCAGCTTCTCCTCCAGACTCTTCAGGTCGGGACTGGCGGACTCGGCATCCATGCGGACACGGCTGGCCGCCCCATCCATCAGGTCGATGGCCTTGTCGGGCAGGAAGCGGTCGTTGATATAGCGGGCGGAGAGCTTGACGGCGGCTTCGATGGCGGCATCGGTGATGGTCAGTTTGTGGTGGGCCTCGTACTTGTCTTTGAGCCCCATCAGAATTTCGATGCTGGCGTCTACGGTGGGCTCACCCACGGTGACCGGCTGGAAACGGCGCTCCAGAGCGGCGTCCTTTTCGATATACTTGCGGTATTCGTCCAGCGTAGTGGCACCGACGACGCGAATTTCGCCGCGTCCCAGAGCGGGTTTGATGATGTTGGCGGCGTCCACGGCGCCCTCGGCGCTGCCGGCACCCACGATGGTGTGCAGCTCATCGATAAACAAAATCACGTTGCCCGCCTTTTTCACCTCGGCAAGCGTATTTTTGATGCGCTCTTCAAACTCGCCGCGGTACTTGGTGCCTGCCACCATGCCGCTAAGGTCAAGAGAGAGGATATGCTTGTCCAAAAGCTCCTCGGGGACATCGGCGGTGACGATGCGCTGGGCGAGACCTTCGGCGATGGCGGTCTTACCGACGCCGGGTTCGCCGATGAGGACGGGATTGTTCTTGGTACGGCGGGAGAGGATCTGCACCACCCGCTGGATCTCCTCCTCGCGTCCGATAACGGGATCCAGCTTGCCCTCCCGGGCGGCATCGGTCAGGTCACGGGTAAATTCGGCCAGCGTCTTGCCGGATCTTGCGGGCTCCCGGTTGGCGGTTGCAGCGCCGCTGGTGACGGTGTGGGGTGAGGCTTCGCTGAGCTTCTGGGTGATGGTGGCGTACATCTTGCGGGGGTCGGCGCCCACGGTCTGCAAAATGCGCAGCGCCATGTTGCTGCCCTCGCGGAGAATGCCCATGAGCAGATGCTCGGTGCCGATATAGCCGGCGCCGGAGCGGGCGGCTTCGCTGACTGCCAGCTCCACCACAGACTTGGCACGGGGCGTCAGACCCTGGGTGGGTGCGGCACCGGAGAGCCCCCTGCCCACGCTGCTGAGCAGAATGGAGCAGACCATCTCGTCGGTGATGCCGTATTCGCTGAGGACCCGGTGGGCGATGCCCTCCTCCTCGCGCAGAAGGCCCAGCAGAAGGTGTTCGGTACCCACATAGCCGTGGCCCAGTTCACCGGCGGCCTCCTGGGAAAGACGCAGCGCCTCCTCGGCACGCGGGGTGAATTTGTTTTCATTCATAGGAATGACCTCCTTTGTGGAAGTGGATTGTTATAGTGTCCGCAAAATGGATTTCGCGGACGAATCGGAATGCGGGCGACCGCAAGGGTCGCCCCTACGGTAAGGAAACGTTATGCGCTGAGCTTTTTCAGCTCATCGCGGAGACGGGCGGCGGTTTCGTAGTCCTCGGCCTCCACGGCGGCTTTTAACTGGGCTTGCAGAGCGTTGCGCTGCCGCTGCTCCCGCAGTTTGTTTTGCTCGGTTTCATCCACCAGGGGCTTGGGCTGACGGGGTGCCTTTTCCTCTATGGGGGCAGGAAATTCCGTCAGCAGATGGCTGCCCAGCGCACCGAACAGCGGCTCAAAGGGATCGGAGAATAGGCGCATGGGACGAAACGCGCTGCGCAGATGCTCCGTATAACCCAGCTGGGCGGCGCAGCTTTCGCAGAGGTGGACCTCCTTTACCACGCCGTTGATGTTGCTCTTGCAGTAGAAGGTGGCGTCTCGATTGCCACAGTGTTCACACTTCATCATCGTAACCTCCTTGTTGACCTCTTAAACCAAATGAATGAGAATTTCTTTGAAAATATCACAGCGCAGTGCATTGCGATAGGCAGGAGTGACGCGCTGTAACGCCCGGTCACTGACAGCAGAGAGGAGCAGCTCACCCGCTTGGAGAGAGATGGCGTCGCTGTCCACCAGATTTTGGGCGATGGCGCGGGCGCTGGGCAGGTCCAGAGTATCACCTAAACTATTGATGACGTGCATCAAAAGGGTCTGGCGATCCACCCGGACGCGGCTGATGCGGATATAGCCGCCCTCGCCCCGGCGGCTCTCCACGATGTAGCCGTGTTCGGGAGAAAAGCGGGTGGACATGACGTAGTTGATCTGGCTGGGAACACAGTTGAAACGGGTCGCCAGATCGCTGCGCCGGAGCTCCAGGACACCGTCGGCCTCCTCCAGCTCCTGCTGAATGAAGGATGCGATCAGATCGGAAATACCCATGGGATAGCCTCCTTTGAATGAAAATGCTAAATGCAGAATGCAAAATGCTGAATGAATGTGTCGGTAAAATAGATTTTACAGACGATTAGAGACGCGGGCCGTCGGGGACGCCGGCCCCTACGGGAAACGCAGCCTTGGCGGGCGACCGCAAGGGTCGCCCCTACGGAATGACAGAGACGTTTGACTTACTTTGACCATATCATAGCACCGGTTTTGTAAAAGTCAAGAGTGAAAATTTGACTTACTTTGACCAAATGGTAAACAATTTGTGAACACCATGGAAATCCTTGTATTTTTGTATAAGACATGGTAAAATCAGTACACTAATGTAAACAAGGAGGAAACTCGAGATGAAATATGAGATCAAAGGTGAGCCCATGGGCGTGGTGATCTGTGAGCTGGAAAACGGCGAACAGATGGTGACGGAGGGCGGCTCCATGGTTTGGATGAGCCCAAACATGGAGATGAGCACCTCCGGCGGCGGCAGTCTGGGCAAGGCGCTGGGACGTATGTTCTCCGGAGAGAAGATATTCCGCAACATCTATACGGCACGCGGCAACGGCATGGTCGCCTTTGCCAGCTCCTTCCCCGGTTCCATCCGCATGGTGGAGATCACGCCGGAGCACTCCGTGGTGTGCCAGAAGAGCGCCTTTCTGGCGGCGACTGCCGGTGTGGAGACCGGCATTTTCTTCCAGAAAAAGCTGGGTGCCGGTTTCTTCGGCGGCGAGGGATTTATCATGCAGCGTCTCAGCGGACACGGCATTGCCTTTCTGGAGATCGACGGCTCGGCGGTGGAGTATGAGCTGCAGCCGGGGCAGAAGATCGTGGTGGATACCGGTAATCTGGCGGTGTGCGACGAGACCTGCGATATCGATATCGAGACGGTGAAGGGCGCCAAGAACCTGCTCTTCGGCGGCGAAGGTGTGTTCCACACCGTGGTGACCGGCCCGGGTCGGGTGACCATGCAGACCATGAGCATGAACGAGTTCGTGCAGATGATCGCGGCAAGGATCCCCCAGAACAACAATTAAGAGGACTGTGCTATGAATACGAATTGGAACGACCCGAATTTTCAGGGCTTTTCCGGTCAAAATCCCTTTGACAAGTTCAAAAACCGCCCGAAAAAGGAGCGCAAGCCCATTGGTACCCCTCTGGGACGCACCATGCTGAACCTGCTGGTGACGCTTTTATTTGCGGGCATTTACTACTACGTGGCGCTGCCGGCGCTGAACATCCACAGCGGCGATCTGTACGTGTTTATCGTGCTGCTGTGCGGCGTATATGCGCTCTGCGCGGTACTGACCTCCGGCTTTCAGGGAGAGGGAGTCAAGGGTTATGCGAGTTTTTTGAAAAAGCAGTGCAAAATCCCCCTTTTCATTACGGCGGCAGCTCTGGCGCTGGCACTGGTGGGCGGTATTCTGGGCTGGACGGTGTTCCGCGCAGGGGCCTATCGGGAGCTTTTGCAGGTGGAAAACGGCGACTTTGCCCAAGAGGTGGAGGAGATCTCCTACACCCAGATCCCCATGCTGGACCGGAACAGCGCCACCAAGCTGGGCAACCGCAAGCTGGGCGAGCTGGCGGACATGGTGTCCCAGTTTGAGGTGGCGTCGGACTACACCCAGATCAACTATCAGGGCCGTCCCGTCCGTGTGACGGGCCTGCGCTACGGCGACTGGATCAAGTGGCTCAATAACCGCCGGGAGGGGCTGCCCGCCTATCTCGTCATCGACATGGTCAAACAGAGCGTGGACGTGGTGCGTTTGGACGAGGGAATTCGCTACACCACGGCAGAGCATTTCAACCGCAACCTCAACCGCTATCTGCGCTTCCGCTATCCCACCTATATCTTTGATACGCCCGCCTTTGAAATCGACGAGGACGGCGATCCCTACTGGGTCTGTCCCCGGATCACCAAGACCATCGGCCTCTTCGGCGGAACGGACATCACCGGTGCGGTGCTGGTGAACGCGGTGACGGGTGAGTGCGTGTACTACGATGTGGACGACGTGCCGGAGTGGGTGGACCACGTGTACACGGCGGAGCTGATCATCCAGCAGTATGATTACCACGGCACCTATATCAACGGCTGGCTCAACTCCATCTTCGGTCAGCGGGATGTGACGGTGACCACCGACGGCTATAACTATCTGGCGCTGGGGGACGACGTATATATGTACACCGGCATCACCTCCGTGGTCAGCGACGAGAGCAATATCGGCTTTATTCTCAGCAATCAGCGGACCAAGGAGACCAAGTTCTATACCTGCGCCGGCGCGGAGGAGTACTCCGCCATGGACAGCGCTGCCGGACAGGTACAGCAGATGCGCTATACCGCCACCTTCCCGCTGCTGCTGAATATCTCTGACCAGCCCACCTATTTCATGGCGCTGAAGGACGCGGCAGAGCTGGTGAAGATGTACGCCATGGTGAACGTGAGCCAGTATCAGATCGTGGCGACGGGTGCTACGGTGGCAGAATGCGAGAAGAATTATCGGCAGATGCTGGTACAAAACGGACTCATCGACGATGGCGACGGTATTTTTGCTGAACCGGACGCGGATATACTGATTGAAGCACCGGTAACGGGTACAGTAGAGGAAATCCGTTCCGCCGTATTGAACGGTAATACCGTTTACTATCTGCGTCTAAAGGAAACAGACGGCTGGTACAGCGCGGCTGCGGTCGATGTGCCGACTCTGATCCTGCTGAACGTAGGTGATCAGGTGACACTGCGGACTGTTGCGGAGTCGGATGGCATCGCACGGACAATTTACAGCGTGGAAATAAAGTGAACAAAAGAACGACCCTGTGGGGTCGTTCTTTTGTTGGTGAAAAGTTGGATGTCCGCAAATTGGAATTTGCGGACGATTGGAATGCGGCGCGATGAGGGCATCGCACCCTACGAGGGGTGCGGGCGACCGCAAGGGTCGCCCCTACGGCGGCGGGACACATGGGTCCCGCCCTACGGAAATGCGGGCGGAACAGAGTCGACCGCCCCTGCGGGATTTTTCTGCTTTGCGGTGGGCGGCGCGATGAGGGCATCGCGCCCTACGAGGGGTGCGGGCGACCGCAAGGGTCGCCCCTACTTTTTTGTTGCAATAAAGGGCGCTTTTTTGTATAATAGGGGCAGAAAGCAAGGAGGTACGGGTTATGTACGTTGACAATAGCATCTATCTGGGCTTGGCGGACGGGCAGCGGGTATGTCTGGCACTCAACATGGCCAACCGCCACGGTCTCATTGCCGGCGCCAGCGGTACGGGCAAGACCATCACCATGAAGGTGATGGCAGAGTCCTTCTCCGATGCCGGTGTGCCGGTGTTTTTGTGCGACATCAAGGGTGACGTGTCTGGTCTGTGTATGCCCGGTGAGCAGAACGACGGCATGGAAAAGCGGATCGACAAGTTCGGCATTCGAAGCAGCTTTTCCTACAAGAGCTACCCCGTCAGCTTCTGGGACGTGTACGGCAAGGGCGGCCACGGGGTACGCGCCACGGTGTCCGACATGGGCCCCGAGCTTCTGAGCCGTATTCTGGGGCTGACGCCGGCGCAGGAGGGCGTACTGAACATCGTGTTCCGCATCGCCGACGACAAAGGCCTGTTGCTCATTGACCTCAAAGACTTGCGTGCCATGCTGAACTATGTGGGTGAGCACAAGGACGAGTACACCATGAGATACGGCAACATCGCCACGGCGACCCTGGGTGGGATCATCCGGGCGCTGCTGCCCCTGGAAAATCAGGGCGGCGACCTGTTCTTCGGGGAGCCGGCGCTGGACATCCGGGATTGGATGCGCTGTGACCGGGATGGGCGGGGCATCATCAATCTGCTGAATTGCGTAGAGCTGTGCCAGAACCCCACGCTGTACGCCAGCTTCCTTTTGTGGATGCTGTCCGAACTGTTTGAGGTACTGCCCGAGGCGGGAGATCCGGACAAGCCTAAGCTGGTGTTCTTCTTCGACGAGGCGCATCTGCTGTTTACCGATGCGCCCAAGGTGCTGGTGCAGAAGATCGAGCAGGTGGTGAAGCTGATCCGCTCCAAGGGCGTGGGTGTATATTTCGTGACGCAGAGCCCCGGCGATATTCCCGACAGCGTGTTGGCACAGCTTTCAAACCGGGTGCAGCACGCCCTGCGTGCTTATACCCCCGCTGAGCAGAAGGCGGTGAAGGCGGCGGCCCAGTCCATGCGCCCCAATCCGGCGTTCAAGGCGGAGGACCTTATCATGGAGTTGGGAGTGGGCAAGGCGCTGGTGTCGGTGCTGGACGCCGACGGCGTGCCGGGTATGGTACAGAACACCGCCATCATCTGCCCCCAGAGCCTGATGGCACCGGCGGAGGAGAGCGTGATCCGCAACTGCATCAACGGCGACGGCATGGAGCGCTACGATATCGCGGTGGATAACGAGTCCGCCTATGAGGTACTGGGCAAGCAAGCCCAGATCGATGCGGCACAGGCGGCATTGGACGCCGAACGGGAGCAGCTGGAAAAGGAAAAAGCCGCCCTGGAGAAGGAGAAGCAGAAGCAGGCAGAGGCTGCCGCCAAAAAGGCGGAAAAGGAGCGGGAAAAGCAGGAGGCGGCCCGGCAGAAGGTGGCGGATCGGCGCAAGGCCAAGATAGAGACGAAGATGATCAATCTGGGTGCACAGGTGCTGAAGCGCGGACTGCTGAATACACTGAAAAAACTGTAAGAAAAAATGACACCCGGGAGGGTGTCATTTTTTTAGTAAAAAGTTGAAAGTGAAAAGTGAAAAGTTACGGTGTCCGCGAAATGGATTTCGCGAAAGATTCAAAAAACAATCCCCCAGTCATTTGCGGTGCAAATGACAGCCCCCTTTACACAAGGGGGCCTTTGTGCGCGGGCTGCGAAGTTCGGATAGATGGGGGACTTTTTTGCAGGGAAATCTCATAGGATAGAGGGAGGTAAAAGAAAGGAAGTTTTTTGCTATGCCGAGGATCTATCTCTCCCCCAGTACGCAGGAATACAATCCCTACATCACGGGTGTGGGAAGCGAAGAATACTACATGAATCTCATCGCGGACGCCATGGAGCCCTATCTGCGGGCCAACGCCATCCGCTGGACACGGAATTCGCCGGATATGACCGCCGCCGGCTCCATCGCACAGGCGGCACAGAGCACCTATGATTTCTATCTGGCGCTGCACTCCAACGCCTCCGGCGATGGTTCCCAGGAGGGACGGGTGCGGGGGATCATCGCGTTTTACTATCCCACCTCCCAAAACGGCAGACGCGCCGCGGAGCTTTTCGCGGCAAACCTGCGGCGGATCTATCCCCTGCCCCAACGGGTGGTGACCCGTGCCACCACCACCCTGGGAGAGGTGCGGCAGCCAAAGTCACCGGCGGTGCTGCTGGAGCTGGGCTATCACGACAACGTGGCAGACGCCACCTGGATCGACAGCAACGTGGAGGAGATCGGGCAGAATCTGGTGCAGTCGCTGACGGAATATTTCGGCGTGCCGTTCCTCTATCCCATCGTGCCGCGCACCGGCGTGGTGACCACGGTGAATGACAGCCTGAATTTACGGGCGTACCCGGGTCTGAACGGTACGGTGATCGGATCTTTGCCCCGGGGCGCTACCGTGATGGTTTATGCCCAGCGGGAGGGTTGGTATACCGTATGGTACGAAAACCTGGCCGGTTATGCCTCTGCCGCGTATATCCAAATTTAAGATACGGAAGAATTTTCTTATTAATATATTTTTTCCTTGACAGTTTACCATAATAGGATTAAACTTAGAAAGGATTATTATCGGGGGAGTTTAGGGGAACTCACCGATTATTGTCTGTACCAAAACGGCTTGGACACCGTTTCTATACAAGCGCTGCCTTCGCAGCAGCAGAAAACTGAACTTTAGGAGGAACCCAATGCCTACTATCATTACCGTCATCATTGTGGTGGCGGCGCTGGTCGTTGGCGTCCTTCTCGGTATTTTCTTGCAAAAGGGCAAGGAAAAAAAGGCTGAAATGACGATCAAGGGTGCCGAGGAAAAGGCGCTGCAGATCGAAAATGATGCACATAAGCGGGCCGAAAGCAAGACCAAGGAGATGCTTTTGGAGGCGAAAGAGGAGATCTTACGCCAGCGAAGTGAATACGAGAAGGAAGTCAAGGAGCGCCGCAGCGAACAGCAGAAGCAGGAGCGCCGCCTGCAGCAGAAAGAGGAAAACATCGATCACAAGACCGAGCTGATCGAAAAGAAAGAAGAGACCTTGCAGCAAAAGCACGCTGCTCTGGAAAAGGAGCAGGAGGAGCTGAAGGTCATCAAGCGCAGTCAGACCGAGATGCTGGAGCGCATCTCCGGCTTTACCGCCGAACAAGCCAAGCAGTATCTGATCGCCCAGGTGGAGTCCGACGTGACCCACGAAACGGCGCTGAAGATCAAGGAGATCGAACAGCGCGCCCGGGAGGAAGCGGACGCTTACGCCCGTGAGATCGTGGCAATCGCCATCCAGCGCTGTGCCGCCGATCATGCCGCCGAAATTACCGTCAGCGTGGTACCCCTGCCCAATGACGAGATGAAGGGCCGCATCATCGGACGCGAAGGCCGCAATATCCGTACCATCGAGACATTGACCGGTGCGGATCTCATTATTGACGACACCCCCGAGGCCATCACCGTTTCCTGCTTTGAACCGGTGCGCCGTGAGGTCGCCCGTGTGGCGTTGGAGAAGCTGATCGCAGATGGACGTATCCACCCCACGCACATCGAGGAGATGGTGGAAAAGGCGCGCCGCGAGGTGGACGCCGTGATCCGCGCAGAGGGCGAACGCGCCGTGCTGGAGACCGGCGTGCGCGGTCTGCACCCCGAGCTGCAGAAGCTGCTGGGTAAGCTGCATTACCGCACCAGCTACGGACAGAACGTCCTGCAGCACTCCATCGAGGTGGCGCACATTGCCGGCTTGATGGCCGCTGAGCTGGGTGCTGATGTCCATGCCGCCAAGCGGGCAGGTCTGCTGCACGATATCGGCAAGGCGCTGGACCATGAATTTGAGGGTACCCACGTCTCTCTGGGCGTGGAGTACTGCCGTAAGTACAAGGAAAAAGAGGACATCATCCACGCCATTCAGGCACACCACGGCGATGTGGAGTGCAAATCTCTGGTGGACTGCCTGGTGCAGGCGGCAGATGCCATTTCCGCTGCCCGTCCCGGTGCACGCCGGGAGAACCTGGAGAACTACATCAAGCGTCTGGAGAAGCTGGAGGAGATCACCGGCACCTATCCCGGCGTGGAGAAGAGCTACGCCATTCAGGCCGGCCGCGAGGTCCGCGTGATGGTGAAGCCCGAGCAGGTCAGCGAGGACGAGATGGTCATTCTTGCCCGGGAGCTTGCCAAGCGCATCGAAAACGAACTGGAGTATCCCGGTCAGATCAAGGTCCATGTTCTGCGGGAGACCAAGGTCGTGGAGTACGCCAAGTAAAGAGAGAAACAATGTGGGGTACTGCAGCTGCGGTATCCCACGTTTTTTATAGGAGGGAAGCGAAGATGAAAAGACTTTTGTGCCTGTTGTTTGCTCTGAGTCTGCTGCTGACGGGATGCAGCATTTCTGCGGGGACATCGGACGGTGTACTGCCGGCGGTGCAGAAGTCGGAGACGCTGTCGGCAATACCGGAGACGGAGATCTCCGTTGACGTGGTAGACAGCGAGAATTTGCTGAGTCGTGGACAGTCGAAACGGATCAACGAGCTGCTGACCCGGTGGTATTATTTCATCGGCAGCTTTGAGGAGAAGGACTTTTCGGAGCTGTTTTCTGCCGACAGTCAGGATGAGGCTTTGCAGCACGCGGCAAGCTGCCGGACACTTGCGGCGATCCGACGCGCTGCGCCGGAGGATCTGCGTATGAGCAAATGCGCCGTGACGCTGACGGTGACCGAGGTAAGGGACGATGACGGCGAGGTGCGGATCGAGCTGGACGAGAACACCGCCATGCAGTTTGTGGGTCTGGACGTGGAGAGCGAGCTGTTCGATCTGCCCCATATCTTCAAAATGCGGAACGTGGGCGGCGATGAGTGGGTCATTACCCACCACGAGGCGGACGACAATCCCTATTTCAGCTTTACCTATCAGGAGGGGTGCGACACCGATCCCAATTTGCCTATGTTCCTGCGGAACATAGAGCGGCGGCAGCTTTTGCGGGGAGAGACGGCGCAGGTCACATTCAACTGCGACCATCCCTATGATCGGCAGGCGGCGCTTCGCTATATGCAGGAGTATTGCAGCCATCGCAATGAGGCGTGGTATGCCTACGACGACGTGGGCGGCAACTGCATGAACTTCGGGTCGCAGATCCTGCTTGCCGGCGGGATACCCATGGACTATGAGGGAAGCGCCAAGTGGTACTGGGAGAACGTGAACCGCACCGATCTGCCTTTTATCAACGTGGGGAGCTTTGTGGAGTATGCCCGGACCAATGAGGGCTTCGGCCTGGTGGCGGACATGGACGCGGGATACTATACCGGAGAGGTGGGGGATCTGCTGATCTTCGGCGTGAACAGCTCCCGCCACACCACCGCCATCTGCGGTTTTGTGAGAGACGGAGAGGGGAACGTCATCGACTATCTGCTGTGCTCCAATACCACCAACTATCGGAACTTCCCGGCGGGTGCCTATTACTACACGGGGCAGCGGCTGGTGAAAATTTACGGCTGGAATGATTAAAAAAACACGGTACGCATTGCGTACCGTGTTTTTTTACGGTATAATGGGAAGAAAGGAGGGACGGATATGCTGTTTCGGGTCTTGGCAATCGGCGACGTGACAAGTGAGGACGGGACACGCCATCTGCAGAAGCATCTGCGGGAGCTGAAGAAGCTCAAGAGTGTGGATTTCACCGTGATCAACGGCGAAAACGTATCGGGTACGGGACTGACGCCGCAGCAGGCAGAGGCGATTTTTGCTGCCGGCGCGGACGTGATCACCCTGGGCAACCACACCTGGGGTAAGATGCAGATCGGGGACTATCTGGAGGAGAACCGCTACATTCTGCGGCCTGCCAATTTCGCCCCCCGCTGTCCCGGACGGGGGTACGGCGTGTACGACTGCGGACGGTTCCGCATCGCCGTGCTGACCCTGATCGGGCGGTGCGATCTGGACTGGAAGGCGGCAGATCCCTTTGCCACGGCGGATAAGGTTCTGAAAACCGAGGACAAGCCGGACTTCACCGTGGTGGAGTTCCACGCACAGGCCACCAGTGAAAAGCTGGCACTGGCGTACTATCTGGACGGACGCATCAGCGCCCTGTGGGGTACCCACACCCACGTTCCCACCGCCGACGAGCGGGTGTTTCCCAAGGGGACGGGCTATATCACCGATCTGGGCATGACAGGCGCGGTGGAGTCGGTGCTGGGGATCCGACCGGAACAGTCCGTGGAGAGCTTTCTGGGCGGTCTGCCGGGAAGGTATAAGCCGGCAGACGGGCCGTGCAAGGCCCAGGGATGTCTGTTCACCCTGGACAGCGAGACAGGGCTGTGTGTGGAAGTGGAACGAATTGATATACGATAAAAAAACGGCGTGCCGAGGTCGTCACGCCTTACGAAATAGAGAAAAGGAGATTCTGTTATGTCAGTAGAAAAGGTAAGAGAGTATCTGACCCCCTATGGAGTGGCGGATCGGATGCAGTTATTTGAGGTGTCCAGCGCCACGGTGGAGCTGGCCGCCGTTGCCGTGGGTGTAGAGGGCGCCCGTATCGCCAAGACCCTGAGCTTTAAGATCGGCGAGGACCCCCTGCTGATCGTGGCCGCCGGCGATGCCAAGGTGGACAACAGCAAGTACAAGCACTTTTTCGGCACCAAGGCAAAGATGCTGACCCATGAGGAGGCGGTGGAGCGCACCGGTCATGCCGTGGGCGGTGTGTGTCCCTTTGCCCTGCCTGCTGACGTAAAGACCTATCTGGACGTGAGCCTGAAGCGCTTTGCCACCGTGTTTCCTGCCGTGGGAAGCGATGCCAGCGCCATTGAACTGACCTGCGACGAGCTGGAGAAGTGCTGCGGCCCCAACTTTGTGGAATGGGTGGACGTGTGCAAGGGCTGGCAGGACGGGGAAGAAAATGGTTAAGATCCTGCACGCCGCCGACTTCCATCTGGACAGCGCCTTTGTGGCGCTGAGCGAGGAGCAGGCGAGACAAAGACGGCAGGAAAGCCGCCAGTCCGTGGAGCGTATGGTGGACTACGCCAACGACCACGGCGCCCAGCTGATGCTGCTCTCCGGCGACCTTTTTGACGGGGACAGCGTGTACTCCCAGACCGGGGAGATGCTGTGTGCTGCGTTGGGGCAGTTTTCGGGGCAGGTGGTCATTGCGCCGGGGAACCACGACAGCTATCAGGTGAAGAGCGCCTATGCCCGTATCGCCCTGCCGGAGAACGTACACGTTTTTACCCGGGAAGAGCAGGAGAGCATCGCCTTTCCCCAATACGGCTGTACCGTGTACGGTGCGGCATTTACCGGCGAGGAGGCCCCTGCCTTTGAGGGCTTTTCCGTGACGGGGGACGACATTGCCATCGGCGTGCTCCACGGCGAGGTGGGGACAAAGGAAAGCAAGTATCGCCCGATCTCTGTGGAGAGTATTGCAAAAAGCGGTCTGGACTATCTGGCGCTGGGCCACGTGCATCAGTACAGCGGCATACAGACGGCGGGCAAGACCGCGTGGGCCTATCCGGGCTGTCCGGAAGGACGGGGTTTTGACGAGCTGGGGGACAAGGGCTTCCTCTTCGGCGAGGTGGACAGGGGCAGCGTGAAGCTGCGGTTCGTACCCTTTGCCCGGCGGCGCTACGAGTGGTTGGAGATCGACGTGACGGACACCGCACCGATGGATGCCATTTTGCGGAAGCTGCCTTTGCAGACGGAAAGCGACATTTACCGCATCGTGCTGACCGGCGAGGTAAGCGAAGGGGTGAATGTGGGAACTTTGCAGGAGGAGCTGGCACCGAGGTTCTATGCGCTGGAGATCCGGGACAAGACCCGTGCGGCGCAGGATATTTGGGAAAGGCAGAACGACGACACCCTGAGGGGACTGTTTTTGCAGAGACTCAGGCAGCAATATGATGCCGCGCAGACCGAGGAGGAAAAGGCAAGGATCGAGCAGGCGGTGCGGTTTGGACTGGCTGCTATGGACAATCGGGAGATATGACGACAGGGATGAAAAAGAAAATTCTGATGATCGGAACCGGCGGCACCATCGCCAGCGAAGTGGGCGGCGACGGCTTGAAGCCGGAGCTGGATGCCAGCGGACTTCTGCACTTTGTACCCAATGTGGCGCAGTGGTGCGACGTGAGCTGGGTGCAGCTCTACAATCTGGACAGCACCAATCTTCGGCCGGAAAACTGGTTGGGCATTGCCCGCACCATACGGGAGAACTACGGAGAATACGACGGCTTTGTCATCAGCCACGGCACGGACACCATGTCCTATACCGCGGCGGCGCTGAGCTATCTCATTCAGGGCAGTCCCAAGCCCATTGTGCTGACCGGCGCACAGAAACCCATCTGGTTCGATTCTACTGACTCCAAGCGCAATCTGACCGATGCCTTTTTATACGCCTGCCGGGGCTGCGGCGGAGTGCAGATCGTGTTCAACGGCAACGTGATTTTGGGCACCCGTTCCCGCAAGGTGCGCTCTAAAAGCTTTCAGGCCTTTACCAGCATCAACTTCCCCTATCTGGCCCGCATTCAGGACGAGCAGCTTTTGCAGTACATCCGGTGCGAGGAGATGGCATATCCCATCTTTTACGACACCATGAACACCCATGTGGGACTGATCAAGCTGATCCCCGGGGTGGATGCGGCGCAGCTTCGGTTTATGGCCGAGCATTATGACGCCATCATCGTCGAGAGCTTCGGCGTGGGCGGTCTGCCGGAATACGACGACTTTTACGGCATTCTGTCCCAGGCGGTGGAGAAGGGGAAGATCGTGGTCATGAGCACCCAGGTGGCAAACGAGGGCAGCGATATCGCGGTGTACCATGTGGGCGGCAGATTGAAGCAAAATCTGCACATCCTGGAGGCTTATGATATGACCACCGAGGCGGTGGTGGCCAAGCTGATGTGGATCCTGGCGCGGACGAAGAAATTTGACGAGGTGGAGCGGCTGTTCTACACGCCGGTGGCGCGGGATATCATCTATCCCAGTACGATATGAAACGAAGCGGCGGGCGATGCCCGCCGCTTTTTTACGCTTGTTTTGTATCCGATGGGGAACATGCTCCGCAGGGTGACTTTCTCCAATAGCTGAGAAAGTCGCCAAAGAATCCACGGAAACCGATGGTTTCCGGCTTTCCTTTATTCTACTGCAAAGGATTTGATAATCGTCGGTCATCGAATGCGTTTTACTCCTCTTTCCGCATGCTGCTCCCGCGGCAGCAGCTAAGTGTCTATCGTTGCTGATGGCTGCATCTACCGCGGTAGGAGTAAAGCGTTTGCATTTTTGAACCGTAAGCGCACGAGCGGAGCGCACAGCGAGTTAGACGCAAAGCTATGCAGATTTAGGAAATATTTCTTTTCACTTTGTTAGAACAAAAGGAAGTTCAGAAACCATCGGTTTCTGATGGCTCTTTTGGGTACTTTTCCAGCTACTGGGAAAAGTACCCCGCCGGAGGCATAAGAAGGTAGAAAGCTTTTTGCATAGTTTTCCCTAGTGTTTCCCATACTACGGGAAATGAGGTGAGACGATGGAACTTTTTACATGGCAGGTGAAGAAGCTGGACGAGCTGCTGGGAGCGGGGCAGAATTTTGACATGGTGGCCCGGGACCTGTGCATCGGCGGAAAACAGGCACGGATCTGGGTGGTGAACGGCTACGCCAAGGACGCACTTTTGGAGCGACTGATCTCCGTGTGGTTGGCTGTGGAGGAGTTGGATGCTGTTCCCACGGCAGAGGACTTCCTGACGCGATACGTTACCGTGGCAGACGCCAAGGTGGAGGCGGACTGGGGAAAAGCAGTAACGGCGGTATTTGCGGGGAAGACGCTTCTGCTGGTGGAGGAGTACGATGCACCCATTCTCATCGACGCCAAGGAGTACCCGTCCCGGGGCGTGGAGGAGCCGGACACCAGCAAGGTGCTGCGGGGCAGTCACGACGGTTTTCTGGAGAATATCATGGAGAATGCCGCACTCCTGCGGCGGCGGGTACGGGACCCCGGACTGCGACTGGAACGCATGGAAGTGGGAGGGCGCTCCCACTGCGACATGGCTATCGTCTACATGGCGGACGAGGCGGATGAGAAGCTGATACGGGAGCTGCGGAAAAAGCTGGAGAAGATCGATGTGCGCTCCGTCTCCCTGTCCCAGGAGAGCATTGCGGAGTGCATTACGCCCCGACAGTGGTGGAATCCTTTTCCCAAGGTACGATATACGGAGCGACCCGACGTGGCGGTGGCTTCCATCATGGAAGGCGACATCCTGCTGATGATCGACAACACGCCCTGCGTGATGATTTTGCCCACCACGGTATTCAGCTTTGCCGAGGAGGTCAACGACTACTACTTCCCGCCGCTGGTGGGCTCGTATTTGCAGGCGGTGCGGCTGACGGTGCTGCTGCTGACCCTGTTCATCACGCCGCTTTGGTATCTGCTGGTAAAAAATCCGGATACCCTGAGCCCGAATTTGCAATTTCTGCTGGTGAAAGAGGAGTACTATGTGCCTCTCATCGTGCAGCTGCTGCTGGTGGAGTTCATCGTGGACATTCTGAAGCTGGCCTCGCTGAATACGCCGGACGCCCTGTCCAACTCCTTTAGTATGCTGGGGGCGCTGATTTTGGGCGACTTTGCGGTGGAAGCGCGGTGGCTGGTACCTGAGGTGCTGGTGTATATGGCGTTTGTGGCGGTGGTGAACTACGCTCAGCACAGCTATGAGATGGGATACGCCATGAAGCTGTGTCGTATGGCACTGCTGATTTTGATCTGGCTCTGGGATTGGGTGGGCTTTGCTATCGGCGTGGTGGGCATTCTGGCACTGGTGGCGACGACGAAGCCGGTGCTGGGCAGAAGTTATCTCTACCCGCTGTTCCCGTTTCGGCCCAAAGTGCTGCGGCGTATTCTGCACCGACAGCATATCAGCCGGGACAACACATGAAGAAGAAAATAAGCGGAGCGGGAAACCCGCTCCGCTTTGTCATCCGGCCATGTTCAGCATATTCTCAATAAAGATTCCGTAGCCCTGGGTGGGATCATTGAGCAGGACGTGGGTCACAGCCCCTACCAGGTTGCCGTTTTGCAAAATAGGACTGCCCGACATTCCCTGCACGATGCCGCCGGTGGCCTCCAGCAGACGGGGGTCGGTGATGCGCAGCAGGAGATTGCGGGTGGACTGACTGTCGTACAGACGCAGAATCTCCACCTCATAACTCCGGGTATCGCAGCCACCCACGGTGGCGAGGATGGTGGCCTTTCCCAACTGCGGTCTTGCAAGGGGAAGGGCGTCCGCGCTGCCGATCAGCGTTTCGTCCGAAACCGTGCCGAAAACGCCGCCTACGGTGTTGGCGGTCAGGGTGCCCACATCGTGCTGGACGCTGAAATCACCCTTCAGCTCGCCGGGGTCACCTTTGCAGCCCTTTTTCACGGCTTTCACTGTGGTTTCCATGATGGAGCCGCGGTCGAGGGTCATCAGCACCCGGGTGTCCACGTCCGTGATCCCGTGGCCAAGAGCACCATAGGTGCCTGTGAGGGGATCGTAGTAGGTCAGGGTGCCGATGCCTGCCATGCTGTCACGGATCCAGGCTCCCATGCGCCAGACACCGTCGTCACCCTTCCGGGGTGTGACGGTACAGCAATCGGTTTTGCCGCTGCGCTGATAGGTGACGGTGACGGGTGCAGAGCCGTTTTGCTGCAGAAATTCCTGCAGCTGCTCGGTGGACTCGATTTTGGTGTCATTGATCTTCAGCAGAAGATCTCCCACCGCGAGGCCGCTGCTTTTTGCCGGGGAGTCATCAATGGAGACCACCAGCGCTCCATCGGCAAAGAGCTTGATGCCCACCGCTTTGCCCAGAGGGATCAAGGTGCGTTCACCGCTTTGCGCCCATGCGGGCTGGATAAGGCTGAGGCAAAGCAACAGGGCAAAGAGAAATGCAAGGGGGCGAGGCCAGGCGCGTTTTTGCCGCGTTTCATACAAAAAAATCACCCCATTTATTGAATTGTCGCCGATGACGAGGTTACTTTTTGCCGAAACGGGAGAAACTATGTCCGTTAATTTTTGCAAAAAGGAAAAGACCACCCGCATAGTGGGTGGTCTTTGGCTTCTTTTCCTCAGGATCCCATTTGTTTATTGATGTCATCCTCGCAGGACTTCATGGCATCCAGGGTCATGGTAAGCAGCTTGTCCAGCTCCCAACCCAGACGCTCGGCGCCGGTGATGATTACATCACGGCTGCAGCCGGCGGCGAATTTCCTGTCCTTGAATTTCTTTTTCAGGCTGGAAAGCTCCATATCCTGACAGCTTTTGCTGGGACGCATCTTGGCGGCGGCACCGATGAGACCGGTCAGCTCATCGGCGGCAAAGAGGACTTTTTCCATCTCATGTATCGGTTCCACGTCACAGCACAGGCCGTAACCATGGGAGCAGACGGCGTGAATGAGGTCGGCGTCACAGCCGGCCTTCTGAAGAAGCTCCGGCGCCTTGAGGCAATGCTCCTCCGGCCACATCTCAAAGTCGATGTCGTGCAGGAGACCCACCGTTGCCCAAAAGTCGGCGTCCTCACCATACCCCAGCTCCTTGGCATACCAACGCATGACACCCTCCACCGTCAGACTGTGCTGAATGTGAAACGGCTCTTTGTTATATTCTTGCAATGCGTCCAATGCCGCTTTACGGGAGATCACGTTTTTCATGGGAAAAAACCTCCTTTTTTAGATTGGTTGCCGATATTTTACCACCGCTTTTTTCAAGATGCAAGTAAAAAACCGTGTGTTGCATTTTTACGGAATACCTGTTACACTAATGTGGTTAAAATATCCTCGATACACAAAGGAGGCAATCCGCCATGCTGGAACTGAAACACATCTCCTATCGAGTCTCCACGCCGGAGGGAGAACTGGAGATCTTGAAGGATATCAATATGACCATTCCGGACCACAAGCTGGTGGTCTTTACCGGTCCAAACGGCGGCGGCAAGACCACGCTGGCAAAGGTCATCATGGGCCTGGTGCAGCCTACAAACGGACAGATCCTCTGGAACGGCGAGGACGTGACGGCGCTCCCCATTACCGAGCGTGCCAAAAAGGGCATCAGCTACGGTTTCCAGCAGCCGCCCCGGTTCAAGGGTATTACCGTCCACGATCTGCTGCTGCTGGCCGCAGGGGAGGAGAAGCTCAGCAAGGATAAGTGCTGCGCCTATCTGACCAAGGTCGGGCTGTGTGCCAACGACTATCTGGACCGCGAGGTGGATGTGTCCCTCTCCGGCGGCGAGGTGAAACGCATTGAGATCGCCACCATTCTGGCGAGAAACAGCGGTCTGATGATCTTCGACGAGCCGGAGGCAGGCATCGACCTGTGGAGCTTTGCCCGGCTGACCGAGACCTTTGAGCAGATCCACAAAGAGGGCAGCGCCACCATGATCATCATCTCCCACCAGGAGCGCATTATCCAGCTGGCCGATGAGATCGCTGTGGTGGCAGGCGGCGAGATCGCCCATCGGGGCACCACCGAGGAGATCTTCCCTCTCATTCTGGCGGACACCCTGGGCTCCTGCCCTGTGATGAACCGAAAGGAGGGCTGACACAATGATCGATAAAATCGACAGCGAGCTGCTGCAAAAGATCGCCGACCTCACCGGCAAACCCGTGGACGCGCTGAATATCCGCAAGGATAGCGGCTGTGAGGCCCGTCAGTCCACCGAACATATCGAGATCACCTCCAGGACCGACGGCAAGGAGGGCATCGACATCCGCATCAAGTCCGGCACAAAAGGGGAGAAGTGCTATATCCCCGTTATCATCAGCAAGACCGGACTTTCCGAGATGGTCTATAACGACTTCTACATCGGCGACGACTGTGACGTGGACATTATCGCAGGCTGCGGTATCCACAATACCGGCTGCAACGAGAGCCGCCACGACGGCGTTCACACGTTCCATATCGGCAAAAATTCCCGCGTTCACTACGCCGAGAAGCACTATGGCGAGAACGATCCCGGCCAGACCGGCAAAAACGTGATGAACCCCCAGACCATCGTGTATATCGGCGAGAACAGCACCATGCAGATGGACACGGTACAGATCCGGGGCATCGATTCCACCAAGCGGTATACCAAGTTTGTCTGCGAGGCCGGCAGCGAGGTGGTGGTCACCGAGCGTCTGCTGACCCACGGCAAGCAGGAGGCCATCAGCGACATGGTGATCCAGCTCAACGGCGACGGTGCCAAGGGTCGGGTCATCTCCCGCTCTGTGGCACAGGATGACAGTTATCAGGAGTTTCGCCCCGTGGTGGAGGGCAACGCCGCCTGCTTCGGCCACGTCCAGTGCGACAGTATCATCATGGGAAATGCGAAGATATCCTCCGTCCCCGCTATCACCGCCAACTCCACCGAGGCGGAGCTGATCCACGAGGCCGCCATCGGCAAGATCGCCGGCGACCAGCTTTTGAAGCTGGAAACCCTGGGACTGACTCATGAAGAGGCCGAGGATACCATTTTGAAAGGCTTTCTGGCATAAAATATATAAAAAGGCACCCTGCGGGGTGCCTTTTCTTACGTTTGTGTTAAATCCCGGCTCTTTGCTTGAATTTTCCTGCAATTTGTGCTATGATTATAAAAATAAGCTCGTTAAGAAATCGTTAAGACAGAGAACGATCCATGGAGGGGAATATGGAGAGAAAGAAACAGGGCTTCCGCTTTGGGATGTTCCTGGTCACCATCGGCATTGTGTACGGTGACATCGGAACGTCGCCGCTGTACGTGATGAAGTCCATTTTGGAGGGCAACGGCGGCATCGGACAGGTGAACGAGGAGTTTATCATCGGCGCACTGTCGCTGGTCATTTGGACGATTACCCTGCTGACTACCGTTAAATATGTCCTGATCGCCATGAAGGCGGACAACCACGGCGAGGGCGGTATCTTCTCCCTGTATGCGCTGGTGAAGAACTGTGGGAAGTGGCTGATCGTTCCGGCCATGATCGGCGGTGCGGCATTGCTGGCGGACGGTGTTTTGACCCCTGCCGTCACCGTGACCACTGCTATCGAAGGCCTGCGCAGTATTGCCGTGATGAACCGTTTCCTGGGCAGTGGACAGGCCAAGGTCATTCTGATCACACTGACCATCATCTTCGTTCTGTTCATGGTACAGCGCGCCGGTACCAGCAAGATCGGCAAGGCCTTCGGCCCTGTGATGCTGATCTGGTTTACCTTCCTGGGCGCGATGGGGATTTGGAATATTACGGCGCTGCCTGCGGTGCTGAAGGCCTTCAACCCCATCTATGCGGTCAAGGTGCTGTTCAGCCCTTACAATAAAGTGGGTTTTATGATTTTGGGCAGCGTGTTCCTGGCGGCCACCGGTGCCGAGGCGCTGTACTCCGATATGGGTCATGTGGGACGGGAAAATATCTATTTCAGCTGGCCCTTCGTGAAGATCTGCCTGATCCTCAACTATCTGGGCCAGGGCGCATGGATCCTGCAAAACACGGAAAATGCGTCGCTGTTCGGCATTGCCGACCTCAACCCCTTCTTTCAGATGCTGCCCGAACCCCTGCGCCCCGTGGCGGTGGTGCTGGGTGCGGCGGCAGCCGTCATCGCCTCCCAGGCGCTGATCACCGGCTCCTATACCCTGGTGTCCGAGGCCATTCGGCTGGATCTGATGCCCCATCTGGAGGTCAAATATCCCTCCGACACCAAGGGGCAGATCTATATCAGCGCGGTGAACAACGTGCTGTGGATCGGCTGCACGCTGGTGGTGCTGTATTTTCGCTCCAGCGCCCGTATGGAGTCGGCCTATGGTCTGGCCATCACCGTTACCATGCTGATGACCACGCTGCTGCTGTCGATCTATCTGCTGAAGGTGAAGAGAAAGGCGCCGCTGGCGGCATTTGTGCTGATCGTGTTCGGCGCTATCGAAATGGTGTTCTTTGTCTCCAGTCTGGGCAAGTTCGCCGTCGGCGGCTATGTGGCGGTCATCATGGCGCTGCTGCTGTTCGCCATCATGGTGGTGTGGTATCGCGGTACCCAGCTGGAGCACAAGTACTCTGTGCAGCTGAAGCTGCGGAACTACGTGAAGAATCTGGGCGATCTGCACGATGATGAGGAGATTCCTCTGCTGGCCCACAACCTGGTCTTTTTGGATAAGGCACACGATCCCGAGATGATCGACCGGGACATCCTCTATTCCATTCTGGATAAGGATCCCAAGCGTGCCGCCGCCTACTGGTTCATCAGCGTCCATGTCACCGACGAGCCGGATACCATGAACTACTCCGTGGAGACCTACGGCACCGATTACATCTTCCGCGTCCGGCTGAATCTGGGCTTTAAGAGCAATCAGAAGGTGAATGTCTATCTCCGGCAGATCGTGGGTGATCTGCTGAAATCCGGAGAACTGCCGGAGCAGGAGCGGAAATATTCCATCTACGGCAAGTCCCCGGTGGGCACGTTCAAGTTCTGTATGCTGCATAAAGCGGTTCCCAGCAAGACCGGCCAGCTCTCCGCTACCGACGAGGCCATCCTCAATATCAAGTATGCCATTCGCCGGGTGGCGGGCTCCAAGGAGAAGTGGTACGGCCTGGATACCTCAGCATTGGTGATCGAAAAGGTGCCGCTGCTGGTGGGCGGAAGCCGTGATAACCGCCGAATCGAACGGGTGAAATAAGCAAAAAGAGAGCCGCAAGGCTCTCTTTTTTTGCCAAGTCTTGCACAATCCGTCCAAAGATGATACAATATTCAGTCAGAGAGAATAAAGGAGGCTATCCTTATGAAATTAGGTATCGTGGGTCTGCCCAACGTGGGCAAATCGACCCTGTTCAATGCCATCACCAACGCCGGCGCCGAAAGCGCCAACTATCCGTTCTGCACCATCGAGCCCAACGTGGGTGTGGTGGCGGTGCCGGACGAGCGCCTGGACAAGCTGGCAGAGATGTACGAGCCGGATAAAAAAACGCCCGCCGTTATCGAGTTCGTGGACATCGCCGGTCTGGTGAAGGGTGCATCCCAGGGTGCAGGTCTGGGCAACAAGTTTTTGGAGAATATCCGCCGCACGGACGCCATTGTCCACGTGGTACGCTGCTTTGACGACGAGAACATCATGCACGTGGTGGCCGATGCCGGTACCAACGTGCCCGTGGATCCCATCGGCGACATCGAGACCATCGACCTGGAGCTGATCATGGCGGATCTGGAGATGGTGAACCGCCGGGTGGAGAAGGCTGCCAAGGCCGCCAAGGGTGATAAGAAGTTCCTCCGCGAAGCCGAGGTGTTCAAAGCATTGGCGGAGCATCTGGACGGCGGCAAGTCCGCCCGCACCTTCGAATGCAGCGATGACGACATGGCGCTTTTGAACACTGCCGACCTGCTGAGTCTGAAGCCCATTATTTATGCCGCCAACATGGACGAGGACGGCTTTGCCGACTGCGAGAACAACACCTATTTTAAACTGGTGCGTGACCTTGCTGCCAGGGAGGGCGCGCAGGTGCTGCCCATCTGCGCCAAGCTGGAGCAGGATATTGCTGAGCTGGACGATCCCGAGGAGCGGGCCATGTTCCTTGATGACCTCGGCATCGAGAAGTCCGGTCTGGACCGACTCATTCAATGCTCCTATGACCTGCTGGGCCTGATCTCTTTCCTGACCTACGGCAAGGACGAGTGCCGTGCCTGGACCATCCGCAAGGGTACCAAGGCACCGCAGGCGGCGGGGAAGATCCACAGCGACATTGAGCGGGGCTTCATCCGGGCCGAAACCATCAATTTCGAGGAAATGATGAAGTGCGGCAGTGTCAACGCCGCCAAGGAGAAGGGTCTGCTCCGCTCTGAGGGCAAGGAGTACGTGGTCAGGGACGGCGACATGATCTACTTCCGCTTCAACGTGTAATTTGGCTTGCAGGGGCGGACAACTCTGTCCGCCCTATTTCATTTTCACAAAAAGAGGTGTTTTCCATGACCCGGCGCAAAGCGGAGATATTACTGGCGATCGTGATCGCCGCCCGCGCTACGTCATTTCTCTTCAATAAGCTTGGCCTGGGTACCATGTCGCCGTTCAATATGCTGGCGCTGCGCTTCCTGCTGGGCTTCGCACTGCTTGTTGCCATTTTCCATAAGCGCCTGCTTGCCCATCTGGATCGCCGCACGGTACTCTTCGGCGCACTGGTAGGTCTGAACTTCTTTGCCATTATGTCCTGCGAGATGTTTGCCCTGCAAACGGCGGCGGCCGGTACGGTGTCCCTGCTGGAAAATCTGGCCATCATCTTCGTCCCCCTGGCGGAGGCTCTGCTCCACCGCAGAGCGCCCAAGGGCATGAATATCCTCTGCGCCGGTGTTGCTGTGTTAGGTGTGTTTCTGCTGACTATGCACGGCGGACAGTTTACCCTGGGCAGGGGAGAGGGCATCGCACTGATCGCCACCATGCTCTACACCTGCGGTATCATCACTATCGACCGCACCAGCCATCGTTGCGACCCCTTTACCATCGGTGTGCTGGAGGTGGGATTTTTGGGGCTGTACGCCCTCGTCGCCTCCTGCATCTTTGAAGCGCCTCGTTTGCCCAACACCGCATCCGAGTGGGGCATCATTCTGGCACTTGCGGTGGTCTGTACCGGTTTTGGCTATACGCTCCAACCGGTAGCCCAGAGCCACACCACTGCAGAGCGCAGCAGTCTGTTCTGTGCGTTGTCCCCGACGGTGGCCACCGTGATGGGTGCCGTGTTTCTGCATGAGATGTTTACACCCCTTAATCTGCTGGGCATCGTTCTGATTCTGGGCAGTATCCTGCTGCCACATCTTGTGAAAGGGAGGCGACC
Organism: Vescimonas sp.; assembly: GCA_045639965.1. Taxonomy (GTDB): domain Bacteria; phylum Bacillota; class Clostridia; order Oscillospirales; family Oscillospiraceae; genus Vescimonas. Next base: position 779 of record JAZUEB010000091.1, on the reverse strand, counting down.
CATGAAGTATCAGACCTTCTTGTTTGATATGGACGGCACCACTATGAACACGCTGGATGACCTGCACGATGCGGTGAACCGTACCCTGCGGCTCCACGGCTACCCGGAGCGCACACCGCAGCAGATCCGGGACGCCACCGGCAACGGGGCCCGGGATCTGATCGCGCAAAGCCTGCCGCAGGGTCTTGACACACCGGATTTCGATGCGATATTGAAGGATTATCGGGCGTGGTATGAAGCCCACTCCTGCCTCAGGACCGTCCCCTATCCCGGCACGGTGGAGACTCTGCGGGAATTGCAGCGCCGGGGTGCCAAGGTGGCCATCATCTCCAATAAAAACGATCCCGCCGTGCAGGCGCTGGGCGAACAGTTCTTTCCCGATATCCCCGTATTGGGTGAAGTGCCGCCCGTACCCCGCAAACCGGCACCGGACATGATAAATACCATGCTGGAAAGATTGGGCGTCACCGGCGACGATGCGGTATATGTGGGCGACAGCGAGGTGGATATTGCCACCGCACAGAACAGCCACATGGACTTCATTGGAGTCGGCTGGGGTTTCCGGGGAAAAGAAAAACTGTTGGAGATCGACCCTAATGCCGCCGTGGTGGACAGCTGGGAGGAATTCCTGCAAATCGTGTAGGTTTGTCAATGATGTGTTACACATTAGGAAAATTGGAAAGGACTTGAGCAGGCTTTTGCCAGTTGAGGGGACGCATGGGAAAATTGTTGTAGGAACGCTCACGGACAGCGAGCTGCTTTTTGAAATCCTCAAAGGA
>JAZUEB010000090.1:0-11437 GCA_045639965.1 Vescimonas sp. | reverse complement strand
CAAAACGCGGTGGCCATGATCTCCGGCTGCATCTGCGACGGTGCCAAGGCCTCCTGCGCCAGCAAGATCGCCATGGGCGTGGGCTGCGGCATCCTGGGCTACAATATGTACCTGGGCGGCAATAACTTCCAGCCCGGCCACGGCATCGTGGGCGAGGACGTGGAGGACACCATCCGCCACATCGGCGTGCTGGCCTCTCAGGGTATGCGGGAGACCGACCGCGTGATTTTAAAGATCATGACCGAGTAAAATTCACATAAAAAGAGAACCGTCCTGTCCGGACGGTTCTCTTTTTGTATAATGCTGAATGCAAAAATGCTAAATGCAAAATGATTTTTTCGTAGGGGCGACCCTTGCGGTCGCCCGCAAAACCGCCGCCCGCCTCCGTAGGGGCGGACGACTCTGTCCGCCCGAAAACCGGCGCAACGAGGGCAAGGGCCCTATGCGGCCGCCCCTAATTTTTTCACTTTTCACTTTTCGTTCTTCACTTTTTTCGCTCCAAACAGCGTTACCGCTGCCGCCAACAACAGATACACCCCAAAGGGTTTCCGCAGCAGCGCCACATCCACCGTGGTGGATACCCATGCTCCCGCAGCGGCAAATAGCGTGCCCGGCGGTGCGGCATTTTTCAGGAGCTTTTTGTCCAGCAGCCCGTTTTTGGCGTGAAAGATCAGCCCCACGGCGGCGGTAGGGAGAAAGTAGAGCAGATTGATGCCCTGGGCGGCCACCTGATCTACGCCGAGAAAGAGAGTCATCAAAAGCAGCAGCAGCGTCCCACCGCCAACGCCCCAGGCGGATAAAATGCCTGTGCCGAATCCCACGGCAAGGGGTAAAAGCCAGTCCTTCAGCATAGATATCGCCACGCTCCGTAGAGTAGAAAAGCGGCAAAGATCCGGCGCAGCCACAGATTGCTCACCTTGGGGAACAGCTTGCCGCCCACCAGACCACCCGCCAAACCGCCCAGCAGATAGGGCAGTGCCTGCATAAAGTCAAAGTCCGCGCGGAAAATATACACCGCAGCAGAAATGACGCAAAAGGGGAGGATGACCGCCACGCAGCCCGCAAAGGCTTTTTTCTCCTCCATACCGCACCAACGGGTCAGCGCCGGTACCAGTACCATGCCGCCCCCGCCGCCGAACAGACCGTTGATCCCGCCTGCCGCCATGCCGGAAATGCGGTATTTCCACTTGTCGGACATTGCGTCACCTCCCGTATGTAGGGGCGTGCGGGATAAAAACGTGCCGGTGGCACGTTTTTGCCCGCCGCAAGGCGGCGCCCCGATTTTCAGTCCCCGAGGGGGGACTGAAAATCGGTTTGGCGCAACGAGGGCAAGGACCCTTGCGGTCGCCCGCGCTGCTTTACTGCTTCTTAAAGCTCTGGCAGTCGGTGCACTGATCCTGAGAAGGATTGGTCTCATGCGTGCCCACCTGAATGTTGTTCAGACCGCAGTAGTTGACGTCCTGGCAGTGATGGGCGCAGCTGGTGACGCTGCAGGCGATGGAGCTGTTGGGCGTGCACTCGCAACCGTCGTTGGTACAAGCTCTGTTCATAAGGATTCCCTCCGTATAAAAAATAAAATCAGGCGTTTTGCCTGACTTTATTTTGTGCCGTGTTTTTGGAATTATTCAAATTTTCAGGAACGCAGAGGCCAGCGTGAAGTAGATGAGCAGCGAGGTGGCGTCCACGATGGTGGAGATAAAGGGTGACGCCATCACGGCGGGGTCCAACCCGATCTTTTCCGCCAGAAGCGGCAGCGAGCAGCCCACGAATTTGGCAAAGACCACCACGAACAGAATGGTCAGACACACCACGAAGCACACGGTCATGGAGACCGCCGCGTTGCCCAGAAGCAGCCGGTCCACCAGCATCATCTTGCCGAAGTTGGCGGCGGCAAGGCAGATACCGCACAGGATGGATACCCGCAGCTCTTTCCAGATGACCCGGAAGATATCGGGAAAGTTCACCTCATCCAGCGAAAGAGCGCGGATCACCGCCACGGAGGCCTGCGTGCCGGAGTTGCCGCCGGTACCGGAGAGCATGGGGATGTAGGCGTTCAGCACGATACACGCCGCCAGGGCGTTTTCGTAGTGATTTAAAATCATGCCGGTAAAGGTGGCGGACAGCATCAGAATAAGAAGCCACGGAATGCGGGCCTTCCAGGTCTCCCATACACCGGTGCGGAGATAGGGCTTGTCGGAGGGCAGCATAGCCGCCATCTTTTCAAAGTCCTCCGTGGTCTCTTCTTCAATGACGTCCATGGCGTCGTCAACGGTGACGATACCCACCAGGCGCTGCTCCATATCCACCACGGGCATGGCGAGGAAGTCGTATTTACTCAGCGCCTGGGCCACGTCCTCTTTGTCGTCGGTGGTCTTGGCCCACACCACGTTGCCGTCCATAATGTCGCCGATGAGGTCATCTTCCTCTGCCAAAAGCAGATCGCGCACGGACAGCACGCCCACCAGATGACGGGTGGCGTCGGTGACGTACAGAGTGTTGATGGTCTCCAGCTCGCCGCCGATGCGGCGAATACGCTTAAAGGCATCCTCCACGGTCATCTCTGCCTTGAGGGAGAGGTACTCCACGTTCATGATAGAGCCGGCGGAGTCCTCGGGATACTTCAAAATTTCGTTGATGGATTTCCGCATCTCCGGCGTGGCCTTATCGAGAATGCGCCAAACCAGAGAGGCGGGCATCTCCTCCACGATGTCGGCGGCATCGTCGATATACAGCTCGTCCAGCACCTCTTTCAGCTCGGCGTTGGAAAACCCGTTGATCAGCATCTCCTGGGAGTCGGACTCCAGCTCCACGAATACCTCGACCGCCAGTTCTTTGGGCAGCAGGCGGTACAAAAGGGGCATCTGCTCCTGGTCCACCTCCTCTAAAATCAGAGCGATATCGGCGGGCTCCATGGGGAGGAACAGCTCGCGCAGGGCGGCGTACTTTTTCCTTCGGAACAGATCCTCGATTTGCTCCAGATAGAGGTCCAGCTTTTCTTCGTAATCGCGCATGAACGGTTCCTCCTTTCTGCCAAAATAAAAATCCACAACCCCCGATAGGTGTTGCGGAAAGTTCCTGCCGTCACAAGCTGTGACAAGCCAACCGTTACAAGCTTTAGCATCGCCGGGCGATGTAACTGCGTTAGATGATACCTTGGTTTCGATATCGCCTGTTCAAACCCTCTTATGGTGTCTCCACCACTTCGCGGCAGCAGTCCGTATCCCTGCGGTAGCCTTACCTACCGGACTCTATGCAATTTACGGGTTTAGTGTATGACAAATTCCCCTTATTGTCAAGGCGTGAAACCGAAAAAAGGAAAAAAACCGGCACAAATTTGACTTGTGAATAGAACGAATGTGTGATATAATGTCATATTACAGAAAATACAGGAGAGGGGGCATTACTGTGGGGACCCATGACGGCCATCGGGCCAGAAAAAAGCAGCAGTTTCTGCGCCACGGAGCGGACAGCTTTGCCGACCATGAGCTGTTGGAGCTGGCGCTTTTCTATGCCGTTCCCCGTCGGGATACCAATCAATCGGCCCATCGCCTGCTGGAGACGTTCGGCAGTCTGCAGGGCGTCCTGAATGCCCCGGTGGAGGAGCTGCAAAAGGTGGAGGGCATAGGAGAGAACGCCGCCGTTTTTCTGCACCTGATATCGTCGCTTCCGGAGCGTGCCAAAAAGACCCGGCCCAAAGAGCGAAACCTCAACAGCCCTGAAAAGTGCGGCAGGTATCTCCTGCATCTTTTGGGCGGGGAGACCCGTGAGGTGCTGTACCAGATCTGCCTGGACGGCAAGGGCAAGCTGCTGCTGTGCTATCAGCTCTCCCGGGGCGATATGGACAGCGCCGCCCTCTCGGTGAAACAGGTGGTGAATAATGCCATCTCCTGCGGAGCCAGTGCCGTTGTGCTGGGTCACAATCACCCCAGCGGTATCGCCCTGCCCTCCGAGGAGGACAGAGCGGTGACGCTCCGGGTCTGCGACGCGCTCAAAACGCTGGATATCCGACTTTTAGACCACATTGTCGTCGCCGACGGGGACTATGTCTCCATGGCCCAGAGCGGCTTTCTATTGTAATTACTCGAAAATCTGCGGATTTTCGAGTAGCAGGGATTGGATTCAGACCGCTGCGCTCACCGCTTGCGGTCTGCAAAGTGTCTTCCTCTCGTACACGCCGCTCGGAAGACAATTTTAATAATTTGCGCCGTGCGCGGCGCTAAGTCTGCGACGCTTTTCCTGTCGAGCCGCAGGGCCGGATGTTCTACTTCCTGCTGTAATGCAAAAAGCTGAATGAGGCAAAGCCTTGCTGACGGTTACGCTCTACCGCGGTAGACGCAGTGCTTTTGCATTTTCACCCACGTAAGCGCACGAGCGGAGCGCACAGCGAGTTAGACGAAAAACCATTCAAATTTGAGCGATTCTATAGCGCTTACCGTTAGGACGGAAAGGAAGTCCGGAAACCTTGGTTTCCGGTGGCTCTTTTGGTGACTTTTCCAGCTACTGGGAAAAGTCACCCGCCGGAGGCAAATGATAAAGGAGAAGCATCATGCCCGAATTTCGCGTCAAAAGTGAATACGAGCCCGCCGGCGATCAGCCGCAGGCCATCGAAAAACTGGCGCAGGGCATTGAAGATGGCCTGCGCTCCCAGGTGCTGTTGGGCGTCACCGGCTCCGGCAAGACCTACACCATGGCAAAGGTCATCGAAAAGGTACAGCGTCCCACCTTGGTGCTGGCGCACAACAAGACCCTTGCCGCACAGCTCTGCGAGGAGTTCCGGGAGTTCTTCCCCGATAACGCCGTGGAGTATTTCGTCAGCTACTACGACTATTATCAGCCCGAGGCGTATATCCCCCACACCGACACCTACATCGAAAAGGATGCCTCTACCAACGAAGAGATCGACCGCCTGCGCCTGAGCGCTACCGCTTCTCTCCTGGAGCGCCGGGACGTGATCGTGGTCAGCTCGGTGAGCTGTATCTACGGCCTGGGCGAGCCGGAGGACTTTGCCAAAATGATGATCTCCCTCCGGGTAGGACAGACCATGGATCGGGACGAGCTGCTGCGCCGCCTGGTGGAGGATCGCTACGAGCGCAACGACGTGGCATTCGGGCGCAACATCTTCCGTGTCCGCGGCGATACGGTGGAGCTGTACCCTGCGTACTATAAAGATCGCGCCGTGCGGGTGGAGTTCTTCGGTGATGAGATCGAGCGCATCACCGAGTTTCACCCCGTCACCGGTGCCGCCCTCAAGACCTTGCAGCATATCGCCGTCTACCCCGCCAGCCACTATGTCACGCCCAAGGACAAGATGGACGCCGCCATTGCCCAGATCAAAAAAGAGCTGGCGGTGCGTCTGGATGAATTCAAACAAGCCGGCAAGCTGGTGGAGGAGCAGCGTCTGCGTCAGCGCACCGAGTACGATATGGAGATGCTGACGGAGCTGGGCTACTGCTCCGGCATCGAGAACTATTCCCGCATCATCTCCCAGCGCCCGGTGGGTTCCCCACCTATGACCCTGCTGGATTTCTTCCCCGATGACTTTATTCTCTTTGTGGACGAGAGCCACGTCACCCTGCCCCAGGTCCACGCCATGTATAACGGCGACCACGCCCGTAAGCAGAGTTTGGTGGACTATGGCTTCCGTCTGCCCTGTGCCTTCGACAACCGTCCCCTGAAGTTCGAGGAATTTGAGGAACGCTGGTATCAAGCGATTTTCGTCTCCGCTACCCCCGGCGAGTTTGAAAAGCAGACTGCCGACAACATTGTGGAGCAGGTGATCCGCCCCACGGGACTCCTTGACCCACGGGTAGAGGTGCGCCCCGTCACCGGACAAATTGACGATTTGGCGGCAGAGATCAACACCCGCGCTGCCAAAAACGAGCGGGTGCTGGTCACCACCCTCACCAAGCGCATGGCGGAGGATCTGGCCAACCACTTCCGCAGCGTGGGCATCCGTGTGCGTTATATGCACTCCGATGTGGCGGCTCTCGAGCGCATGGAGATCATCCGCGACCTGCGCCTGGGCGAGTTTGACGTGCTGGTGGGCATCAACCTGCTCCGCGAGGGCTTAGACCTGCCCGAGGTCAGCTTAGTAGCTATTCTGGACGCGGATAAGGAGGGCTTTCTGCGCTCCGAGACCAGCCTCATCCAGACCATCGGCCGTGCCGCCCGCAACGCGGAGGGTCTTGTCATTCTCTACGCCGACACGATCACCCCGTCCATGAAAAGCGCTATGGACGAGACGGAGCGCCGCCGCAGGCTGCAAAGTGACTTCAACGCCGCCCACGGCATCGTGCCCAAGACCATCCGCAAGAGCGTGCGGGAGATGGTGGAGATCAGCCACACAGCGGAGGAAGCGTCGCAGCTTACGAAGCGCAAGCTGAGCAACGCCGAAAAGCAGGAGACCATCGCCCGTCTCGAAAAAGAGATGAAGCAGGCGTCCGGGATGCTGGAGTTCGAATACGCCGCCATCCTCCGTGACCAGGTCATCGAGCTGAGTAAAGAGATATGAAAAAGTATCTATCCTACATTTACGTGATATTGGGTGCGGCGTGTTGGGGCTTTATGGGGCTTTTCAACCGGATGCTGGCGGCGGCAGATGCCACCATGGGTGACCGGTTGGTGATCCGCAACACCGGCGCTCTGGTGCTGATGACGATCGTGTTCCTGTGCGTGAACCGTAAGGTGTTCCACATCGCCCCCCGCCATCTGCCCATCTTTCTGGGCAGCGGTGCCTTAAGCATCGTGGGCCTGAGCTGGGCCTACTTCTCCTGCCAGATGCTCTGCTCCCTGGCAGTAGCGGGGGTGCTTTTATATCTGGCGCCCTCCTTCGTGGTGCTGGCAAGTGCCGTGCTGTGGAAAGAGAAGCTCACGTTCCGACGCGTCCTTTCCGTATTCATCGCCCTATTGGGCTGTGCGCTGGTCAGCGGTATTGTGGGCGGTGACCTGACCGTTTCCGTCAACGGACTGCTTTTCGGCATTGCCTCCGGTCTGTGCTACGCCAGCTACACCATCTTTGCCCACTACGGTTTGCAGCACTATGAGAGCTACACCATGATCTACTGGACGTTCGTGGTGGCGGGACTTGTGTCCCTTTTCTGGCTGGACGTGCCGTCCCTGCGCACGGTACTCAGCCAACCCAAAGGCGTGTTCGGTGCTGCGGGACTGGTGGTGGTCGCCACCGTGCTGCCCTACTTCTTCTATACGAAAGGACTGGAGGGCGTGGAGAGCGGCCTCGCCTCCGTTATCGCCAACGTGGAGCCGGTGGTGGCGGCTCTGGTGGGCATCTTTGTGTTTCGGGAAACACCCACCGTCTGGACAGTGCTGGGAATCGCTCTGGTGCTGATCGCCGCCGTGATTCTGGCAAAGGGGGAGAATTGCAATGGAAGAGAAACGAAAAATCGGTCTGAATAAGCTGACCCTGCAGATCATCGCCATGACGACGATGCTAATCGACCACATCGGCTCCTATCTCCTGCCGGAGGTACTGTTCCTGCGTATTATCGGACGGTTGGCGTTCCCCATTTTCGCGTTTTTTGTAGCGGAGGGCTGCGAAAAGACCCGCGATCTCCCCCGCTACATCCGCCGCATGGCGATATTTGCCGTGGTGTCCGAGGTACCATTTGACTTTGCACACGGCAGTTGGTGGAGACCGGGGAGCCAAAACGTACTCTGGACGTTTTTGATTGCCATGGTGTGCATCTGCGCCATCAGGAAGATTCGGTCCGTTTGTCAGAAACGGGCCATCGTGATTGCCGCTGCGGCTGCGATTGCGGCTGCGGGCTTTTTCCTCGGCATACTTCTGCATAGTGATTACGAGGGATATGGCGTATGGACGGTGCTGGTGTTCTGGTTCTGTCGGGAACGGTCCTGGCGGCGCAGCGGAGAGTTTATCGGCCAAAGCGCTATCCATTTCAACACATCAGCCATCCATTTGCTGAAGACGGGGGAACTGCTGATACCGGTACAGGGATTTGCCATATTTGCCCTGCCGCTTCTTTGGCTCTATCGGGGGGAGCAGGGACCCCATAACAAGGTGATCCAATACGCCTGCTATGCCTTTTACCCCACGCACCTGCTGATTTTGAGCCTGTTGGCTCGTTTTCTCCGATAAGGGGTGATCGCAATGGCGAAGAAAGAGGATAAAACCAACGTGATGCGCCTTCTGGATCAGGCGGGCATCTCCTATACCCCGCACACCTATGACCCAAACGGCCCCATCGACGGCGTGTCCGTCGCCCGCATTCTGGGACAGGACGAGGGCGCCGTGTTCAAGACCCTGGTGACCCGGGGCGCATCGGGGGCGTATTATGTGTTCGACGTGCCCGTGGCGGACAACCTCGACCTGAAAAAAGCTGCCAGGGCGGTAGGAGAGAAGTCCATCGCCATGATACAGCAAAAGGAGCTGCTGCCGCTGACGGGTTACGTCCACGGCGGATGCAGCCCCGTGGGTATGAAAAAGCCGTTCCCCACCGTGTTCCACGAAACGGTGATCCTATACGACACGGTCTGTGTCAGCGCCGGCAAGATCGGCTATCAGGTGGAGTGTGACCCCAACCCACTTCTTTCCTATATCGGCGCAGAAACTGCGGATATTGTAACGGAGTAAGAACCATGCAAAGTGAAATTTTCATCAAGGGTGCCCGGGAGAACAACCTGAAAAATATCGACGTATCCATTCCCCGGGACAAGCTGGTGGTGATGACCGGTCTCTCCGGCTCCGGCAAATCCTCCCTGGCGTTCGATACCATCTACGCCGAGGGGCAGCGCCGCTACGTGGAGAGCCTTTCGAGCTATGCCCGTATGTTCCTGGGCCAGATGGACAAGCCCGACGTGGATTATATCGAGGGACTTTCCCCCGCCATCTCCATCGACCAGAAGACCACCAGTAAGAATCCCCGCTCTACGGTGGGTACGGTGACGGAGATCTACGACTACCTCCGTCTTTTATGGGCGAGAGTTGGCGTTCCCCATTGTCCCAAGTGCGGCAAGGAAATCCGGCAGCAGACCATTGACCAGATCATCGACCAGATCTTAGCCCTGCCCGAGGGAACGCGCATTCAGATCCTTGCCCCCATCGTGCGGGGACGCAAGGGAGAATACGGCAAGGAATTTGAAAACGCCCGCCGCTCCGGCTACGTCCGTGTCCGTGTGGACGGCAATCTGTACGACCTCAGCGAGGACATCAAACTCGAAAAAAACCTCAAGCACCACATTGATATCGTGGTGGACCGCCTCATCGTCCGCGCCGATATCCGCCAGCGTCTGACGGACAGCGTGGAGACCGCCTCCCGTCTTACCGGCGGCATTGTGACGGTGAATTTGCTGCAGGAGGAACGGGACATCACCTTTTCCCAGAACTACGCCTGCGAGGACTGCGGCGTCTCCATCGAGGAGCTGACGCCCCGCCTGTTCTCGTTCAATAGTCCCTTCGGCGCCTGCCCCACCTGTATGGGTCTGGGCGTCCAGCTCAAGGCTGACCCCGTTCTGATCGTTCCCGACGGCAGCAAGTCCATTCTGGACGGTGCCATCAGCGCCAGCGGTTGGCAGTCCATCCGCTCCGACGGTGTCAGCCGGATGTATTTCGACGCCCTCGCCAAGCGCTACCGCTTCTCCCTGCGGGATGCGTGGGACGACCTCAGCGCCGATGTACAGGATGTGATCCTGTACGGCACCCGCGGCGAAAAGCTGACCCTCGAGTATGACCAGCCCCGCGGCAAGGGCATTTTGACCCAGGCGTTCGAGGGCGTGTGCCACAATCTGGAGCGCCGCTATCGGGAGACCCAGTCCGACGCCAGCAAAAAAGAAATTGAAGAAGTCCTCTCAGAATGTCCCTGTCCCGATTGCAGAGGCAAGCGCCTGCGCCCGGAGGCATTGGCGGTAACAGTGGGCGGCAAAAATCTCCACGCCGTCACCGAACTGCCCGTAGACGATGAGATCACTTTTTTTGACACCCTCGACCTGCAGGGCAATCAGAAGATCATCGCCGCTCAGATCTTAAAAGAGATCAAGTCCCGTCTGCACTTTTTGCAGAGCGTGGGACTTTCCTACCTGACCCTCAGCCGTTCCAGCGGCACGCTCAGCGGCGGCGAGAGCCAGCGGATCCGTCTGGCGACCCAGATCGGCTCCAGCCTGATGGGCGTCCTCTACATTCTGGACGAGCCGTCCATCGGCCTGCACCAGCGGGACAACGACAAACTGCTGGCCACCTTGAAACAGCTTCGCGACCTCGGCAACACCCTCATCGTGGTGGAGCACGACGAGGATACCATGCGCGCTGCGGATTACCTCATCGACATCGGACCCGGCGCGGGCAGCCACGGCGGCCGGGTGGTGGCGTGCGGCACACCGGCGGAGGTCATGGCGAACGAAAACAGCCTGACGGGTCAGTACCTCTCCGGCAAGAAGCGCATCGAAGTCCCCAAGACCCGTCGCCCGGGTAACGGCAAATGGCTCACCGTCCGCGGTGCCAGAGAGAACAACCTGAAAAACATCGACGTCTCCGTCCCCCTCGGCACATTTACCTGCGTCACGGGCGTATCCGGCAGCGGCAAGTCCAGTCTGGTCAACGAGATTTTGTATAAGAAACTTGGTGTGGAACTCAACCGCATGAAGGCCCACCCCGGCAAGTTCGATTTCATCGAGGGCATGGAGCATCTGGACAAGGTCATCTGCATCGACCAGAGTCCCATCGGCAGAACGCCACGCTCCAACCCTGCCACCTATACCAATCTGTTCAACGATATCCGTGACCTGTTCGCGTCTCTGCCCGAGGCAAAGGCCCGGGGCTACGGCCCGGGACGCCTCAGCTTCAACACCCGGGGCGGCCGCTGCGAGGCCTGCGCCGGCGACGGCCTTTTGAAGATCGAGATGCACTTCCTCGCGGACGTGTACGTCCCCTGCGAGGTCTGCCGGGGCAAACGCTATAACCGTGAGACGCTGGAGGTCAAATATCGGGGCAAGTCCATCTCGGACGTGCTGGACATGACGGTGGAGGACGCGCTGGAGCTGTTTGCCCCCATCCCCAAGATCGCCGAGCGTCTGCGGACGCTGTGCGAGGTAGGGTTGGGCTACGTGAAGCTGGGTCAGTCCAGCACCACCCTCTCCGGCGGCGAAGCCCAGCGGGTGAAGCTGGCGACGGAGCTCTCTAAGCGCTCCACCGGCCGCACCATCTATATTCTGGACGAGCCCACCACCGGCCTCCACGCCGACGACGTGAAGAAACTGCTGGAGGTACTGCAGCGCCTGACGGATGCGGGCAATACGGTGCTGGACATCGAGCACAATCTGGACGTGGTAAAATCTGCGGACTACCTCATTGATCTGGGCCCCGAGGGCGGCGTAGGCGGCGGCACGGTAGTGGCTGCCGGTACGCCGGAACAGGTGGCGCAGGTGGCGGCGTCCTACACGGGACAATATCTGAAACGGATTTTAGACC
>JAZUEB010000089.1:0-31601 GCA_045639965.1 Vescimonas sp. | reverse complement strand
AGGCCGGATAAGCGGGCGGTGGCGCCTGGCCACCATAAAACGGGCAACTTATAAATTAAAGAACAACACTAATACTGTTGCTGTCGCTGCCTAAGTTGCAGTGACCGTCTGAACCGGAGAGGCCGCGGGCCGGGGAAGGCGTCGTTGACGCGGCGTCCGTGCGGCGGGTAAGAGTTGCCCCGCCCACGCATTATGACTCTACTGAACCATGCAGTCTGTTAAGTGCCTGCATGGAGAGGGAATGATTGAAACTTAACTGCGCTCGGAGAAAGTCTCGCGGAAATACTTTCGGACAGGGGTTCGACTCCCCTCACCTCCACCACACGCAACGCAGTCGAACCCGTGGGGTTCGACTGCTGTTGCATTCGCTCCACCAAATTATCCTGGTCTCCCATTCTGAACAAAATTATCAGAATGGGAGGCCAGCCTTTTTATTATGTGTATGAGTACAATACAGGAAACAGGCAGGCGAGAGCTTTCCCTTGCAACTGCCCGGATCCTGTGCTATACTGCATCCATTCACACCGTCGGAGGTCTCTCCCATGCAATGGACGTTCCTGTTTTTTGCCAATAGTATCCTGTTCGGCATCGGTCTTGCTATGGACGCTTTTTCCGTCTCCATGGCAAACGGGCTCAACGAGCCGCAAATGCCGCGAAAGCGCATGGGTGCTGTCGCCGGCACCTTCGCCCTGTTCCAAACCGTCATGCCTCTGATAGGCTGGCTCTGTATCCGTACCATATCCACGGCGTTTGCCGGGTTTCAGCAGTTCATCCCCTGGATCGCCCTGCTGCTTCTGCTCTGGATCGGCGGTAAGATGCTGCTGGAAGGTCTGCGCGGTCAGACCGATACTGCAGAAGCTCCCGCCATCGGCTTTTGGGCGCTCATCGTACAGGGAATTGCCACCTCCATCGATGCCCTATCCGTGGGATTCACCATCGCGGACTACGCCTTCCCTGCCGCCCTGGCAGAGTCGCTGATCATCGGCATCGTTACCTTCGGCATCTGTTTTGCCGGCGTTTTTATCGGCAAGAAATTCGGCACCAGGCTTGCCGGTAAGGCCTCTGTTTTGGGCGGCATCATTCTGATCGTCATCGGTCTGGAAATTTTTCTCACCGGCATCCTATAGTCTCTTTTCCAACGCAGATAAGAAAAAGAAAGCCACCCAAACGGGTGGTTTTCTTCTTTGGAGGTGACACCCGGATTTGAATTGTTCGAGCCACATTTTATTTGGTATGTTTTGTTGCAAATTGTATCTGTTTCTCTATATATTTGCAACTTTTCACCCCATATTAGTCCGTTTCATTCCCCATCATTTTTTGCTCTAAAGGGAAAACTTAAGGGAAAACTTTTGGCGTATTTTCTATCAGGATTACTGTGTTTTATCTTTTTTACTTTTTCTTATTTCTCCTAACAAACGCTTGTAATTTCTGCCAACATTTCAAATGCAGAACAGCAATATTTTCATCTATATCTGTTCCTGCTGTAAAAATTTCTCCATATATCGGATATCTGTGTCCCACAAATAATGACCGCAAGTCTTTGCCGCCGCCCGGTAACCACCCATATCATCTTCCTCAAACGGTAGATGGCATACCAGCAGATGCTCCGGGCGAATCTCGTTCAGCAGAAACTCACGTCCGTGGCGTAGCGTGATCCACGGGAAATTCAACCATGCCACATCTATATGGCAATTGCCCACCAATGTCTGCAGGGCAGAGCTTTCTAACGCACAATCGCCCGGAATCAAAACGGTAAAGTCATCCTCCTGCAACAGAAGCCCGTAGTGCGGTACGGTGGAATAGCATTCCTTTTCATGGGGCAGCCGCATCAAGCGCAGCTTCACATTTCCCACCCACTTCTCAACCAGTTCTCCGTATAGCACCTCTGCCTGTGGAAATTCCGGCTCTGGCAGAATTAGACGGGTCTGGGGCCAGCGGAGCAATGTCTCCTCCGTCAAAATGCGGGAATAGTGATCTGGATGGCAATGGGTATAGATGATCGCATCCGGAGACTGAAATGCATTCTGTTGCTTCATCTGTTCCAGCTTGTCGGCGTCCAGCGTGGAGAATCCCGCCACAGAGGTATTGTGCAGAGCATCCACCCAGATTTTTGCACTTCTGAATTGCAGGCTGACCCCTGCATTTGCGCTGAAAGTTACCTGCAAATTCACGACAATCCCTCCTATTATTCATGGAATATGGTTTGCAGTATCTCTTCTTCGGTGATTGTACCGAAATATGTACGGATCGGCGCTACGTGAAGGATCTCCGATACATCCTCTCTTCGATAGCGGCAGCCGCAGAGCGTTTCACACAGAGGTCGCGGTTCGCAGAGACTCAGAAAATCCCCATAGAAGCATATATTACTTATCAATCCATCTTTCACACAGAGCCGCACCTCCAGTGTACCGCCGTTAAAATGCTGCTTATTGGCCATGGTATAGGCGGGAGAACGACCATAGTTCCAGTTCCAAGTGTCGTATTTGCTACATTTCAGTTTTTCTATGAAATCCAATTCTTGGATTGACAAGCTATTTTTTTGATACCCGTTGTCAAGCAATGCGGTTTTCAAATACGCCCAAAATGACGGCAGGTCCATGTCCTTCGGCAAAAAGCTGCGGATATTGCCGATCCGGCTGCGGACAGACTTGGCACTCTTGGAACGGAACTTTTCCGGGTCTGCCCGCAAAGCGCCCGCTACCATATCTGGATTGCTGTCGAACAGCAGGGTGCCGTGGTGCAGGATTCGTTTTCCCACCAGGCGTTGAGCGGTACCGGAAACTTTACAGCCTTCCACCAGAATATCGTTGCGTCCGCTGGCCTCCGCGTGGAGGTCCAAACTGCGCAATGCTTCCACGATAGGTTTTGTAAACCTTTCCATAGTCAGCTGTTCTGCATCCCCCACATCGGTAATAAACGAATAGTTCAGATTCCCCAGATCGTGATACACCGCTCCGCCGCCGGTGGTGCGGCGCACTACGCGAATGTGGTGCTGTTCCACGAAAGCGGGGTCAATTTCTTCCACCGTATTCTGATTCAGTCCGATGACCACTGTGTTGTCATTTTGCCACAGGAGAAGATAGTCCCCTTCTGTGCGATGTGTCAGCACGTATTCTTCAAACGCCAGATTGTAATACGGGTTTGTGGAGCCCGTTTCCATGTAATAAGTCTGTTGCTTCATTGAAGTGGCCTCCTATCTGGAAGTTTACAAAGAAAGCATCGGTGGTTGGCTCACCGATGCTTTCTGACTTTTGAGGAGACAATGGGAGAAAAAATATTAAGTAGACCTTTGACAATATCGTATTGCCGCCAACCAGATGACTACCATTTATTTATCTTTCTAATTCTTGGTATGAATTGCACGTCCTTGTAAATGCAGAGCTGCTTCCCGCATGGTCTCGGTGACCGTGGGATGGGAGTGGATGGTAGAAATCAGCTCATCCACTGTTGCTTCCAGCCGGATGGCCAACGCGCCCTCCGCGATCAGATCGGTAGCACGGGGCCCAATGATGTGCATACCAAGCACCTCGCCGTATTTGGCATCGGCAATGATCTTCACCAGGCCCTCACCGCCGTTAAGAATCAGGGCTTTTCCGTTGGCACTCATAGGGAATTTGCCTACCTTGTAGTCAATGCCCTTTGCCTTGCACTGTTCCTCGGTCAGGCCCACAGATGCCGCCTCCGGCTCCATATAGACGCAGGTAGGATTGGTCGTCTCGTCATATTTTGCTGAAAGGCCCATGATATTCTCGGCTGCTACCTCACCCATGGCCGACGCCGTATGGGCAAGCTGCGCATGACCAAACACGCAGTCACCGATGGCATATACGCCGGGCACATTGGTCTCCATCCTGTCGTTGACGATAATGCGGCCCCGATCGTTTTTCAGACCGCCGGCTTCCAGATCCAGCATCGCAGTATTTGCCTTACGTCCAATAGCAACGAGAACCTTCTCTGCCTCGAAAGTGACCGTATCGCAGGCTTTGGTGGTGCAGACCACCTTTGCACCCACCGGGCTTTCCTCCACCGACTGGACAGGGCACTCCAAGGCAAAGGAGATACCCATCTTTTTCATGTGTGCTACGCCGACCTGTGTCAGATCGCTATCCAGCATGGGCAGCATATGATCCATTGCTTCCACCACGGTGATTTTGGTGCCGAATGCCGCATAGGCACAGGCCAGCTCCAGACCGATCACACCGCCGCCGATCACCACCATACTCTCCGGCAGTTTCTCCAGCGACAAAGCACCGGTGGAATCAATGCAGTTGGGATTCTCTTTCAGACCGGGAATAGGCGGTACCGCATTCACAGAGCCAGTAGCCACAATGATCGCATCGGCAGGCATTGCTTCTTTACTTCCGTCAGCTTTGGTAACCTCCAACATCTTCGGCGCGGTAAAAGCCGCCGTACCGTCGATCTTCGTCACCTTATTCAGCTTCAGCAGACCCGCCACACCGCTGGTCAGCTGCTTGGAAACGGCATTTTTATGTGCAATGACTTGGGGGAAGTTGACCTTTACGCTTCCCACCTCCACGCCGATCTCCTTGCCCTGATTTTTAATATCCTCCACCAGTTCCGCGCTGTGCAGCAGGCACTTGGTGGGAATGCAGCCGATATTCAGACAGGTACCGCCTAAGTGTTCTTTTTCGATAACAGTGACTTTTGCACCCAACTGTGCCGCACGGATGGCAGCTACATAACCACCCGGACCGCCGCCGATGACAATGACAGACTTCTGACCCGCATCTGCCGCAGGAGCTGCCGCAGGCGTCGGTGCAAAGGGAACGGCAGGCGCTGCAGCTCCGGCAGCATCCGGTATCTGCTCCCCGCTCTGGCCGATATAGGCAATCGCGCTTTTACATGGTGCCGTTTCGCCTGCTCCAACCAAAATCTTCAGCAGCACGCCATCCGCATCACATTCCACATCATTGGTTAATTTATCTGTAGCCACAGAGAACAGAATATCGCCTTTCTTGACGGTATCACCCTCTTTGAACTTCCATTCTTCAATTGTACCCTCCGTCATGGTCAGGCCAAGCTTGGGCATCAATACCTCTATTGCCATAGTCGCTCTTTTCCTTTCTAAAATTGCTTCTCAAAGCAGTCAGAGGCGAACACCTCTGACTGCTTTTGGGATCAGGCCAGCAGGAGATAGGGATTCTCCAGCAACTCTGCCACTCGCTGCAAGAACTTCGATGCCATCACGCCGTCAATAACACGATGGTCTGCTGTCAGGCTCAAATTCATCATCGGACGAACGACTACTTCCCCATTGCGTACCACGGGAGTGTCCACAATATCACACACACCCAAAATCGCCAGCTCCGGCTGGTTGATAATCGGGCTAAAACTGGTGATCCCATAGGGTCCCAGAGAGGAGATGGTGAAGGTACCGCCAGTCATATCCTCCATGGCCAGCTTGCCGCTGCGGGTCGCCTCGATCAGTTCCTCTGTCTGCTGTGCGATCTCAGCAAGGGTCTTGCTATCAGCGCACTTGACGTTCGGTACGATTAAGCCATCGCCCTTTGCCACAGCCAGTCCCACATTGGCGTGTTTGTGGCGTGTGAGCATATTATCCGCAAAGCTGGCGTTCACATCCGGGAACTCCATCAGAGCCTTGGCTACCACCTTGATAAGAATATGGTTGAAGGTCAGTTTGATTCCCTGCTTCTGCAAACTGTCTTTCAGTTTGCTGCGAAGCTCCTTCATGCCGCTTGCGTCCACAGGACGGGTATAGGTGACCCGGGGAGAGGTACTCCACGAGGCAGACATATTGGCGGCAATGCTGCGGCGCAAGGGCGCTACTTTGACAGGAGGCAGATCATTGCTCTCCTCGCAAGCACAGGGCTGCTCTGCCTTGGCGCCGACACCGGCGGCACGGAGCACGTCAGCTTTCATCACCCGTCCGGTCACGTCCAGTTTGCTGACATCCACACCGTATTCGGCAGCCAGTTTGGCGGCCATGGGGCTGGTCTTGGGGCCGGATACAAAGTTCTCCACATCCCGGGCCAGAATCACGCCGTTCTTTCCTGTTCCGGTAATTTGAGACAGGTCATATCCCTTTTCCTTTGCCAGCTTTCTGGCAAGAGGCATCGCCAGAACATAGTCTCCCGCCTGACGCTGTGCGGCTGCTTCTGCTTTCTGGGTCGGAACCACAGCAGGCGCAGCAGCTGCCTCTGCCGCAGGAGACGCACCGGAATTCACATCCACCTTCTCCCCGGCTGCGCCGATATAGGCAATCGCGCTTTTACACGGTGCTGTTTCGCCTGCTCCAACCAAAATCTTCAGCAGCACGCCATCCGCATCACATTCCACATCGTTAGTCAGCTTATCCGTCGCCACAGAGAACAGGATATCGCCTTTCTTGACGGTATCGCCCTCTTTGAACTTCCATTCTTCAATCGTGCCCTCCGTCATGGTCAAGCCAAGCTTCGGCATCAATACTTCAGTTGCCATATTGCATCCTCCTTCTTCCGGCAGGTATCAAAACATACCCTTGATGCCTTCGGCTACCTTCTCAGGAGTGATACGCACCATATCCTCCAAGCTCTTGGCAAAGGGGATCGGGCAGAACGGAGCGCCGAATCGCAGGATGGGCGCATCCAAATACTCCAGCATCTCCTCCGCCACAACAGCGGCGATTTCGGAGCCCACACCGCCTTGCTTGACCGCCTCATGACAGATGGCCAAACGGTGGGTTTTTTTAATGGAGTTGAAAACCGTCTCACGATCCCAGGGGGACAGAGTGATCAGGTCGATGACCTCGGCTTCGATTCCTTCCTTAGCCAGCAGTTCTGCCGCACCCTTGGCAGACTTCATACCGATGGAGTAGGACAGGATCGTCACATCCTTGCCCTCCCGAACGACCTTGGCCTTACCGATGGTATAGGGTTCCTCGTCTTCCAGCTCCGGCATCTCGCCGCTCTCCTTATAGAGGATCTTGTTCTCAAAATACAGGACAGGGTTATCGGATTCGATGGATGCCTTAAGAACCATCTTGGCATCATAGGGATTGGAAGGCGTAACAACCTGTACACCGGGAATGTGCATAAAAAATGCTTCTAAGGACTGAGAATGCTGAGCAGCACCACCCATAGTCATACCATCGGGGGCGCGCATCGTCAGAGGAACCTTAGCCTGTCCACCAAACATATAACGGGCCTTTGCCATCTGGTTGAGGATCTCGTCCATACAGACACCGACAAAGTCGGCGAAGTGCATATCCACCACGGGACGGGCACCCACCATAGCGGCACCTACGCCGCCACCGATGATAAAGGTCTCAGAGATGGGACTATCAATCACACGGCCGGGAAACTGCTGACCCAAGCCCTTGAACTGGCCAAATACGCCACCCTGACGGGCAATGTCTTCACCGATGACATAGACCATATCATCCTTCTTCATTTCTTCGGCCATGGCCTCCAAGGTGGCCTGAGCGAATGTCATTTTACGCATAGATAGTTCCTCCTTTCCTTAGTCCACATAGACATACTTCATGTATTCGGATGCATCGGGCATTTTGCTGGCCATGGCAAATTCCTTGGCCTCTTTGATCTTTGCATCCACCTTCTTATCGATCTCGTCGCACTCTTCCGCGGTTACCAGATTGTCCATCTCATTGGCCATCTTCTCACGGAACTTCTTCAGAGGATCCGTATCGTGGAAAATCTTCATGGTCTCTTCCTTTTTACGGTAGAGCTCCGGATCGCCTACAAAATGACCTTCGATACGGTAAGTTTTGGCCTCGATCATGGTAGGACCCTCACCGGCACGGGCACGCTCCACAGCAGCCTTGGTCGCCTCATAGACAGCAAAGGGATCCTGACCATCTACCACCACGCCCGGCACATGATAACCGGCAGCGCGGTCAGAGATGTTTTCCACATTGCAGGTGGTTCGGTAAGGAGTTGTAGAGGCCCAGCAGTTCATCTCGTTGACGAAAATTACGGGCAACTTCCATGCAGAGGCGGCGTTCATCGCCTCGTGGAATGTACCGCGGTTACTGGCACCATCGCCGAAGAACACCACAGCCACCTGATCGGTCTTCAGGACGTTCTTAAAGGCCAGCGCAGCACCAGTGGCCAGTGTATAGCCGCCGCCCACGACGCCGTTGGCGCCCAGCATACCGATGGAAAAGTCCGCAATATGCATAGAGCCGCCGCGTCCCTGACACAGGCCGGTCTCCTTGCCGAAGATCTCTGCCATCATGCGGTTGATGTCGGCGCCCTTTGCCACGCAGTGACCGTGGCCGCGGTGGGTGGATTCAATCACGTCATCATCACGCAGCGCGGCGCAGACACCGGTGGCAATTGCTTCCTCTCCGATATAGGAGTGGGTAAAGCCGGGGATTTCGCCTGCCAAAAAATCGTGCTTGACGCTTTCTTCAAACTTACGAATGGTGCACATCGTCTCATAAAGCTTGAGCGCCATTTCTTTTGTATACTTCTCGTTTGCCATATGGGCTCCTTTCATGCTACTTATTAAGAATTACTAATCATTGTTGTAACGGTACTACACAAGTTTTTCAGCCTGTACTTAAGTAAGGGCTGGCAGCCAAAGTGTAAACGTTGGCCAATATGTGACCAATATCAGGACGGCAAGTGCAATTGCAAGGAAGGGCAGGCAAGCTTTGAAGGTCTTGCCCATCTCCGTCTGTCCCAGTTTGCTGCCCAGCAGCAGAGATACACCCACGGGCGGTGTAATGCAGCCTACATAGATATTGATTGCTGCCAAAATACCAAACTGCAGCAGATCGATCTGCATTGCATTGATGAGATTCAGCATCAGTGGTACCATCATCACAATAATGCAGTTGCCCTCCATCAAGCAGCCAAGGATCAGGAAAATTACATTGATGATCAGCAAGACAACGAACCGGCTGCTTGTGATGGATGTCATAAATTTCATGAATAGCTGCGGTAATTGTGCGGAGATAACCACATAGGCAGTCGCTTTTGACATACCGACCAGAATCATTATTGCCGCAATAGAAATAGCGGAACTGAACAGAATATTCTTAAGATCCTTCCATGTAATGGTTTTATAAGCGAACAAACCAACAATAGCCGCATAAAGACAGGACACGGCTGCCGCTTCTGTTACCGTTGTTACACCAGAGAAAATCAGGCCCAAAACGATAATCGGCATCAACAACGCCCAAACAGAATCCAGAAGGATATGTACCACTTCTTTGCCGGACTTCTTTGGCTGTTTCGGCAGATTATGCTTTTTGCCGTAAATCAGCGCATAGGTCAGGAATCCCAGTGTGCATATAATGGCAGGAGTCAGCGTTGCAAGAAACAGCTTCTGCACAGAGGTATCTGTCAATCCGGCATATACGATCAGCGTAATAGACGGCGGAATCATCGGTCCCAACAGAGAGGAGCAGGATGCCAAAGCTGCACTATAATCCGCTTCGTAGCCTTCATCTTTCATGGCGGGAATCGTCATACCGCCAATTGCTGCTACAGTTGCAACAGCTGAGCCGGAAATTGCGCCAAACAAAGCAGATGCCACAACCGTAACGGCTCCCAAAGCGCCTTGCACACGTCCCAGCAGACAGTTTGCTACATTAATCAGTTTCTGCGTAATTCCCCGTGCCATAATATTTCCTGCCAGAACAAAAAACGGAATAGAAAGCAGAGATGCAGAATTTAAGCCCAAAAAAGTTTTTTGGGCCATCGTTTCCAGCGGGAAACCGGCAAAAGCCATGGCAGTCATCGTGCCGATAGCAATTGCCTGATAAATGGGAAGCCCGAGAAATGCCAACACAACCAGCATGATAAATACAATCAATCCTGCGTTCATTTATCGTTTCCCTCCTTCTTTTCACTGGGCAATGCCGGCAAGTTTCCATCGTGGAAGAAGCCGATCAAATTACGCGCTGCAATCTCAACAGAATAAATAATCAATAATATGGCACCAATGGGGAAAATCGTATAGACCTGTCCCATCGTGATCGGCATCGTCATAGACCGGGACTTTGCATGGCTTAACAAACTAATGCCGTACTTTGCAAAAATAATCATAGCGACGATGGTCACAATAGACCAAATTGCCGTCATTAAGCAACGCATTTTGGGGCCATATAACCGGGTCAGAAAGTCTACCTGCAAATGACTGTCAGAACGACTTGCGATCCCCAACGCCAACATAACGCTGAGCATACTTAAGTAAATTGTTAGTTCTTCACACCACGGCTGCGCATTTGCAAATATATACCTCATAATTACCTGAAAAATCATAATAACGACCATCGCCGCCAAAAGAGTAATCAAGATAACACGCAGTATCTTTGTCAACACATCCAAAAAACGGGAGTATACGTTTAAAACTTTCACAAGCAGCCTCCTTTACTAAATAATGTATTTAATATGGCAAGGCGATTAACGCCTTGCCATATTAAAAAAATACCTTTCGTTTCTGAATACTTACTTTGCAGGATCCGCATCCTGAATCATATTGTAGTATTCAACCAGATCAGGATAGTTCTTTTCCAGGAAGCCATCCATAGCAGCCTGCCACTCACTGACATCAACTTCAATGATCTCACAACCATTGTCAATAAATTTCTGCTTTGCCTCTTCGGCATTCGCCACAATCAGATCAGTGCAAAGCTTACCAGCTTCAATAGCAGCCTCTTCCAGAGCAGCCTGATATGCTGTCGGCAGAGAATCAAAGAATGCCTGGTCCATAGTGAACACCGTCATAGAGTAGCAGTGATTGGTCTCAGTAACATACTTGGAGCATTCCTGCAGGGACAGACCCACACAGGTGGGATAGGCGTTTTCCTGTGCATCAACAGTGCCCTGTTGCATTGCAGTGAAAATCTCAGAGCCAGCTAGCGGAGTGGTCGAAGCGCCCAGCCAGTCCCAAGTCTTCAGATAAATATCAATGGTCGGGACACGAATTTTCAAGCCCTTAACATCATCAACGCTTCTAATAGGAACATTAGATGTGGTGACACGAATGCCCTGCAGACCGCAACCCATAACCTTCAGCCCCGCATCTTCACCAACTTCCTGGCGAATCTTTTCACCGGTTTCGCCTTCCCAAACAGCGCGGAAGTGATCAACGCCGGAATACATATAGGGGCATGCTTCGATATTTGCCTTTTCAGTCCAAGTGCAGAGACTGGCCATAGAGTCATATACAATGTCGCATGCACGCATGCTCAATCCTTCCAGACAGTCCTGCGTAACTCCCAAGGAAGAGCTGGGATACAGTTCAAACGTTACGTTGCCATTGGTTTTTTCAGTTACTAACTCCGCAAACTTTTCAGCAGACTTGTAAGCAGGGTCAGTAGGTCCATAGGTCATGTGCATCTTCAGCACATAGGTTTCCTCGCTGCCGGTATCATCGTCAACAGCAGGGGTTGCGGGTTCACTTCCGCAAGCCACCAACGCCAGAACCATCACCAGCGCCAGCAAGAGTGCAAAGAACTTTTTCATGTCATTTTCTCCTTTTTTCTATTATTGTTGGTGGGGATATCTATTTAAGAAAAGAAGTCTCCTTCTTCACTTAACGCTACAAATTTGTCAACCATTCATCAGCATACCGCCATCGCAGTTCAGGTTTTCTCCCTGGATAAAGCTGGCAGCATCAGAAGCCAAAAACAAGATAGCATTCGCAACCTCAGCCGGGTCTGCGGCCCGGTGCAGTGACATGGCCTGCAATACCTTCTGTTCTTTCTCTCCAGTCAAGATAGTAACCAATGGTGTCTTGGTATAGGCCGGGCACAAGCTGTTGCAATACACATTGTGAGCAGAGCCAGCTTTTGCTACGCTCTTGGTCAAAGAAATTACACCGGCTTTCGCCGCAGCATAAGCTGCTGTACCTAAATAGCCGCCGCCGACCTTACCCGCAATCGAAGCTACATTGACTATGCGGCCACCTCCCGCCTCCACCATGTGCTTAAAAACAGTCTGGCACGTCAGGAACACAGCAGTCAGATCTACAGCCAATACCTTATCCCATTTTGCCTTTTCCAGTTTATCAAAGTCATCCGTGTTTACAATACCGGCATTGTTAATCAGTACATCAATGCGTTTCTGCTCTGCAATAATCTTCTCAAACACATTGACAACTGCATCACCGTCAGCCAGGTCCACCGTATAGTAAACCGCATTACCCAGTTCCTCGCAGGTCTTCGCTGCCGTTTCTGCATTGATATCCACGATAACTGCCTTACCGCCCATCTCCACAAATTCTTTAGCAATTGCCTTGCCAATACCCTGTGCACCGCCAGTAATAATACCTGTCTTTCCTACAAAGGATACTCCATTTAGTTCCATAGAAACGCCTCCATTTGTATAATTGGTTTTACCATTTAAGATAATTAAAATATATCATTAGGTGCAATGATTTGTCAATCATAGTATTTTACAGTTTTTTTAAGAATTTTTAGTAAAATTGCACAATCTCTTATAAGTGCTTTGTTGTTGTCTCTTATAAGTGCTTTGTTGTTTTCTTGACAATACACATTTAATATGATATGGTTTAATTGTAAGACCTTTTTTCCCCCAGTTGTACATATACAATAAAAAATCATATATTAAAGAGTGTTACAAAATGGATAATAATACTGTTTCTTTCTCCCCCGCCACGACAAAGCGTGCCTCAGAAGTTATTTATGAACAGATCTATCAAAAGATCGTTTCCGGTGAACTAAAAGCCGGAGACCGCCTTCCTGCTGAGCGTGAATTGTCAGAGCAATTTCATCGCAGCCGCCCCAGCATTCGTGAGGCGCTTCGTATGCTGCAGCAGGATGGGCTCATCCGAATTAGCGTAGGTACCAATGGGGGCGCCGTTGTTCGGGGCATTACGTTAGAAAGCGCCGAAATGCCTTTGCGCAAGCTCATTGATGCCGGTACGATTTCTTTACAGGAATTGGCCGATTTTCGTATTCTCAACGACCGGAACTGTGCTGAATTGGCACTTCGATACCGTACTGCGGAGGACTTGGTGCAACTCCGTGAGATTATGGAGCGCTATCGAATTGCCATTCTGGATTCAGAGGCAACCCACGCCGCAGATATTGAATTCCACTATGCCTTGGCGCGTGCAAGTCATAATCAGCTTTGTATTCTCATATGTGAAGTCGTTACCACCTTGTGTACGAGTCTATTCTGGAATGTTGCAGCATCAGATTTGGATGCCGAAGCTGTGAAGAAAGTTAATGAACAGGCCTATGCCAGTCATCTTGACATTCTCCATGCTTTAGAGCTCCGGGATTTGGATGGAATGATCCAAGCTTGCAATACCGCTACTGATCTGTTTTATAATGCGGTAAGCTCTGTTTTGTAAAGTCTCTCTTTGTTGCGTCACAGTAATCCGTTCCATAAAAGATTGTTATTTAGGTCGAAGTTTAATGATTAGGATCCAATTTAACGGAGTAATCTGCATAAAACTGTTGACGATATTTGGCATTCACAATTTCCCCAAAAAACTATGATTTCTGAGGGTATTAATTCGTCCTCTTATGTCCGAAAAGCATCTTAAATTAAGATTTTTCGATATTTTTCAAGGCCCAAATACCATTCGCACGCAGATGGTCACTGGTTCCAATCCAGCAGCCTCCACAGAGGAAAAGTCACCGTTTGGTGACTTTTCTTTTTTGTGCGTGGGACTCGGAATCGTATCTCACAGCAATCCAGTGAATTGTCAAACTAAGTGCAACAGAAACTTTACCTAATTAGGTAATTATCCCGTCCCTGATATTTCCTATTCATCATTATTGAACTGTCTGGGGCCTATGCTATATGGTATATTTTGTCGCAAAATATATCCGTTTCTACGTATATTCGCAACTTCTCATACCATATTAACCCATCTCATTTCCCTCCATTTTTCGCTCTTAAGGGAAAACTTTTGGCGTATTCTCCCCCCTCGTTACATCCTTACACCTCCGTCAGCAGGAAGCCCATATACATGGGCAGGGTGAGAATATTTTCTTTCGCACTCGCATCCCAATAAACTTTTTCAAGGGACTTTTCGCACCATTGTGCAACTTTTTCAAGGGACTTTTTGACAGAATTCGTATTTTTTCTCTTTGATGCTCTTAAATATAACCGTTTGCAAGGCCGGAAATAAGTCTTACAAACCGCTTGAAGTCGCGCACCATGGTATCGGATGCGCTCTCCGCTGAAGATGAGGCAGATGTGCTGGACTTCCCGGACAATATGTAAGCCGGTCGAAAGGTCAGGAACAGCAAACACCCTACTTGCGCAGGATCAAACTCGCAAGTAGGGTGCCTCTTTTATCGTTTATGAGCGGTGCAGAATATCCCGCAGGATCTCCACGCCGCGCTTTGTGTAATCCTCTTCGCGCTGGCCTTTTGCTTCCAGTATTCTTTTAATGGCTTGCCTTTTACCAAATAGTAGCCCTTTTGTGCCGTTTTACAACTATCAAGCCACTATAAAGTCCTCATCTACTAATAGCAGGTCATCGCGGCTTTGTGCCAGCTGCTTCAGTTCCTCAGTGAAGCCCATACCGCCGAACAGGACATACCAGACATGGCGGTCGTTTTTCTCCCAGAGAACAGCATTCGTTTTAGCCTCTAAATCACGGAGGACATTAACGCCCACAGGCTCATGCCAATACTTGCATTCGCCCAAAATCAGGTTCTTTCCCTCCGGGTCTATAGCGGCAATATCAATTTCCGTTTTGGCATCCCAGTACCGTCCAACCTTGGAGAATTGGAATGGCCAGCGTCCCTGTTCGTTCAGCTCCCACATCTGTTGGCGGCAAACATCCTCATACACATAGGCGGTATGATGCACGGTCAGGCTCTTCCTGATCTTGTCCAGAGCGATTTGCGGATGTCCGCTTTCCACAAAGCTGCGATTGGGATATACAAAGGCAAACCAGAAACGGATATAGTTATCCTTAATTTTATAAAGTCCCCTTTTGCTCTTTTCGGGATTTTCCTCTGTCACCGGAACTTCCCGCTCCAGAATATCCAGATCGATCAGCGTTTTCAGATATTTTGTCAAGCTGGTGGCTTTGATCTCCAGTGCTGCGGAAATGGCAGAAAGTTTGCTGTTTCCTGCGGCAATGGCGCGGATCACGGAGAAATAACTGCCGATCTCGCTGACCTCCTGCTGTAACAGAAAATGGGGCTCATCGTAGAGGTAACCGGAGCGGTTCAGCACACACTCGGCAATGGACTGATAGAGATCGCCGCTTTGAGAAAAGAGCTCGATATACTTGGGAACACCGCCGGTCAGGGCATAGAGCTCCACCAATTCCCTGCCGCTCTTCTCCGGGAAAAACTCATGATAATAGCGGAACGGAATCTGTCCCAACCGTATTTGTGCCGTGCGGCGGCCATAGAGGGGACTGCGATAGGAGAGCGTCTGGGATTCCATCATAGAGATCAACGACCCGCACAGGATCACCATGACAGGCTTATCCTTCAAAATTTCCTCCCATATCCGTTGAAAAACAGAGGGAAATGCCGGATTTGACTTGCCCAAATACTGAAACTCATCCAGTACGATGATAGGCTTCTGCGCAAATTCGGTATCCATGATTGCCTGAAAGATGGTGTCCCAATTCTTCACTTCCGCTTGACGCAAAAGCTCACTGCCGATAAAATCCGCCGCCTTCTCCCGGAAATCCGCACGGTTCAGCGCTTCAGATTCTTCACTGGCCAAAAAGAACAGCGCTTTCTTGTCTTTGATGAACTCCGAAATCAAGGTCGTCTTCCCGACACGTCTACGGCCATAGAGTACCACCAGCGAGCTTCCTTCGCGCTGATACTCTCGCTGTAATGTCTCCATCTCCTGTTGGCGATCTACAAACTTAACCATAGCACCACACTCCTTTGCAATTATTATACTTCAAATTATAATAATTGCAAGCATAATTTGCAGAATCTTCACAACCAAATCTCATTCCCTCCGTCTTAATAGCAAAAATCATATTGCTCTGCCTTCAAGTCCTTGAAGTACGCCGCTTTCGTCTCCTTCCCATCCAGTGCCTGCAGCATCCGGTACACTGCCGGCAGGTAGTCCAGCTTGGCTTTCTTGGGGAGCGGTACGGCATTCATCCCCAGCAGTTCAAAGTTTTCCGCTGTCTTGATACGTTTCTTTTTACTCAAGTTCTCCTCACAATCGCCTAATGCATCCATAAATGTATCTCCCTCTGCGATAGCTTCAACAATGCGCCGCATCCGCTTTCGCACCTTCTCTTTGAAATTCCCACCGTCGATAAGTTCCCTGCACTCTGCGAGAGAATAAAAGTCCCCGGCAGGAAATACTTTCCCCACATATTCTGTCAACAATTCTCCGCTTCTCCCGGCCAGATACTCGATCTGCTCTCTTGTGGTTTTATTCTTCCCGGCAAGCTCCCGAATCTTCTTTCCCTCCAAATGCAGCTCGATCCGCAGGATCACCGCCGCTCCTACGGTCATGGCAGCGCTCAAGCAGCGCCGTGCCCAGCAGGCACAGCACCAGCTGCAAACGGGCGCCGGTTGGGAGAATGACCGCAATTTGGTCTTCACCAATGAGATCGGTCAGCACCTGACCAAGTCTATCATCTACCGCGAGTTCAAGCAGCATGTTACCGCCATCGGGCGTCCCGATGCCCGTTTCCATGATCTGCGCCACTCTTACGCCGTGGCAGCCCTCAGCTCCGGCGATGATATCAAGACCGTCCAGAGCAATCTGGGTCACGCCACCGCCGCGTTCACGCTGGATGTCTACGGCCATATCACCAACCAGATGAAAGCTAACAGCGCCGAACGCATGGAGCGGTTCATCCAAAGCGTATCAGAGAAGTAAATTTCCTCTTTTCCGCCCCATAAGGGAAAACTTAAGGGAAAACTCTTCAAAAAACCACAAAAAGAAACCCTGTAACCGTTGAGATTACAGGGTTTTTCTTTGGAGGTGACACCCGGATTTGAACCGGGGAATGAAGGTTTTGCAGACCTTTGCCTTACCACTTGGCTATGTCACCATATTCGCTTGCCGGACACGATGTCCGAGGGACATTATACAATGCCCCACCCCATATTGTCAAGGGTCAAACGAAGATTTTTTTCACAAACGAAGTTTTTTTCACTTGGTGTGTACGTTGATAAATTCCGCCCGCAGTTTGGAATACAAAATGGTCTGGCTGCTGTACAGGCCCCGGTAGCCGGACACCAGATAACTGATGGCACACGCCATGGCGAAATACAGCATACCCTCCGACCCGAACAGCTCCACGCTCAGTATCACCGATGCGATGGGGCAGTTCACCGCACCGCAGAACACGGCGATCAGGCCGATGGCAGCGCCGAAACCCGCCGGCAGGCTCAGAAAACCTGCGGCCACACAGCCGAAGGTCGCCCCGATAAAGAACGACGGTACCACCTCACCGCCCTTGAATCCGCAGCCGATAGTGATAGCGGTAAAGAGCAGCTTCAAAAGCCACGCCCAGGTCTTTGCCTGACCTGCCGCTGCCAGATTCACGATGTCCATACCGGCGCCGTTATAATCCGTCCCGACGAGAAACGTCATGCCGATTATGATTCCGCCGCCCACGATCACCCGCAAAAAGGCGTTATGGAGAAACTTTTCCGCCAAACGCTCTGTCCAATGCAGCGCATCGCAAAAGAGAATGCTCACCACCGCGCAGAGGATCGCCAGCGCCGCTACCAACACCATCGTCCATGCATTCACCTCTGGCATGGTCACGGTAAATCGGGTGGGCTCCACCCCCATCACCCGGCTGACCAGATAGCCCATCATGGACGCGGTGATACACGGCACCAGTCCGGCGTAATACAGCACGCCTACAGAGATGACCTCCAGCGCGAAAACCGTTGCCGCCAGAGGTGTCCCGAACAGGGCGGCAAACACGCCCGCCATACCGCACAGCGTCGATAGCGGCAGGTCCTTCTCTCCCAAAAACATCGCCCGTCCCAGGTGATAGCCAATGCCGCCGCCAATCTGCAATGCCGCGCCTTCCCGTCCGGCAGAGCCGCCGCACAGATGGGTGATCACCGTACACACGAAGATCGCCGGCACCAGTAAAACCGGCACATCTTTCCCGAAATGGACCGACTCGATGACGGCGTTGGTACCTTTCCCCTCCAGATGAAACAGCCGATAGATTCCCACAATGACAAGCCCACCCACGGGCAGCAGATATAGGATCCACGGGTTTTCCTGCCGTAGCATCGTGGCATAATTGACGCCGATATGGAACAATGAGCCGATCACACCGCCGATGGCGCCGATCACCGTCCCCACCGCGATCCACTTAATCAGCACACGGGAGTACAGGTTCATGTGCTTCAGCTTTTCCCAGATCCTTTTCATCGGCTCACCACCCTTCTTACACGAAATCTGTTATACCATCTTCCGCAATTTCTGTCAATCCGACTAATAACCTTAAACTTTTTCAGCTTATCTAACAAATTTTCAATATCCACTTGATTATCGCCGCCGATTGCCTTATACTATGTTTATAGCATATCAAACTGGGAACAAATGGACAATCATTTAAAAACAGGAGGAAATGAATATGAAGTACGATCGTTCTTTTAACTTCTCCGCCGGTCCCGCCATGATGCCGGAACCCGTTCTGGAGGAGATCCGCGACGAGATGATGAACTACCGCGGCAGCGGTATGTGCGTCATGGAGATGAGCCACCGCAGCAAGGTGTTCCAGCAGATCGCCGCCGAGGCGGAAGCTGACCTGCGTAAGCTGATGAACATCCCCGATAACTACAAAGTCCTGTTCGTACAGGGCGGCGGCACCGTGCAATTTGCCATGGTTCCCATGAACCTGATGAAAAACGGCAAGGCGGTCTATATCGAAACCGGTGCCTGGTCCAAGAAGGCCATTGCCGAGGCCAAGAAGTACGGCGAAGTCATTATCGCCGCCTCCTCCAAGGATAAGAACTTCTCCTATATCCCCGACTGCTCTGATCTGCACATTCCCGCCGATGCCGATTACGTCTACATCTGCGAGAACGAGACCATCAACGGCACCACCTATAACAAGCTGCCCAACACCAAGGGTCACGTCCTGGTGGCTGACCAGTCCTCCATGTTCCTGAGCCGTCCCTGCAACGTCAGCGATTACGGTCTGATCTGGGCAGGCGTGCAGAAGAACGTAGGCCCTGCCGGTATGGCAGTAGTCATCGTCCGTGAGGATCTGCTCCGTGACGATCTGGATCCCAAGACTCCCGTCTATATGAACTACAAGACCCACGCCGATAACGACTCCATGTACAACACCCCCAACTGCTGGGCGATCTACTGCTGCGGCAAGGTCTTCAAGTATCTGCTGAACATGGGCGGCCTTACCGAGATGGCAAAGCGCAACGAGGACAAGGCCAAGGTACTGTATGACTTCCTGGACAGCTCCAAGCTGTTCAAGGGTGCTGTCGTTCCCGCTGACCGCAGCCTGATGAACGTCCCCTTCGTCACCCCCACCGCCGAGATGGACGCCGAAGTGGTTGCCGCCTCCAAGGCAGCCGGCTTTGATAACCTGAAAGGCCACAAGTCCGTGGGCGGTCTGCGCGCCAGCATCTATAACGCCATGCCCAAGGAGGGCGTGGAGGCTCTGGTGGAGTTCCTGAAGGACTTCGAGGCCAAGCACTAAATACTTACGTAGGGGCGACCCTTGCGGTCGCCCTGCTTTCTGAGCGAACAAAAATGTAAAGGAGAAACACTATGCGTATTCTGATTACCGACGGTATGGATAAGGGCGCCATCGCTCAGCTCCGTGAGATGGGCCATGACGTAGTCGAACAGTTCTATGAGCCCGAAGAACTGGGCAAGGCGCTGAAGGACTTTGACGCCTGCGTGGTCCGCAGCAAGACCAAGGTCCGCGCCAATCACATTGACGAGGCCAGGGAAGGTCGCTTGAAACTCATTATCCGCGGCGGCGTGGGCGTGGATAACATCGACGTCAAGCACGCCGAGGAATGCGGTATGACCGTCCGCAATACCCCCAACGCCTCCTCCCAGTCCGTGGCGGAGATGGCCATGGCGCATATGTTCGCCTGCTGCCGTTACATCTCCATCGCCGGCCACACCATGCGCGAGGACAAGTGGGAGAAGAAGACCTACGGTAAAGGCATCGAGCTGCAGGGCAAGACCCTGGGCATCATCGGCTTTGGCCGTATCGGTCAGCACCTGGGCGTGATGGCCAAGGCCATTGGCATGGACGTTATCGTTTACAGCCGTCATCGTCACGCTGACGTGGAAGCCGCCACCGGCTGCAAGTACGTGGATCTGGACGAGATCTTCGCCAAGGCCGACTTCATCAGCCTGAATGCCCCCGCCATGGACGGTCCCGTGATAACCGCCGAGAACATCGCCAAGATGAAGGACGGCGTGGTCATCGTCAACACCAGCCGCGGCGCCAACATCGACGAAGCCGCTCTGCTGGACGCTCTGAACAGCGGCAAGGTTCGCGCTGCCGGTCTGGATGTGTGGGCAGACGAGCCTACCGCCAATAAGGAGCTGTACTCCCATCCTGCCGTGTCCTGCACGCCCCATATCGGCGCAGCAACGAACGAAGCGCAGAAGCGCATCGGCGGCGAAGTCGTGGAGATCATCAAGAATTTCTGATTCCTGTTCCGCTGCTAAATCCCTCCTGCTCATCGGCAGGAGGGATTTTCGATATGGTGCCGCCTCGGCATAGCCGAGCCGGTCGGCGGCTAAAAATGTGCCACCGGCACATTTTCTTTACGCCCCGACATATCGGCGCAGCAACGAACGAAGCGCAGAAGCGCATCGGCGGCGAAGTCGTGGAGATCATCAAGAATTTCTGATTCCTGTTCCGCTGCTAAATCCCTCCTGCTCATCGGCAGGAGGGATTTTCGATATGTCTGTCCGCCGTAGGGCGCGACGACTCGGCGCGCCGCCGTTCCTTCGTACGCCGCAACAATCTCACCCCGCCGCCCGTTCCTTCGTAGGGCGGGGTACCCTCACCCCGCCGCTTCCGATCGTCTGCAAATTCCGATTTGCCGACACATTCATCCTTCCCTTTTCACTAAAAAAAGCCCTCTCCTTTCGGAGAGAGCTTTTTTCATTTTTTACCAGTCCCCGCCGAGATCCCACCAGTCGAATATTCCTCCGCCCTGGTCGTTTCCTTCGTCGGTACCCTCATCGCCCCCGTCTGCGACACCGCCGCCGAGTCCGCCGCCGGTCAGTTCAGCGCCTCCGCCGAGGGGATCCGGCAGCCCCTCCGTAAAGCTGTATGCGTGCTGCACATAGGGGTCGTCATCTGCCACAATGTCGGGGAAGTCCGCGAAGTTCTCGCGCGTATAATCCAAAATACCACCGCCGTGCATGGTGCAGTACCCGGTAGGCTGGTTATCTGCGGCACAGATCTCCGTGCGGACACGGCTGCCCCGGGGATCCGCCTCGCAGGCAGTCGTGGCCAACAGCCCGCTGTCGGCGCAGACTGTCACCGTCACCAGATCTGAGCTGCTGAAGAAGTCCTTGTTCTCCAGATCTGCATGGATCTGCTGCATGACCTTCTGCCACAGCACCGCGGCAGGGTTGACGCCGCCGGAATAAATCACGGAGTTGGACTTATAACCCACCCAACAGGCAGCACAGTAGTAGGGAGAGTAACCTACGAAGTAGCGGTCGCGCAGGTCGTTGGTCGTACCGGTCTTACCCGCAATATGCATACCGGAGAACCAGGCGCTGCCGCCGGTACCGCCGGTGATGACCTGCTGGAGCATACTGTTCATAATGGCCGCCGTACTGGATTTCATTGCCACATGGGATTCCGCCTCATTCTCCAGGATCACGTTGCCGTCAGCGTCCTCCACCCGCACGAATGTCCGCGGTCTGGTATAGATCCCCTCGTTGACAAAGCTGGCATAGGCTGCCGCCATCTCCTCGGTGGTCACACCGTGCTCAAAGCCGCCCAGTGCCATATTGCCCACCTGCTGTGAATCGGTGCTGGTCAGGGTGGTAAAGCCCAGCTTGTTGACCATAAAGTCGTAGGAATTCCCCACGCCGTACTCCATACAGGCTCGCACGGCACAGGTATTCAGCGACTTCACGATAGCGGTACGCACGGTGCTCAGGCCGTAAAACCCTGCATGATCGTTCTTGGGATATGGTGTATCGTTCAGCAGCATCACCGGATAGTCGTCCAGCGTACTGGCCGCCGTTAATGTGCCGTTATCCAATGCCGGCGCATAGGTGGTAATGGGCTTGGCGGCAGAGCCGCAGGGACGGGTCTCCGTTGCCCAGTTCCAGCCGCGGTCGGCCGTCTTGGCGCCGATGCCGCCCACCATAGCTACCACATAGCCGGTATAGGGATCCACAACGGTGATGGCACCCTGCAGCTGCTCGTTGTCCACGCCGGTGGTATAAGGTGCATTGGTCACGTCCTCAAAAACGTCCTCGGCCATCTCCTGATACTTTAGGTTTTGGGTGGTATAGATCTTATAGCCGTTGCCGTAAACCATTTTCCCCGCCTGGTATTTGGCAGAGACGGTGTGTTCCTTGCCGTCCTTGTCCGTATAGGAGTAATCCGTCAGCCCCAGCTCTTCGATCAGCGCATTTGCCACGTCATCGATGACCGCGTCGGTAAAGTAGGAGTTCCACGCAGTGGAAACCGGCTTCTGCGTTGTCTCCTCTCCCTCCTCGGTCTGATCCTCCGGATGCTCGTCCACATAGTTGCCCATGTTGGTATAGCCGTTGGTGAATACGATCTCTTCCGCATAGGCCTGGTCATATTCCGTCTGCGAGATCTTTCCCTGATCCAGCATAGCCTTCAGGACCAGTACCTGACGGTTTCGGTTGTTTTCGCGGCTCCAGTCGCTCTCCAGCGGACCGAACATGGACGGATTGTTGGTCACAGACACCAGGCTGGCGCACTCCGCCAGATCCAGTTCGTTTACGTCCTTGCCGAAATAGCGCAGGGAAGCGCTCTGCACACCGTAACAGGCCCGCCCCAGATAGATCTCGTTGAGATAGGCCTCCAAAATCTCGTCCTTGTCATAGCGATTTTCCATCTCCAGGGCGCGATAGATCTCGGTGATCTTACGCTTCACCGTGGTCTGGCTGTCGCCGGTCATGTTCTTGATCAGCTGCTGGGTAATGGTGGAACCGCCCTGCAGACTGTCACCGGGACCCAGCGTAAAGACAACGGCACGCAGTGTGCCGATCCAGTCCACGCCATGATGGCTCTCAAAGCGCTTGTCCTCAATGGCAACGGCAGCATCCCGCAAATACTTGGGAATATCGTCCATTCCTTTCCAGATGCGGTCCTCGCCCTCCAAAGTCAACAGTGTCTGGTACATCACCCACTCGCCGGTATCGGCGTCCTGGGAATACAGCTCTGTGGACACGTTGGACTCAAACTCATCAATGTAGATCTCCACGTTTCCCCGGAGGGAGCTGCGGACCCATCCCATAAAAATACCGATAAAGATCGCTATCGTCAGCACGCCCACCAGTATGATCGTACCAATGACCTTTCCCGCGGTCAGACCTTTCTTTCTCTTTCTCCTCGCGGGTACATCCTCTCCCTGCACAGTCCGATTGACCGGACGACGGGCGCTCTGCTTTTTCGGTTCATTCTGTAATCTGCGGTGGTTTTCCTCCATGACAGGGCACCTCCTTTTCTCTCATAGTATAACCGGATATCGTCTCGGCGGTATCAAATACCGCAAAATAAAATACATACTACACCAGTATTTTATTTATTGTACCACACTTGTCAAATCATAAAAAGAACCGTTTTGTAAAAAAATGTACCATTTTACATCTGTTTCTCTGCACATTTTCCATCTGTTTTCTCCGTTTTTGCTCTTTTCCGAGAAAAAGAACACCTTCCCTCTCTTGATTTTTTCTCAAAAACATGGCATACTGCATACGACTATGTTGGAAGGAGATACCGTATGAACGAAGATTTCGGCCCTAACTTTATTACTTTGACGGATGAAGACGGTAAAGAGTTTACCCTGGAATACGTGGATGCGCTGGAACACAACGGCACGACCTATATGGCGTTCTTCCCCACGTTGGACGAAGACACCGATGAGGAAGCCGCAGAGGATTTCGGTCTGGTCATTCTCAAGTCCATTCTGGAAAATGGAGAGGAGCTGCTGTCCACCCTGGACGATGACGCCGAGCTGGACGAGGTCTATGACCTGTTCATGGAACAGCTCCTGGACGATGAGGAGGAAAATTCCTGATCGGGATTTCCACTTTCCCCTTTTCTTTTCGTTCCTTTTCTGTTACACTAAAGGCAGGTACAGCAATGTACCTGCCTTTAGCGGTGTATACGAACCTTTTTTATCCTCACATTTTGTTATAGGGGATGTCGGATCAGTATGTGGTTTGCAGGCCTCCCGGCTGCCGTATGCGGTTGGATGTTGGAAGCAGTAAAGCAAGCTGGAGACAACCCACCTGCGAAGTAAGGTGCAGGTTATAACTTGGTTCGTATACGCCGCATTTTTTGGCCGTTTTGGGAAAAAAACGTCAAATTGTGAACTTTCCGTTTTTACCCTTGCGAAACGGGAAAACATTTAGTATAATAATGCGGTAATTTTGTGAAAAGGCGTATTCCGCGCCTATTTTTTGAGAGGACTGAAATAGAATATGAGTGCATCCAGAGAAAAGAAGACCCGTCAGGATCTGACCCAGCAGGAGGGCTATGTTGACGTCAAGGCCCAGCGTGAAGCAGAGGAAATGCGCGCCCAGCGCAAGAGCAACGCCCTGTATATCGCCATCGCCGTGGTGTTTGTCATCGTTGCCGTGATCCTCGGTATCTCCAAGTCCGGCATCCTGCAGAAGAACGCCACCGCACTGACCATTGACGGGGAGAAGTTCACCCCCGCACAGGTGGATTATTTCTATTATTCCACCTATAACTCCATTGTCAGCTCCGAATATGCCAGCTACATGGGTCTGGACAAGAATGCTGCTTTGGACAAGCAGACCGTCAACGATATGGCGAAGATGCTGATGGGCATCGCCGCCGAAGAGGAGATCACCTGGGACGCTTATCTCAAGGATATCGCCAAGCAGAATCTGACGCAGACCCACCTTCTCTATCAGGCCGCTGTGGAAAACGGCTACGGCGTCGATGATGATGTGCAGGCTCAGATCGACCAGAACAAAGAGGCTCTCGCCTCCTATGCCTCCATGGCAGGTTACTCCTCCAGGGAATACCTGAAGCTGGTCTATGGCTCCAACATGGACGAGGCCACCTTTGAAAAAATGCTCACCATGATCCTTGTTGCGGGCGCTTATGAAGCGGATTACGCCGCTTCTCTGACCTATACCGACGCCGAGCTGGAAGCCTATTATCAGAGCGATAAGGATTGCTTCGATTTTGCTGACGTGGAGTACATCTTCTTCAGCAGCAGCGCTCCCTCCACCACCGATGCCGACGGCAACACCGTGGAACCCACGGATGCAGAGAACACCGCTGCCGCCGCTGCCGCAAAGGCCGCTGTCGCCGATGCTGCCGCCCGTTTTGCCGCCGGCGACTCCCTGGAGGATATCGCCGCCGATTATGAGGACATCGCCACCTATACTCACAATATGGCCCTGTCCAATTCCGGTACAGAACTGGCTGCCTGGGCATTTGATGCCTCCCGTACCGCTGGCGAGACAGATACGCTGGATGTAGGCAACGGTCAGTACTTTGTGTTGTTCCACAGCGCCGGCCGCCCCGACTACTTTGCCGCCGACGTCCGTCACATTCTCTTTAACGCAGACACCTCTTCCCTGGATCCCGCCTCTGCTGCCTATGACGCCGATGTGGAAGCCGTTTGGGCGGCCACCCGCGCCAAGGCACAGGATGCTCTGAATCAGTGGAAGTCCGGTGCCAGGACCGCTGACAGCTTTGCCGAGCTGGCCAATGAATTGAGCGAGGATCCCGGCTCCAACACCACCGGCGGTCTGTACACCTCCGTCTCCAAGGACAGCAACTATGTCTCTTCTTTCAAGGGCTGGTGCTATGAGGACGGCCGCAAGGTCGGTGATACCGGTATCATTGAGAGTACCTACGGCTGCCACGTCATGTATCTGAACAGCTTTGCCGATACGCCGTACTGGAAGCAGCTGGTCCAGTCCGAAATGGCCTCCGCCGATTACAGCCAGTGGCTGGAGTCCCTTACTGCTGACGCCGTTTTGGTCGAAGGCAGCGGCATGAAGTACGTTGGCTGAAACAAACCGAAAAAGACCGGCGCAAGCCGGTCTTTTTTTGAAGGAGCAAGATCATGAACGAACAATACCGCCGCACCGCCATGCTGTTAGGCGATGCCGCCGTGGAAAAACTGCACCGCAGCCATGTGGCCGTGTTCGGTCTGGGCGGCGTAGGCAGCTATGCCGCCGAAGCCCTGTGTCGTGCCGGAGTAGGCGAGCTGACCCTCGTCGACAGCGATACCGTCAGTCTTTCCAACCTGAACCGTCAGCTCTATGCCCTGCACTCCACCGTTGGCAAGCCCAAGGCAGAGGTGGCCGCAGCCCGCTGCCTGGACATTGATCCCACCGTTACCGTCCACCCCATCGTCGGCGTTTACGATGCCGCCCACCAGGAGGAGTTCTTCGCCGACTACGACTATATCGTGGACGCTATCGACCTGGTGAGCTGCAAGCTGGATCTTATCCAGCAGGCGATCCGGCGAAACATCCCCATTCTCTCCGCTCTGGGTACAGGCAATAAGCTGGATCCCTCCCTGCTGCAAATTACGGACATTTCCAAAACCTCCGGCTGTCCGCTGGCGCGGGTCATGCGAAAGGAGCTGCGCCAACGGGACATCCACCACCTCAAGGTCTGTTTCAGCCCGGAGGAAGCCCACGAAATCACCCAACCGGAAGCCCCACCGCCGGGACGCCGCAGCGTTCCCGCCAGCGTCTCCTGGGTGCCCTCCGCCGCCGGCTTGCTGATGGCCGGCGCCGTGGTACAGGATCTGATCCGTGAATAACAAATGAGCCTTGGGCAATAAGCCCAAGGCTCATTTGCTATTCTTCCGCTGCGCCTCGGTATAGCTCCACCAGTGCCAAAGCCAGCAGGAGCCCTCCGGCAATATCCGTCGCCCAGTGTACTCCGGCGATCACACGAGCCGTCACCGTCAGCGCCAGCAGTCCCCAGCAGATCTCAACCGCCCACTGCCGCAGCTTTCCTTGCAGGCGTTTTTTGAATTGCAGAATAGCGGTTGCCATCACGCAGACCGATAGCAGTGTATGGCTGGACGGGTAAGAGGATTCCAAACTTTCGTTCAAAAGCACAGGGCGATAATTGAGCGGAAACTTTTCAAACAGCACATAGCACAGTCCCATCCCGACGTATAGCACCCCCAGCCACAGGATGTCCCTATCTACTTGCCAAAGGCTGCACCGCTGGAAAAGCTGTACCGCTCCCACCGCAGCAAACCCAAGTCCCACCACGATGTTCAGCAGCCCCAGGCACTCCGTCAGCGCGTACCACCACAGGTGTACCCCGATGGTCTCATGTACCCAGCCATTCAAAGCAGCAAATCCCACGGCAGAACCCATCGGCCCGATGGGTCTTACATCAACGCTTTTCACCAATAGGGTAAAGGCGAGAAAGCACAGCAGCAATATGCCGCCCCAAATCAGATGTTTTTTCCTTTTCATTTTCTAAAGATCTCCTTTCTTCCCGACGCCGCCGGTCTGCTCTCAGTATGGCGCCATCATCCCGGCAAGGGAAGCTACTCTCTGTCACAGAAGAAAGCCTCCATGATACCTTTCGTATCACGGACGCTTTTTCTGGAATAGCAAAAATATCTTCAATAAAAAGAGCAAAAAAAGAAACGTGGTCACATACGGCTGGCGAGAAAGGGCAAATAACAGGATCGCTCCGGCGCTAATGGCAAGGGACAGCAGTTTCCCAATCCACGGCGCCTTTTCCCGTTTCCGCAGGATAAACTGACCCACTCCCAAAAGGGGCAACAAGAGCAGCACCACAAAATAGGCAATCCGCAGCCCGGCACTCACGCCGTCGTATCTCCACAGGGTCACCGCCTGCACCATTTCTCCTTCCCGCTGCCCGAACAGCGGCAAAAGCAGGAAGGCCGCAGCCACCACATCCAGCCCAGCAAACATCAGACCTGAAAGCCGCCCCAACGCCTGCTTTTTGTCCGCTCTTGCCGCATCCAGCAGCTCCCCGCCGGACAGCAGCTCATCCACCGTTATACCGAAAAATTCAGCAATATCCTTTAGAGACTCCAAATTTGGCCATCCCCTGCCGCTCTCCCATTTGGACACCGCCGCCCGGGAGACATACAGCTTTTCCGCAAGCTGCTCCTGGGTCAGCCCTTTCTGCTTTCGCAGCTGCTGCAATTTCTCCGAAAACTCCATCGTTCCTCACTCCATATACTTCTCGGCCCGCTGTGCCAGCTTGCGGTAGACCCGCTCCACCATCCACGGTTCGGTGGACGCCGCCAGCGCCTCTGCAGGGGAAAACCACTTTACCGCGCTGTTCTCATCGACTTTCGGCCGCAGTTCCTCACTCTCCGCCTGTAAAAGGTAGGTCACGTTCAGATGCAGATGGCTGGAGACATATTCCCCTTTCTTGATATGCCCGTCCACCGTCAGACTCTCCAGCGAAAAGATGCCGTTCGTCACAGGGTGGGTCTTGAGTCCGGTCTCCTCCTCTGCCTCCCGCATGGCAACCGCCAGCAGATCTGTGTCGCCGTCGGCATGGCCGCCGGTCCAGGACCAGCTCTTGTAGATATTGTGGTAACACATCACCACTTTCGTCCCGTCCGGGCTGAGTACCCACGCCGAGGCAGTCATGTGCGCCAACTTGTTCTCTCTGGAAAAAGCGTCCGCATTTTCTGCCAGGAATTTCAGCATGAGCAACTTGTCCTTTTCCTCCTGCTCGCAGCCGGGAATATAATTCTGTATTTCTTCTATGATAGACATGATACCGCTCCTTTGATATGTTCCTTTTTATTATACCTTTTTTCCTCTTCCTGTGCAATTTTTATTTACTTTTTTCCCTTTTCGGGATAGAATAAAGGCACAAAAGTAAGGAGGTATTTTCCCTATGACATACGGCTTTATCGGCACCGGCAACATGGGCGGTGCGCTGGCCACCGCCGTGGCAAAGCGTGGTGAGAGCATTGTTTTGGCCAACCGCACGCCGGCAAAAGCAGAGGCTCTCGCCGCTAAAATCGGCGGCAAGGTAATGGATAATTTTGCTATTTGCAAAACCTGTGATTTTATTTTTCTCGGAGTGAAGCCCCAGATGATGGCGGAAACCCTGAAACCCTTGCAGCAGGTGTTTTTCCAGCGTTCCACGCCTTTTGTTCTGGTCTCGATGGCAGCCGGATTGACCATTTCCGCTATCCAGAAAATGGCAGGCGGAGAGTATCCTGTGATCCGGATCATGCCCAATACCGCCTGCGCTGTCGGGCAGAGCATGACGCTGTACTGCTGCTCTCAAACCGTTGGGGCGCAACGGCTTCAGGAATTTTTAGATGCCATGAAGGAGTCCGGTGAACTGGAAGAAATTTCCGAAGAGCTGATCGATGCAGGAAGCGCTGTGGCGGGCTGCGGCGGAGCGTTTGCCTGCCTGTTTATGGAGGGGCTGGCAGACGGGGGTGTTGCCGTCGGTCTGCCGAGAGAAAAAGCCCTGCGCTTTGCCGCGCAAACCCTGTTGGGAACTGCCGTTTTGGCCAGAGAAACCGGGGTACACCCGGGTGCACTGAAGGATGCAATCTGCTCCCCCGGCGGCACCACCATTGCAGGGGTACACGCCCTGGAAAACAGGGGATTCCGCGCCGCTGCCATGGACGCCGTGATCGCCGCCTACGACCGGACAAATGAGTTAAAAAAGTAAGGCAAAAAGTCCAAAAAGTAACCTGAAAAAGTGACAAAAGTAACATCCCGCCCTCTCGGGCGGGATGTTTTATCATTTTCAGCCCCAAAAGGCTCTGAGTTGACCGTAGACGATCATCAGCATAAAGAGCGGACCAATGAATTTGATGCAGAAACGATAGAATTTTTTATCGCCGCCGAATTCATCCTCCACCCACCTGGGAGCAAACCAACCCAGAATGAGTGCCATGATGAGACCGGTGAGCGGCATCAGAATTCCCTCGGCGATGCAGTCCCACACGTCCAGCACATCGGGCTGACCGAAAATGTGAAGCCATTGCATCCACTCGCACTCGCCCAGACAGTCGGCGGTAGTGAGGAAGTTGCCCACCAGGGCGATGGCCGCCATGAGGAAGGTGATCTTCCAGCGTTTGGGAGACTTGCCCTTTTTCATCTGACTGTCCATGATAGCGGAGATGCCGCCCTCCATCATGCCGATGGAGGAACTGAGCGCGGCGATGAATACCAACGCCCAGAACAGGAGCTGGAACACCTTGCCCGCCATGCCCATGGACTGGAACACGGTGGTCATGGACACGAACAACAGGCCGGGGCCTGCACCGGGCTCCAGGCCGAAGGAGAACACCGCGGGCATGATCGCCATGCCTGCCAAAATCGCCACCAGAGAATCGCCGATGACAATGACGACGGAGTCCTTTTTCAGATTCTCTCCCTTGCTCAGGTAGGAGCCATAGGCAACAAGGCAGGCGGACGCCAGGGACAGGGAGAAGAACATCTGACCGCCGGCAAGGCTCAGGGTGTCAAAGAAGCCTTTGAAGGTGGTCATATCGGAAAAGTTGGGCTTGAACAGGAACGCAAGACCTTCCCCTGCGCCGGGCAGAGTACAGGCGCGCACCACGATGATGACCAACATGAAGAACAGGGCGGGCATGGCGATCTTGCAGAATTTCTCGATGCCGCCGGAGACACCGCCCAGCACGATGACCACGGTAATGGCCAGGAATACCAACATATAAACAAGTGCCTCTGTCACGTTGCCATAGAAGCCGCCGAAGAAAGCGCCCGGGTCGGTAGTGGCCAATGCTCCGCCGAAGAAAGCGCCCACAGCACCCACCAGATAGCGGGTGATGTAACCGCCGAAGGTGCAGTAGAAGCACAGCAGCAGGACCGGCACCAGCGTTTGCAATATGCCGTTGAATTTCCACTTGGGACTGACGGTGCCGTAGGCCTCGATAGCCGCCTTTTGGGTCTTGCGGCCAAGGGCGATCTCCGACAGCACCAGGGGGTATCCCACAACGACGCACAGTACCACGTACAAAAGAAGGAACGCGAAACCGCCGCCTATGCCCAGTTTATAGGGGAAGGACCAGAGGTTTCCCAGCCCCACGGCAGAGCCGAGGGCCGCCATTAAAAAGCCAAAATTTGATTTGAATTGTCCTTTGTTATTCTCCATCTTTGTCCTTCCTTTCTTTGAAAATTTAGTAAAAAAGCGAGAATACAAGGGGTATTATAAGGGAAAGCGGCACGGTTGTCAATGTTAAGATTTTCTTTTCAAGAAAATTATTTATTAGAATCGCATAAATAGTGAATCATTCAATGAACAATTTGCACAAATTTGGGAAGTTTGAAAAATTGCTCCGCAGGGCCACTTTTCCGCTGTCGGAAAAGTGACCAAAAGGGCATTTAAGGGGAAAGGGATTTCGATGTCCCTTTCCCCTTAAAAATCCCCTATCCTTGAGACGACCAAAGGAAAGGGCTGCGGCCCTTTCCTTTGGAATCTTTTTCCGGGGATTTGGCAATGAT
>JAZUEB010000088.1:0-3221 GCA_045639965.1 Vescimonas sp. | reverse complement strand
GAACTGGCGACACGCGGATTTTCAGTCCG
This sequence comes from Vescimonas sp., assembly GCA_045639965.1. Taxonomy (GTDB): domain Bacteria; phylum Bacillota; class Clostridia; order Oscillospirales; family Oscillospiraceae; genus Vescimonas. Next base: position 3,192 of record JAZUEB010000088.1, on the reverse strand, counting down.
CTGCTCTACCAACTGAGCTACCGAGGCATATGGCGACCAAGATGGGGCTCGAACCCACGACCTCCAGCGTGACAGGCTGGCGTTCTAACCAACTGAACTACTTGGCCGTATTTGGTGGGAACAACTGGACTCGAACCAGTGACCCCCTGCTTGTAAGGCAGGTGCTCTAACCAGCTGAGCTATGCTCCCGTTGCACGCCTTTTTCAAACGGCAAGAGTTATTATACTAAATGCTTTCCCGTCTGTCAACAGGAAAAATGAAAAAATGCGACTAAAATTTCAACAGAATGCCTATCAGGGCGCTGAGGGTGATAAAGACGATGGGGTGGAGCTCCTTGACTTTCGGTGTCCAGCGGGTCAAAACCAAAATCACCGCGGCAAGGGCGATTTCCCGCCAGCGAAACATGGCAAGTCCCGATGCGGAGGTATCCAGCAGCGCCAGCAGCACAACACTCACCCCGGCGGCGGCCACCATGGCGGTGGACGCCGGACGGAGAGCGTAAAACGCGGCGCTGACGTATTTGCTGTTCCGGAAGGCTTTCAAAACGGCGGCTATGATCAGAATAATGACGATACTGGGCGTGATGAGCCCTAATGTGGCGATGAGGGAACCCAGGACGCCGCCGGTGGTGAAGCCCACATAGGTCGCCATATTGACGCCGATGGGGCCGGGGGTGGATTCGCTGACCGCCAGCATATCGGCAAGCTGCGCCCGGGTGAACCAGCCGGTGCGGTCTGCCATGTCATTCAGAAACGGCAGGGTGGCAAGCCCGCCGCCCACGGCGAACAGGCCGGTTTTGAAGAATTCATAGAACAATCGGAGGTAGAGCATCATTTGCCACCCCCCATATTTTTAATAAGGATACCTGCCAGGGCGGCGAGGAGCACGTAGAGGATGGGGGAGAGGGAGGTAAAAAGAGTCAGCGCCAGGACGGCAGCAAAGATGAGCCCGCCCCAGATGTCACGGACGGAGCTCTTCCACAGCTTCCACACGGCGTTGAAGATCAGAACGCAGACGCAGACCCGGATCCCGGCAAAGGCGTGCTGTACCCATTCCAAGTGGGAGAAGTTGGTGATGAGCCCTGCCAATACAGTGATGATGATAAGACTGGGGAAAACGATGCCCAGAGTGGCAACAATGCCGCCCGGAATGCCCCGGCGCTTCTGCCCGATGAAGGTGGCGGTGTTGACGGCGATAATGCCGGGGGTACACTGTCCGATGGCAAAGTAGTCCGTCAGCTCCTCGTCGGTCGCCCAGTTTTTGTTTTCCACCACTTCGCGCTGCAGGATGGGCAGCATGGCCATGCCGCCGCCGAAGGTCATGACTCCCACCTTGGCGAAGGTGAGGAACAGGGTCAGCAATTCTTTCATCGGGGGGCTCCTTTCCCATAAACTGCTTTTTCGCGCTCATTGTACCACGGTTTCAAAGCTATGTAAACCGGCGGCGCGGAAGAAAATGCCTGCCATAAGTAAAACACATGGTTTTGTGCAAAGCCGACAAAAACGGACACAATATTTTGGGGATATATTGGAGAAGAAATCACTTGCAATTTGTATTTGCCGCCAGTATAATAAGCAAGAAAAAGTTGAGAGGAGGAGACCGCCATGACGTTCGCTGTGAGAGTAAAAACGAAAGTGTGTGGGACTCCTGTTTTCTTTTCTGATAGTGTTTCTGTTTTTTGACCGGTGATGTTTCACCGGTATTTTTTTTACTCTGTTCGCAAAATTTTGAAAATAGATATTTATATGAAAGAGAGGACTGTCACAAATGAAAAAAGAAATCGGACAAGAAGCCATCTATGATGCCAAGACACTCGGCACGCCCCGTATGCTGGTGTTGGGTGTGCAGCACCTGTTCGCCATGTTCGGCGCCACCGTGCTGGTGCCCCTTATCACCGGTTTGAGCGTTTCCGCAACGCTGCTGTTCGCCGGCATCGCCACGCTGTTCATGCATCTGGTCACCGGACGCAAGGTGCCCGTGTTCCTGGGCTCCTCCTTCTCCTTCCTGGGCGGCTACGCTGCCATCAAAATGCTGGGTGTTTCCGAGTACGGTCTCACCGAGGCCCAGTCCCTGGTCTATGCCTGCGTGGGTGTGGCCTGCGCCGGTTTGCTGTATCTGATCCTGGCTCTGATCTGCAAGGCCTTTGGTTCTAAACGTGTCATGCGCTTCTTTCCGCCCGTGGTCACCGGTCCCATCATCATCGGTGTCGGTCTGCATCTGGCTCCTTCTGCTATTGACAATTGCGCCCAAAACTGGTGGATCGCTCTGGTGGCCATCCTGGTGGTCATCATCTGCAACATCTGGGGCAAGGGTATGATCAAGATCGTCCCCATTTTGATGGGCGTTATCGCTTCTTATCTGGTGGCCGCTGTCACCGGTAACGTGGACTTCTCCGGCGTGAAAGACGCCGCTTGGATCGGCCTGCCCTTCCAGATGGAAAACACAGTTTTCAGCCTGGCCAAGGACGGTGTCCAGTCCGGTCTGTTGATTTCCTCTATCCTCACCATCGTTCCCATCGCTGTTGCCACGATGATGGAGCACGTGGGCGACATCTCCGCCATCGGCGGCACCATCGGCAAGGATCTTATTGCGGATCCCGGCCTGCACCGCACCCTCATCGGTGACGGCGTGGGTACCGCTATCGCCGCCCTCTTCGGCGCACCTGCCAACACTACCTACGGCGAAAACACCGGCGTTCTGGTGTTGACCAAGGTGTACGATCCTCTGGTGGTTCGCATTGCTGCATACATTGCCGTTGCGCTGTCCTTCTGCCCCAAGTTCGCCGCCCTTATCACGGCGATGCCCGCTGCTACCGTAGGTGGCGTGTCCATCATCCTGTACGGTATGATCGCTGCCATCGGTATCCGCAACATGGTGGAAAACCATACCGATTTCCAGAAGAGCCGCAACGTGATCATCGCTGCCCTGATCATGGGTCTGACCATCGGTGTGCAGTTCAGCGCCAACGGCGCCATCTACATCGGAAGCGTGGCTCTCTCCGGCCTGGCCGTGGCCTCCATCACCGGTATCGTCGTCAACGCTATCCTGCCCGGCGGCCGCGAGGAATACATGCCCAACAGCGAAAACTCCGGCTCTCTGGGCAAGTTCTGATATTGGATAAGGACTGAACGGTTCTTTCCGAATACATTCTTCCTCCTCAGGAGAGGAGCCCTGCTCAAAAGAGCAGGGCTT
>JAZUEB010000087.1:0-7492 GCA_045639965.1 Vescimonas sp. | reverse complement strand
GGTCAGGTGACCCCGCCCTACGAATTTTACGGAATGGTACGGATGATCCGTAGGGGCGGACGACTCTGTCCGCCCGCAGCGCTGAAAAAGTAGTCACCCATCTGGTGACGGCTTTCTTATGGAAAAATACAACATTTGTCTATCAAGACAAATGTGGGATTTTTGTTGGTGCCGGTGACCGGACTCGAACCGGTACGCTGTCGCCAGCGGTGGATTTTGAGTCCACTACGTCTACCAATTCCATCACACCGGCAAGGTGGACTGTGCCATTATACCGCGGCGGCTTGAGAATTGCAAGTGTAAATTTATTGTGACAAACGGGAAAAAGTGAAAAGAAAGGCTACCAAACCGTAAAAAAGTGTGCTATGATATATTTTGTATTAGAATGAGTATCCGCAGATGGAAGGAGGGACGTCCATGAAACGCGGAATACGGTTTACGGCGCTGCTGGCGGCATTGGCGTCTTTGCTCCTTTTAACGGGCTGTACGCTGGGCAGCAGCGTGGAGAGTCTGTTTGCCCTGCCCCAGCTGCCGGAGGAATACCGGGAGCTGTCTGTCATGCTGGAGGAGCTGCTGGAGGAGGGGTATACCTATGTGGCCCCTACGGTGGGTCCCAACGTGGAGTCGGTGCAGATGGTGGATCTGGACGGTGACAATATCAAAGAAGCGGTGGTCCTGCTGCAGCGCAGCGGGGAACCGGATCCCCTGCGCGTGATGGTATTCCGCCGGAGCAACAGCGGGTTTGAGCGGCTGTGCACGGTGGAGTATGCCGGCGCGGGAGTGGACAGCATCAACTATTATGACATGACGGGCGACGGTATGGCGGAACTGGTGATCGGCTGGCGGGAGGAGAACGAACGGCAGACCCTTTCCGTTTACGGCGTGGGCCGCGAGACGCTGTCCCTGCTGGAGCGTGATTATACCGAATACATGCTGAAAGACCTGACCGGCAGCGGAGAGCCGGGTTTGCTTCTGTTGCGGGATCATGCGCCGCTGGGTACTGCTGCAGAGTACTATACCTGGCAGACGGATATTCTGCGCTTGACGCGATCCTGCCTGATCGACAGCGACATGAGTGAGATCAGCCGCGGCAGTATGGTGGGCGGCAGCGTGACCGGCGGTATTCCGGCAGTGTTCCTGACCTGCGTGGATGGCAGCAATATCGCCACAACAAAGGTGCTGCTCTGCGATGCGGAAACAGGACTTGTCAATGTGACGGGCGCCCGTACACCCCGCCTTTACTGCCAGCTGGATCCTCAGGATGTGGACGGCGACGGTGTTACGGAGATTCCCTATCCCATCAGGAATTCGGACGGTGACCGGAGCGGTACGGTGAAAGATACGTTGGTGAGCTGGATGCGCTGTGATGAAAGCGGCAATCTGATAAAAGTGGCTGAGACCTATCACTGCCAGAGCTACGGCTGGTACATTAGTCTGCCGGAGGAGCAGTGGGACCGTATCACGGTGATGAACGGCGATATCATCAGCGGAGAAAACTGCGTGGAGTTTTCGCTGGATGGCAAACCCATCGCAGCGCTGTACAGCATTACCTGTGAAAATCGGGAGAGCCGTGCCCAGATGGGGGATCGTTTCATCGTGACCCGTTTGCCCGGCACGATCTATGCCGGAGAGATCTATGACACAGCGGCGGATGGTGATGATATCGCTGCGCTGCGCAGCAGGTTTTCCATGATCGTAAATACCTGGGAGTCTGGGGAAAAGGAGTAAGGCGGGAATGAAGAAGATATTGGTTCTGGAAGATGAAGCCAGCATCCGCAGCTTTATCGTTATCAATCTCCGCCGTGCCGGCTATGAGATCGTGGAGGCCGGCTCCGGCGAAGAAGCGCTGGAAAAGCTGGCGGCCAACCGGGATACGCGCCTTGCCCTGCTGGACGTGAACCTGCCCGGTATAGACGGCTTTGAAGTCTGTCGCCGGATCCGTGCGACAGGCTCTACTATCGGCATCATCATGCTGACGGCAAGGTCCCAGGAGATGGACAAGGTCACCGGCCTGATGACTGGTGCTGACGACTATGTGACCAAGCCCTTTTCCCCGGCGGAGCTGACCGCTCGGGTGGATGCCCTGATGCGCCGCAGCGGCGGCAGCGCGGTGGAGCAGGAGAACACCGACGAGATCTCGCGCCCGCCGTTTCTGCTGAATACCCGCAATCGCACCCTGGAGAAAAACGGCGTGCGTGTCAAGCTGACCCAGGTGGAATACGCCATCGTGAAGATGTTCATGGAGAACCCCAACAAGGCCCTCTCCCGGGAAGAGATCCTGGATCTTGTCTGGGGACAGGACTATTTCGGCGAGCTGAAGATCGTGGACGTGAACATCCGCCGTCTGCGGATGAAGATCGAAGATGATACCGCCAACCCCACCTTTATTACCACCGTCTGGGGGTATGGCTACCAATGGGAAGCGTGAGAGGACGCACCTGAATCGAAAGGAAAGGAGACAGCGCGATGGAAACGATGAAGCGGAAAAGCGGCGGTCTGCGCCGCCGTTGGCTGATTAACAGTATCGTGCCGGTCATTGTGCTGCTGCTTTTGATCTCGGCGCTGGTCTCCATCGCCTTTGCCAACAACTATTACAGCGGCGCCCAATCCGCTCTGGAGGCCAAGGCCAACGCCGGCGCGGAATACTTCAACACCTACGTTATGACCAGTTATGACGAGTATTATCGCGGCGCCGCCCTCTATGCCGCCACCTTTGACAGCGCCGACCGTATGGAACTGCAGTTCTTAAGCGCCAAGGGAAAGGTGGAGATCAGTACCCGCAGCCTGACCGCCGGTACTTCCCCCGGCACGAGGGACATTACCGACGCCCTGGAGAGCGGTATGGTCAGCTGCTTCAGCGGCCGCGATCCGGCAACCGGGGAGCGTATCATGTCCGTCAGCAGCCTTTTGAAGTTCAACGGCAGCGTGGTGGGACTGCTGCGCCTGTCCACCTCACTGCACAATCTGGACTCCCAGGTGGTGGTGACGGTGCTGGTGGTCTTTGCCATTACCATGGCGGTCATTTTCCTGATCGTGATGTCCAGTATGCTGTTCATCAATAAGGTGGTGGAGCCTGTCAGCGCGGTGAGCGATGCGGCCAAGCGTATCTCCGGCGGCAGCTACGGTGTGCAGATCCCCAATCCCTACGCCGACGAGATGAGGGAGCTGGTGGACAACATCAACGATATGTCCGTGAAGATCGGACAGAATGAAAAGCTGCAGTCGGAGTTCGTCTCCTCTGTCAGCCACGAGCTGCGTACCCCGCTGACCGCCATCAACGGCTGGGGCGAGACGTTGCTGTCCGATGTGGATGAGGACGATGCCGCGTCCGAGAGTATGCGGCGAGGCCTGAGTATTATCTGCAAGGAGTCCAAGCGCCTGACCAACATGGTGGAGGAGCTGCTGGACTTCTCCAGAATGGCGGACGGGCGGTTTACCCTGCAGGTGGATACCACAGATCTGCAGGCGGAGTTTGAGGACGCCGTCTATACCTACCGGGAGCTGTTCCGGCAGGATGGTATCGTGCTGAACTATACCGGCGGGGAAGAGCTATACGAGCAGCCCATCGACGGCGATGCCGAGCGCTTGAAGCAGGTGTTCTGCAATGTGTTGGATAACGCCCGCAAGCATGGCGGCAGCGGCAAACGCATTGATGCGCATCTCGAGCGCAAGGGCAGCCAGTATTTGATTACGATCCGCGACTACGGCCCCGGTATTCCGAAAGAAGAGCTGCCCTTCGTCAAGCAGAAATTCTACAAAGGCTCCAGCAAAGCACGGGGCAGCGGGATCGGCCTTGCGGTCTGTGACGAGATCATCCGTCTCCATGGCGGCAGGTTCGACATCGGCAACGCCCGGGGCGGCGGTACCGTGGTGACCATTCGATTGCCCATCAGCAAAAAATAACCAAAAAATAGAACAACTGTTGCATTTTGAGAACAACTGTGTTATACTCACGTTGAAAGGAACCCAAGATACATGAAAGAAAAGAAAGAAAGCGGTCAATTTCGCACCAGTATCGGCGGTCAGGCTTTGATCGAAGGTATTTTGATGCGCGGTCCGGAAAAGCAGGCCATCGTGGTGCGCTCCAAGGATGGTCTGGTGACGAAAGTGGAGCAGCGCAAGCTCATCAAGGATAAATATCCGATTTTAGGCTGGCCGATCATCCGCGGCAGCGTGGCATTTTTGACTTCCATCATTCAGGGTGTCAAGGCGCTGATGTTTTCGGCGGACTATTTTCCCGATGAGGAACTGGGACAGCCGGACAAGCTGGACCAGTGGCTGGAAAAGCACGTCCCTGCGGAGAAATTGCAGACCGTTCTGGTGGTGACCTCCGTGATATTGTCTCTGGGCGTGACGCTGCTGCTGTTTATGATTCTGCCCACGTTTCTGGCGGGTCTGGTGGATCCCTATATCGACAGTCCTGTGGTGCACAATCTCATTGAGGGCGTGGTGAAGATCGTGATCTTTCTCGCCTATCTGATTCTCTGCTCCCGGCAGAAGGACATCAAGCGGGTTTTTGCCTATCACGGTGCGGAGCATAAAACCATTTTCTGCTACGAGGCCGGCCTGCCGCTGACGGTGGAGAATGCCCGTATCCAGTCCAAGCACCACCCCCGCTGCGGTACCAGCTTTCTGTTCGTGGTCATCATCGTTTCCGTGCTGGTCAGCTCGGCGGTGTTCACCTTTGTGGACGGCTGGAAGATCTTCTGGGTAAGGCTTCTGGTCAAGCTGCTGCTGTTGGTGCCGGTGGTGGGTATCACCTATGAATTCAACCGCATGGTGGGCGCCCACGACAACAAGCTGACCCGCGCTCTTTCCGCTCCCGGTATGTGGATGCAGAACTTCACCACCAACGAGCCGGACGACTCCATGCTGGAGGTGGCGATCGAGTCTTTGAAGCTGGTCCTGCCCGACGAACAGGGAAAAGACAAATGGTGACATTTAATAACAGATAGTATTATGGCGATAACATATAACGATTTGTATTTGGATATTCGGCAGCTCTTCCACAAAAACCAACTGCCTGCCGCCACATTGGAAGCGCGGGAGCTGGTATGCTTTGCCTCGGGCAAGAGCCGGGAAGAGCTGCAAAATGACGGGCGTCTTTACGTTCCCCGGGATGTGGAGGTGCGTACCCGGGAGCTGGTGGCGCGGCATCTGGCAGGGGAGCCGGTGGCGTACCTCATCGGCGAGTGGGAGTTTTACGGCCTGCCGCTGGATATCTCCGAAAGCGTGCTGATCCCCCGCCCCGATACCGAGGTGCTGGCGCAGGAAGCCATCGCGTATGTGCAGACGCTGGAAGGTTCCCGTGTTCTCGACCTGTGTGCAGGCAGCGGCTGCGTGGGTCTTGCCGTGGCAAGCCGGTGCAAAAACGCACGGGTCATCCTGGGCGAGATCGACGAGGGGGCGTTGCGGATCTGTCGGCAGAACGTCCGCCGGAACGGTCTGAACGGACAGGTGATCCCTATGCAGATGAATGCGCTGGAAAAGCCCAATTCCCAACTGGGCGAGTTTGACTGCATCGTCTGCAATCCCCCCTATATTCCCACGGCAGATATAGAGACACTTGACGTTTCCGTGCGGGATTATGAGCCACATCTGGCACTGGATGGTGGGGAAGATGGTCTGGATTTTTACCGTGTGATTTGCGAAAAGTGGCGTGATGCCCTGCACGTGGGCAGCAGATTGTACTTTGAAGTGGGGATCGGGCAGGCGGACAGTGTTCTGCGCATCATGCGCGCCGTCGGCTTTGGCGATGGGAATATCGTGCCGGATCTGAACGGGATCCCCCGAGTAGTTTACGGCACACTTTACGAAGAGATTTGATGATTGAAAAGGCAGGAGGAACGGACAATGGCAGGAAAGAAAGAGACCGCAGTCCCCGTGAATACGGAAAAGAAAAAGGCGCTGGAAACCGCCATGCAGCAGATCGAGAAGATGTACGGCAAGGGTTCCATCATGCGCTATGGCTCGGACGAGGTGGCGAATGTGGAGTGCATTCCCACGGGTTCGCTGGCGCTGGATCTGGCGCTGGGGATCGGGGGATTGCCCCGTGGTCGTGTGGTGGAGATTTACGGCCCCGAGTCCTCCGGTAAGACGACGCTGGCGCTCCATGTGCTGGCGGAAGCCCAAAAGCTGGGCGGTGAGGTGGCGTTCGTGGACGCCGAGCATGCGCTGGATCCCACCTATGCCCGGGCATTGGGCGTAAATATCGAGGATATGCTGATCTCCCAGCCCGATACCGGCGAGCAGGCACTGGAGATCACCGAGGCGCTGGTGCGCTCCGGCGCTATTGATGTGGTGGTGGTAGACTCCGTGGCGGCTCTGGTACCCCGTGCCGAGATCGAAGGCGAGATGGGCGACAGCTTTGTGGGTCTCCATGCCCGTCTGATGTCTCAGGCGCTTCGCAAGCTGACGGGCATCATCAACAAGACCAATTCCATTGTTATTTTCATCAACCAGCTCCGCGAGAAGGTGGGCGTGATGTACGGCAATCCCGAGGTCACCACCGGCGGCCGCGCCTTGAAGTTCTATGCAAGCGTCCGTATCGACGTGCGCCGGGTGGAAACGCTGAAAAGCGGCGGCGAGGTGGTGGGGAACCACGTCAAGGCCAAGGTGGTCAAGAACAAAGTGGCGCCTCCGTTCCGTGAGGCGGAGTTTGACATTATGTACGGCGAGGGTATCTCCCATCTCAGCGAGCTGATCGATCTTGCGGTGCGGCTGGATCTGGTGCAGAAGAGCGGCTCCTGGTTCAGCATGGGCGAGATGCGCCTGGGCCAGGGCAAGGATGCTGCCAAGGACTATTTCCGCGACAATCCCGACGTAGCGGCAAAGCTGGAAAAGGACGTCCGCGACAACTTCCACAAGCTGATGGGCAACCAGTCCAAGATCGCCGCCCGTGCTGCCGGACGTGCTGTGGATGTGTCTGCCGACGACTTTGATGACAGCGACGAATGAAAATCAGCAAAATAGAACCATCCAAACATAAGCAGGGGCGGATCTTGGTACATACGGAGGAGGGGGACCTCCTCCGTGTTACCGAGGCTGAGCTCCTGCAATTTGGCTTGTATGCAGGGATGGAACTGAGCGAAGAGCAGGTGCGGGAGCTAAAGGCTTCCGCCGAAAAGTCCCGGCGTCGCACCTATGCCGTCCATCTGGCGTCGAGTCGTATGCTCTCGCAAAAGGAACTGCGGGACAAGCTGAAGCGGCGTGATGCCGATGAGACCGAAGCGGCAGAGACGGCCCAATGGCTTTCCGATATCGGCGCAGTGGACGATGCCGCCTATGCCGGCGTCATCGTGCGGCACTATGCCGCTCTGGGCTATGGGCCGGGCCGCATCCGGCAGGAGTTCGTAAAGCGGGGCATTGCCAAGGATTTGTGGGAGGAAGCTCTTGCTCAGTTGGGCGACCCTACGGCAGCTATCGAACAGTTCGTGGAGAGCAAAATGCGGACAGGCGACGAAAAAGAGCGCAAAAAAATAGCTGATGCCCT
>JAZUEB010000086.1:0-4271 GCA_045639965.1 Vescimonas sp. | reverse complement strand
CCCCTACGAAGAGACGCGTAGGGCGGACAGAGTCGTTCGCCCCTACGGGGAGAAGGGGCAGCGATACGGTGGGCGGAAAACGGAGAAATTATCGGGAACAGGGTTGACCGAAAATGAGAAGTGGGATAAAGTAGAGAAAAGAATGTAACTGCGAGGGATTACGATGCGAGGAACGGAATTTTTGCCGGTGAGCCGGGAGGAAATGATCGCCCGGGAGTGGTATTACTACGACTTTCTGGTGGTGACGGCGGACGCCTACATCGACCACCCCAGCTTCGGCACGACCATTATCGCCCGCCTTTTGGAGAGCGAGGGGTATCGCGTGGCTATTCTGGCGCAGCCGGACTGGCACGATGCCGCAGATTTCCGCGCCATGGGGAAACCCCGGTACGGCGTGCTGATCGGCGGCGGCAACCTGGACAGCATGGTGGCGCACTATACGGCGGCGAAACGGCGGCGGACCAAGGACCTGTATTCCCCCGGCGGGAAGATGGGGTATCGACCGGACAGGCCCACCATCGTGTACGCCAACCGGGCAAAAGAGGCGTTTCCCGATACACCCATCGTCATCGGTGGGCTGGAGGCCAGTTTGCGGCGCTTTGCCCACTACGACTACTGGGAGGACAAGGTGCGCAGGAGCATCCTCTTTGACGCACCGGCTGACCTGCTGGTATATGGCATGGGGGAGAGTGCGACGCGGGAGATCGCCAAACGATTGGCGGCAAAGGTGCCGGTGAATGAGATCACCGACGTGCCGGGGACGGCGTATATTGCCCAAGACGACAGCGCCTGTAAGTTCCACCGCTGTGCGTGTCCCTCCTATGAGGACGTGAAAGAGGACAAGCGGGCTTATGCCGAGGCGGCGAAGATACAATATGACGAACACGATCCCGTGCGGGGAAAAGCGGTCATTCAGCCCTGCGAGGGGCGGGTGCTGGTGGTGAACCCGCCGGCGCGGCCTTTGCCGCGAGCGGAATTGGACAAGGTGTTCGATTTGCCCTATGTACGGGAGGTACACCCTATGTACGAAGAAGGGGTGCCTGCCATCGAGGAGGTGCGGTTCTCCATCACCCACAACCGCGGCTGCTTCGGCGGGTGCAATTTCTGCGCTTTGGCGTTCCATCAGGGGCGGATGGTGACCTCGAGAAGCATCGAATCCTGTCTGCGGGAGGCGGAAATTCTGACGCAGGACCCGCAATTCAAGGGGTATATCCACGATGTGGGCGGCCCCAGTGCCAACTTCCGCCACACCTCCTGCCGCAAGCAGAAGGAGTGCGGGATGTGCAAGGGGAAGTCGTGTTTGGCGCCGGAGCCGTGCCCCAATCTGGACGCGGATCACAGCGAGTACACCGAGCTTCTGCGCCGGATGCGGGAGGTGCCCGGGGTCAGGAAGGTTTTTGTCCGCAGCGGCATCCGGTATGACTATATGCTGGCGGAAAAGGATAGGACGTTTTTCCGGGAGCTGGTGGAGCATCATGTTTCGGGCCAGCTCAAGGTGGCGCCGGAGCATTGCGCCGCCCACGTGCTGGATTACATGGGCAAGCCGCATTTTGACGTGTTCCTGAAGTTCTGGCGGCAGTATCAGAAGCTGAACGAGTCCGATGGCAGGGAGCAGTATCTGGTGCCGTATTTGATGTCATCCCATCCGGGCAGTACGCTGACGGATGCGGTGGACCTGGCGTGCTTTTTGAAGCGCAGCGGTCACGTGCCGGAGCAGGTGCAGGACTTCTATCCCGTGCCGGGGACGCTGTCCACCTGTATGTACTACACGGGTCTTGACCCGCGAACGATGGAGGAGGTCTATGTGGCGAAAGACCCGCATGAAAAAGCTTTGCAGCGGGCGCTTTTGCAGTGGACGGACAAGCGCAATCGTGCATTGGTCATCGAGGCGCTGGAAAAGGCGGAGCGGACGGACCTGATCGGGTTTTCGCCCGAGTGTCTCATCCGGCCGGTGAAGGGGGAGAAATATTTTGACCTGAAGCCGGAGGAACGGCAGAGCCATCCCAAGAAGAAGGACGGACGGGGTCCGAAACCGGAGGGAGCGGTGCATCGAAGCAAGTCCGGGCAAAAAGGCAGGATGTCGCCGAAGAAAAAGGCGGAGTTTGCCAAGAGAAGAGCAAAGAAGAAATGAAAAAAGAGAGCCGTGAGGCTCTCTTTTTTGTGATTATTCTCAGATGCCCAGTTTCTCCAGAGCGCTCAGCTTCAGGGCGGCGCAGAAGATGGCGATGGCCTGCTCCAGCTCGCTGACCGGGGGCAGGGTGGGGGCGATACGGATATTGCTGTCGTTGGGGTCGACGCCGTAGGGGAAGGTGGCGCCGGCACCGGTCATGGTGACGCCGGCTTCCTTGCAAAGAGCAAGGGTGCGCTTCGCCGTGCCGGGCATGGCATCCAGGGACACGAAGTAGCCGCCCACGGGACGCTTGTAGTTCGCGATGGCGAGAGGGGCGATCTCTTTATCCAGAGCGTCCAGCACTGCATGGAACTTGGGAGCCAGAATGGCGGCGTGGCGCTTCATCAGAGCAAGGGTGTTGGCCTTATCCTTGAGATACTTGACATGACGGAGCTGGTTGATCTTATCAAAGCCGATGGTCTGGATGTTGATAAGCGGGGTGATGTAGCTGAGGTTTGCTTCGCTGGTGGCCATAACGCCCACGCCGGCGCCGGGGAAGGTGACCTTACTGGTGGAGGCGAATTCCCAGACCATATCCGGATTGCCGTGCTTTTCGCACAGACTGAGAATGTCGGGGAAGGGACGGTAGTCACAGTCGAACTCATGGATACAGTAGGCGTTATCCCACATGAGCATAAAGTCGGGGGCGGCGGGCTTCATGGCGGCGATGCGCTCTACCACCGCGTCACTGTACACCACGCCCTCGGGGTTGGAGTACTTGGGGACGTTCCACATACCCTTGACAGCGGGATCTTTAATGAGGGATTCCACCACGTCCATATCGGGGCCGTCCGCGGTCATGGGGACGGTGAGCAGCTCGAAGCCGAAGCTCTGGGTGACCTTGAAGTGGCGGTCATAGCCGGGGGCGGGACAGAGCCACTTCACCTTGTCCAGCTTGCACCAGGGGGTCTCGCTGTGGAGCAGACCGTGGGTGTACGCCTTGGAGATGGCATCGTACATCAGCTGCAAACTTGCGTTGCCGCCTACGAACACCTGGGAGGGCTTGCAGTCCAGAATGTCGGCAAAGAGCACCTTGGCACTGGGCAGACCGTCCACGTTGCCGTAGTTGCGGCTGTCGATGCCGTCGGAGAGAAAATCGGCGGGGCTGACCAGAATATTGCTCATCTCGGTGACCAGATCCAGCTGCTCGGTGCCGGGCTTGCCACGCGCCATATTGAGCTTGAGACCCAAAGCTTTCCGGGCTTCAAAATCCGCCTTGACGGCGGCGTATTCCGCCTGCCGCTGGGCAAGGGTCATTTCAGTATATTTCTGCATAAGGAGACCTCCTTAAAAATATTTCCGTCAGTGTAGCACGATTTATTTGGTTTGACAAGGGTGAATGTCGTAGACATCGGTGCGGCGGGCGGAGAGCAGGGGGAGCTGCTGACGGATCTGCTTGACGCGGGTCATATCGAGTTCGGTGACAACGGCGGCTTCATTCTCGTCCAGCTGGGAAAGAACGGTACCCCAGGGGTCGCAGACGATGGAGTGTCCCCATGCCACATAGCCGGCGGAGCGGTCACGGGCGGGTGCGGTGCCGACGGTGAAGAGCTGGTTGTCCACCGCGCGCTGGCGGAACAGGATCTCCCAATGGGCGGGGCCGGTGGTCATATTGAAGGCGGCGGGGACAATGATGAGTTGGGCACCCCGCAGGGTCAGCAGACGGGAAAGCTCCGGAAAGCGCATATCAAAGCAGACGCAGATGCCCACCATGCCCCAGGGGGTATCGAAGGTGGTGACATCGCTGCCGGGGGCCAAATTGTCGCTCTCCCGGAACACCTGGCCGTTCTTGATGCACACGTCGAAAAGGTGGGTCTTGCGGTGCTTGGCCACCAGCTTGCCGGTGGGGTCAAAGACGTAGCAGGTGTTGTAAATTTTGCCGTCGCAGAGTTCCGGTATGGTGCCGCCCACCAGATAGATGCCGCGCTCTTTGGCAAGGGCGGAGAGAAATTGACAGGTATCGCCGCCCTCCTCCTCGGCGTACTGCGAGAACAGCTCCCCCACATAGGGACAGTTGAACATCTCCGGCAGGACGGCGATATCGGCGTCGGCGGAGCGGATCATTTCGGCGGCATGGCGGAGGTTTTCCGCCTTGTCAGCG
>JAZUEB010000085.1:0-7184 GCA_045639965.1 Vescimonas sp. | reverse complement strand
GTCGCGCCCTACGGATGCGGCGGGTCGATGTGGGCATCGACCCCTACGGAGAGGGGCGGATTATTGCGGGCGACCGCAAGGGTCGCCCCTACAGAGAGGGGCGGATTATTGCGGGCGACCGCAAGGGTCGCCCCTACAGAGAGGGGCGGGCGACGGAAAAATCGCACCCCGAGGGGTGCGATTTTTTATGTGTAAAATTACTTTGCCTTCTTGGCGATGTCGCACAGGGCGGCAAAAGCCACGGCGTCATTGATAGCCATCTCGGAGAGCATCTTGCGGTTGATCTGGATGCCGGCGACCTTCAGGCCGTGCATGAAGGTGGAATAGTTCATGCCGTTTTGCTTGCAGGCGGCGGAGATACGGGTGATCCACAGCTTGCGGAAATCTCTCTTCTTCAGGCGGCGACCCACATAAGCGTAGGTCAGGGACTTCATGACCTGCTCGTTGGCCATCTTGAAGTGCTTGGACTTGGCACCCCAGTAACCCTTTGCCATCTTCAGTGTTTTATTTCTTCTCTTGCGCGTCATCATCGCGCCCTTAATACGTGCCATATTGTATTGCCTCCTATTCTAACGGTAATCCGGATTATTTGTAAGGGATCATCTTGCGGATGGTAGCCTCGGTGGTGCAATCCGCATAGGTGGTGCTGCGCAGACGACGGCCGCGCTTGGTGTCCTTCTTGGTCAGGATGTGGCTCTTGAAAGCATGAGCTCTCTTGACCTTGCCGGATTTGGTCAGATTGAAGCGCTTCTTTGCGCCGCTATGGGTCTTCAGTTTAGGCATAATGTTTACTCCTTCCAAAATTCCATCCTCACGCCAACGGCGCGGGAATCGCTTACTTTCCTGCTTTGGCCGACAGGAAGATGGACATATTCCTGCCCTCCATCTTGGCAGCCTTTTCCAGATTTGCCATGTCGGCGCACTGCTCGGCAAACTTATCCAGCAGATCCCTGCCGATCTCGGTGTGCGCCATCTCGCGGCCGCGGAAGCGGACGCTGACCTTGACGCGGTTGCCGTCGGCCAGGAACTTCTGTGCGTTTTTCAGCTTGGTGTTGAAATCGCCAACGTCAATGCCGGGGGACATACGGATCTCCTTGATCTCCACCACATGCTGATTCTTCCTGGCTTCCTTTTCCCGCTTGGACTGCTCAAAACGGAACTTGCCGTAATTCATGAGCTTACAGACGGGCGGCACAGCCTGCGGGGAAATTTTCACCAGATCGAGCCCGCGGTCCTCTGCGATACGCAGGGCGTCGTCAGCCGAGGTGATCCCCAACTGCTCACCGTTTTCGCCGATCAGGCGGATCTCCTTGTCACGGATCTCCTCATTGAGTTGATGCACTACCTTACTGATACCGAAGCACCTCCATTTCAAATAAAAAACGCGAATGCCGGCAGCATCCGCGAAACAATACCGACACAAACCGTGCCCGTAAACATCGTTCTTGACCTCTTTGCCAAAAGCTTGAGGTGAGGCGGATGCACCGTCCTTCTTTGTTTTCCTCGAGTATTATATATGGCTGTTTCCCGTTTGTCAACATATTTTTATTGATTTTTTCACATTTTTCCTGCATAAATGCCCATGGATCGGTCAAACTATTCTTGCACAAAGGAGGTGCACAAAATGGACAATACCAACAACAAGAACAATCAGAGTACCAATAACCAGAATACCAACAACAAGAACAACAAGAACAACCAGAACACCAACAACAAGGAGTGCCGCTGAGGACAGCGCACCGGGCAAAATAGAAAGGGAGACGGATGCTTCCGTCCCCTTTTTCTTATTTCACCAGTTTTTCGGGATAGGTACCGCCGGCATGCAGTTTCTTCAGCTCGGCGCTGACCGCGGCACGGTCCTCCTGATAGGTCATGCCGAACCAGCGGTCTTTGGAGTGCAGCACGGAAACCGACAGCTCGCTCTTTTCCAGCATATCGCCCACCATGGTCGGCAGCAGGCATTCCGCCTTGAGATCATTGCCCACCGTGCGCAGAAAGTTCTGAAAATAGGCGTCCATTTTATCGAATATCGCCGGGGTAAACCCCCAGAAGTTCATGGACACCACCGTATCGCCGTCCAACTCCACCCGGTTTCCATCGCTGACGTCGGCAATGGAGCCGTCCGCAAACAGCTGAATGTTATGGGTCTCATGGATCGCCGTCAGCTGATCGTCTGCTGTACGACAGACACCGCGGGTCACGGTGCCATGTTCCGTCACCGTATTGTGCAGCAG
Source organism: Vescimonas sp. (assembly GCA_045639965.1). GTDB lineage: Bacteria > Bacillota > Clostridia > Oscillospirales > Oscillospiraceae > Vescimonas. The sequence goes on along the minus strand of JAZUEB010000085.1, from coordinate 4,950 downwards.
ATAGCCCACCATGGTCGCCTCGTTGTCCTTCAAACGCATCAGCTCATCAAAAATCGCACGGTACGCATCCACACCGTAGTAGTCGTCGGCATTGATGACGCAGAACGGCTCATGCACCAGCTCCCGAACGCACAACACCGCATGGCAGGTGCCAAAGGGCTTGATACGCTCCGGCGGAATGGGATAAAACTTCGGCACAGAGGCAAAGGTCTGATCGGCATAGGCCACCTCCACCGGCTTTCCCTCCGGTGTTTTCAGCTTCGCCGCCATGTCCCCGCACAGCTTTTGGATCAGCGCACGGATCTCCGGCTTGATGATAAAAACCACCTTGTCGAAGCCGGCGCGCACCGCGTCGTAAACACCGTACTGCATCAAAAATTCGCCGTTCGGCCCCACACCGTCCACCTGCTTGTCGCCGCCGTAGCGGGAACCCATGCCGGCAGCCATGATCACAAGGGTCTCTTTTGCCATGTCCATCCTCCTGTTTCTTTTTTGTCCCGCATATATCATACCATCGTTTTCTCGTTTATTCAAGCGAAAAGGTAAAAAAATACTGGATTTCTTTCCTTGCCGCGCATATAATATATGGTTGTATTTTCATTCCGCACAGGAGGTCGACTTTCCATGAAAAACGCCAAGCTGATGGGACACTTATATGCCATCTTCACCATACTGGTCTGGGGCAGCTGCTTTGTGCTGACGAAAAACCTGCTGGGCGCAGGTCTCACCGCCATACAGATCATCCCGCTGCGGATGGGACTTGCGTATCTTGCCCTGCTGGTCATGCGTCCCAAATTCCTGCGCCTGCCCATCCGGGACGAGCTGATGTTCGTCCTCATCGGTATCACCGGCGGCAGCTTTTACTTCTTCCTGCAAAACACCGCCCTGACCTATACATACGCCGCCAATGTCAGCATCATCGTGGCGCTGTCCCCCATTCTGACGGTGATCCTGGCGCAGTTCTTCTCCCGCAACGGGGAGCGCTTGGGCAAATGGGTCTATCTGGGCGCGGTGATCGCCATTGCCGGCGTGGTGCTGGTGGTGCTCAACGGCACCCTCAGCTTCCACCTCTCTCCCGTGGGCGATCTGCTGGCGCTGGCGGCGGCCCTCATGTGGGCGGTCTACTCTATTCTCATCAAAAAATACACCGAGCAGTACGATAACTTCATCGTCACCCGCCGGGTGTTCTTCTGGGCGTTTCTCACCGCCGTCCCCCTTATGCTGCTGACCGACGGGATGCCCGGTATGGCAGCCCTGTTCTCCGCCCCCAAGGTCTGGATCTCCTGGATCTTCCTGGCGGTATTCGGCAATGCGGTGTGCTTCGCCATCTGGAATATCGCCTTCCAGCGGCTGGGCGTGGTGGTGACCAACAACTACCTGTACGCCTCGCCGTTCGTCACCGTGGTGGTGGGCTGGCTGCTGCTGAAAGAGCCCATCTCCCTGATGTCCGTCATCGGTGCGGTGCTCATCACCGTAGGCGTGATATTCGCCTATAAAGAGGACAAATAAGGCGAAAACGTGTATAAAAAATCCCGACCGATGGCCGGGATTTTTTGCAGCTTGTCAAAGAATCCTGCGGGTTCTTTGACAAAAGGGGATGCGCTGCGCTTTGGCGCCTCATTGTCTGCCAATGGCAGACAATTTCGACACGTCGCTCCGCGAGAGGTATATTTTGCCACGTACACGCCGCGGCAAAATATGATTGGAATAGTTTGCCGACTGCGGTCGGCAAAGTCTGCGACGCTTTTTTGACAGACTGTAAAAAATCCCGACCGATGGTCGGGATTTTTTGTGCATCAAATCTTCAGGTCGCATTGCAGGCTCATGACCGCTCTGCCGCCGATCTTCACCGTCACCTTGTCGCCGTCAAGGATCAATCGGCTGCGGATCTCGGAGGGGCGGTTCATGTGCTCGCCCTGCAAAAACACGTTCTCCCGCTGGGGTTCGACCACGCCCTGCAAGTAGAGATAATAGGTCAAGGCACCGTTGCTGGTACCGGTGGCGCACTCCTCGGGAATGTCATACAGCGGGGCAAAGTTGCTGCACCAAGCGGTACAGCCGTCCCCCGGACAGAACATATGGACGCCGGTGACGTCATAGCGTTTCGACAGTTCCGTGACGGCCTGCTCGTTCTGTACGGTACGCATCAGAATATCGTGAGAGCGCACCGGCATCATGATGTCGGCCAAACCGGTGGACACGATCTTGGGCATAAATCCCGCCGGCTTGTCCGCCGCGGTCAGGCCGTAGGCTTCGTACAGTTCGGGCAGCTCGGCGTCCGTCAGTTCCCGCAGCAGCTTCGGCGGCGCCATATCCATCCACACCGTTTCGCCCTGCACCTCGATGTTCAGCTCTCCCGCCTTGGTGTGAGCCAGGTGGCTCCCGTCGCCGATCTTGCCGATGGCTCGCAGCAGGGCGAAGCTGCCGATGGTGGCGTGTCCGCAGAGTTCGACCTCACCCGCCGGGGTGAAGTAGCGCAGGGTCACGCTCCTGTCGCCGTTCACGCGGACGAAGGCGGTCTCCGAATGCTTGAATTCGCAGGCGATCTTGGTCATCAGCTCGTCGGAAAGTTCACGATCCGGCAAGACCACGCCCGCCTGGTTGCCGCCGAAAATAGCGGCGGAAAACGCGTCCATGACATAAGCTTCCATGGTTTCCCCTCCTTTTGTTGACCGTATTATACCGCGCCGCGGATTTGACAGCAAGCTTTATTTGCGCTATGATGGTTTTATCACAAAACTTTCGGAGGTACCTGTCGGTAAATGACAAAAAAGATTCCCTTTTCCACAGCACTGATCGGCCTTATCTGCACCGCAGCTGTCATGTTTTTCTGTCTGGTGGTGTTAAAAGCCGAGCCACAGCTTCCCCTTTTCATCGGCTGTATCATCGCTTCCGCCATTGCGCTGATCTGTCGATATTCCCTCAAGGATATTCTTCGCGGCATGGCGCAGGGTATCCGCCAATCTCTGGGCGCCATCGTCATTCTGCTCCTCATCGGCATTCTTATCGGCGTGTGGATCGCCGCCGGCGTGGTACCCGCCATGGTCTACTACGGCTTACAGCTGATCTCGCCCCGTCTGTTTCTTGCCAGCGCCATGCTGGTATGCGCCCTGATCTCCATGGCTCTGGGCTCCTGGGGGACCGCCGGCACGGTGGGCCTTGCCTTTATGGGCATCGCCCGGGCCATGGGAATTCCCCTGTCCCTGACGGCGGGCGCCATTATCTCCGGCTCCTATGTAGGCGATAAGCTCTCCCCCATGGCGGACAGCACCAATCTGGCTTCCGCGGTGGCGGAGGTCCCTATTTTCGACAATATCCGCAACATTTTTAAGGTGGCGGCGCCCATGCTGGTACTCTGTCTGGGGCTCTATACCGCCCTGGGGTGGAAATACGGCGAGAGCATCACCGCAGATTCTCTTTCCAATATTCAACAGGTCAATGACGTCCTGTCCCAAACCTTCCATCCGGATTTCTTTACTTTCTTACCCCTGTTCGTCCTGGTGATCTGCATTTTGATAAAGATCCCCGCCATTCCCAGTATCGCCGTTGCTATCGTGACCGGCGGCATCTATGGGGTCTGCGTACAGCACGTTACCCTGAAAGAGCTGCTGCACTGCGCCTATTTCGGCTACATCGGCAGCACAGATCATGCCATGGTCAATGATCTGCTGACCGCAGGCGGCCTCCGCTCCATGTTCTACTCCGTATCCATCGTCATTCTGGCCATGGCTTTCGGCGGTGTCATGGAACACACCGGGCAGATGGAAGTGTTGGTGACCCCTATCGTTACAAGAGTCCGCGGTTTTGTAGGTCTGATGGCCGCCACCGTCCTGACCTGTGTGGGCATCAACCTGGTGCTTCCCGATCAGTATATTGCCATCGCTCTGCCGGGGCGGATGTATGCCGCCGCCTATGACAAGCAGGGCATGACACGCAAGGATCTGGCTCTGGGGATCGGCGTAGGCGGTGCTCTGACCTCGGCGCTGGTGCCGTGGAATACCTGCGGCATTTTTATGTCCGGCGTGCTGGGTGTGGAAACGCTGCACTACCTGCCCTTTGCTTTTTACAACTACGGGATGCTTTTGGCGGCGATCGTTTATGCCGCCATTCGACAGAAAAAGGCTAATTCATAGCATTTGGAAGCAAAAAAATGACACCCTTTCGGGTGTCATTTTTTTGTATCATAATCAAATCATGCTCTTGAGATCAGCAGCGACGGTGATGGGGGCAGCGGTAGCAGCCTTGACATCGTCAACGGTGAACTCGGGGTTGATCTCGGTCATCAGCAGGCCGTCCTTGGTGACTTCCAGGACGCACATCTCGGTGATGATCTTCTTGACGCAGTGGGAAGCGGTCAGAGGCAGACGGCACTTCTCAAAGATCTTGGGGTTGCCCTTGGCGGTGTGCTCCATGCAGATGATGCAGTTCTTTGCGCCAACGCACAGGTCCATAGCGCCGCCCATACCGGGCATCTTCTTGCCGGGGATGATCCAGTTGGCCAGGTTGCCCTGGGCATCAACTTCCAGAGCGCCCAGGAAGCAGGCGTCGACGTGACCGCCGCGGATCAGGCCGAAGTTGGAAGCGGAATCGATGAAGCCGCCGCCGAAAGCCACGGAGCAGGGACCGCCGCCGGCGTCCACAACGTGGTAGGGATCATAGTTGGCGTCGCCCTCTTTGGGGGAGCCGCCGGCGGAGACGATACCCAGCTCAGCATGGATGATCAGCTCCACGCCCTCAGGCAGATAGGCAGGGATCATGGTGGGCAGGCCGATGCCCAGATTGACGACGTCGCCGTTCTTCAGTTCTTTGGCGCAGCGCTTAGCAATAAAGCCTTTGATTTCGGACTTTTCCATTACTTTCTGTCTCCTTCCACGATGTAGTCAACACACATACCATAGGTATGGACGTTTTCGGGCTCGATCTCGCCCACGGGGACGATATACTCGCACT
>JAZUEB010000084.1:0-18067 GCA_045639965.1 Vescimonas sp. | reverse complement strand
AATACGGCCAAGTAGTTCAGTTGGTTAGAACGCCAGCCTGTCACGCTGGAGGTCGTGGGTTCGAGCCCCATCTTGGTCGCCATATGCCTCGGTAGCTCAGTTGGTAGAGCAGCGGACTGAAAATCCGCGTGTCGCCAGTTCGACCCTGGCCTGAGGCACCATGCGCGGGCGTAGCTCATCTGGTAGAGCGCGACCTTGCCAAGGTCGAGGTAGCGAGTTCGGGCCTCGTCGCCCGCTCCAAAATAAAACACCACCCTTTGGGTGGTGTTTTATTTTGGAGCGAGCTCCTCGGCGCTCTCGTTGTGTCAACCGTTTTCCAGCCCACTCTCGTGGGCATGAAAAACGGGACACTGCCTTTTTTCCGCCTCGCTTTCTCTGCCACTGGCAGCGCTTCGGCGGAAAACTCCTCGCCCGCAATAAGGTACACCACCCTTTGGGTGGTGTATTTTTTTTGGCACGCAGCGGGCAGAGGCTCGAAAAGACCGGTCACACCGCAGGTGTGAGCCAAACAATCCGGTGGATTGTTTGGCAGGTCGAGTGCGTGTCGGCGACGGTAGTCGCCGAGCGAGCCTCGTCGCCCGCTCTTTAATTTTTCTAATCCATTTGCAAGAGGAGAGCCTCGCTCGCTCTGCCAACTGCGCTGGCAGAGCGAGGACTGTAAATCTCTTCCTCCACCGTAGGGGCGGACGCCTCTGTCCGCCCGCCGCAAAAACCGTCACCCATCGGTGACGGTTTTCGTTCTTCTATTCTATCCTTTACAGCGGCATCCAGCTTCCACTGCCGCTGGCCAGCAGTTTGCCGGTCTCGGCATCATAAAGCTCCGCCCGCTGCCGGATCAGACTGCGCCCTGCCTTGACGATGTACACCTTCATCTCCAGGTTCATGCCGTACTCCACGCCCCGCAGGAACACCAGATTCATGTCGGTGGTGGTGGCCTCATTCTCCCCGGCGGTAAAATTCGCCACCACACCAAAGGCGGTATCGAACATCCCCGCAATGGCACCGCCGTGAATACCACCCTTCTCATTGATCTGCCACTTCTGAGTCTCAAAGGCGTAGGTCACGGTCTGCTCCTCGTAGCTGCAGCCCACCAGATGGCACTTCATGTTCTCGTCGAAGCCGCCGTCGTTCAAGTTCAGATAGTGTTGGGACTTCTCCTCCACCATTTGGATCCATGCCTGTTTTTCCATATTCGCTCTCCTTATATCTCTTTCATCAGTTTTTCCAAGTCCTCTGCGCTGAATTTGTACACCTCGTCGCAGAACTGGCAGCTCATCTCACAGCCGCCCTGCTCCCGCAGGATGCTCTCCAGCTCGTCCCTGCCCAGGGAGATCAGCGCACGCTCCACCCGTTCCCGGGAGCAGTAGCACCGATACTCCACCGGCGTGGTCTCCAAAATCTTCAGCTCGAAGTCACTCATGACCTCCCGCAGCAGATGCTCGGGATCATCGTCCCTGTCCAGAATGGCGGATACGTTCCCCGCCGCCATGATGCCGCCCTCCACCTTGCAGATGGTGTCCTCATCGGCGCCGGGCATCAGCTGAATAAGATAGCCGCCGGCGGCTTTTACGCTCTGATCCCGGTCTACCAGCACTCCCAGACCGCAGGCCGTGGGGATCTGCTCCGACTCCACAAAGTAGCCGGCGATATCCTCGGCGATCTCGCCGCCCATCAGGTCGATGGTACCCACATAGGGTTCTTTCATGTGCAGATCCTTGATCACCGTAATGGTGCCGTCAGCGCCAACTGCACTGCCCACATCCAGCTTTCCGTCCTTTCTCAGGGGCAAGTCGATCTGTGGGTTGGTCACATAGCCCCGGACATTCCCCTCCGGATCACTCACCGCCAAAACGGTACCGAGAGGACCACCGCCCTTGATCTGCAAAGTCAGACTGGCGCCGCGGCCTTTCAGAGCGTTGCCCATCATGGCGCAGCCGCTCAGCGCACGACCCAAAGCCGCGGTCCCCACCGGCAGGGTCCTGTGGATCTGTCTGGCCCGTTCCACCAGCTCCCGGGAGCTGATAGCCGCCGCCTGCACCATGCCGTCGCTTGAAATGGCTCTTACGATCTTATCCATGTCGTTACTTCCTTATCGCTGTAAAATAAATTCTCTGTTCATTCGCTTTCGGCGCACACATCACGCCGTCGCCATAGGTGCGAATATCCGTAAAACCGGTATCTTTCAGCCACGCCGTCAACTCCTCCACGGTGTAGCCCCGCTCCCGGTGCAGCTCAAAATCCCGCTCCCAGGTATCGTCCTCGTTCCGGCGGAAAATATCCATGTAATAGGAGCAGATATGCCGCTGATACTCCGTCCGCCAAACGCAATAGGTATCCTCGTTCTCGTCCAGAAATACCTGTCCGTCCAATGCCGCCAGTTTTTCCACGGTGTTGATGTCAAACACCAGTACCCCGCCGGGGGCGATGAACAGATGCAGCCGTCGGAAGGTTCGCTGTACGTCCTTGGGACTGGTGAGATAGTTCAGACTATCTAAACAGCAAATGGCTCCATCCACCGTACCATAGAGATCCAAGTCCGGCATGGACTGCTGCAAAAACAGGGGCGGTATTCCCTCCCCCGTTTTGTTCATTGCCTGACACAGCATTTCTTCGCTGCTATCCACGGCGATCATCTCATAGCCCCGAGCTGCCAGCAGCCATGTCATCGTACCGGTACCGCAAGCCAGATCCAGCACGGTATGGACGTCGATCTTGCTGCGGCGAAACAGCTTTTCCAGATAATCCGCCCGTTTTTCATAGCCCACGTCCCTTGTCAGGTCATCGTAGGCACCCGCCAACGTATCGTATGCTCTCATCGGTTTTTCATCTTCTCCAGTACGCTCTCATACCCGCCGGCACCGCCCAGCAGGCTGCGATTCACGCGGCTGATGGTAGCGCTGGATGCGCCTGTCTTCTCCAGAATATCGTTGTAGATCATTCCCTCGTTGAGCAGAGTCGCCACCTCAAAGCGCTGCTCCATGGAGCGCAGCTCCGCAATGGTGCAGAGATCCTGGAAGAAATGATAGCACTCCTCCGGCGTCTCCAACGTCAGGATAGCCTCATACAAACGGTCGTTCTTCTTTTTCATTGCGATTTTGGACTTTGCCGCTCTGATTGCCATATCCGATCCCTCCGCTTCGAAAGATGTTACTTTATCGCGCTACACTATGATAGCACTTTTACCTGTGAAAGTAAAGAGCTTCTCGGAAAAAATCACTTCTTTCCCCGCAATTCCTCCGACGGGGCATAACCGAACTGCTTTTTATACGCACGGGAGAATGTGGAATAGTCCTGATAGCCGCAGCTTTCCGCCACCTCCCACAGCGGTGTACGCTTTTCCAGCAGCTGCTGCGCCAGCAAAAGCCGCTTCTCTGTTATATAATTATGTATCGTATAGCCGGTCTCGCTGCGGAAGCGGCGCATCAGGTGGTACTTGCTGATATAGAACCGCGCTGCCAGCTCGTCGATCCCCAGCTCCTCCGTCAGATGCGCGTTCAGATATTGCAGCACCGCCACCACCTTGGTATCACCCGCCGATGCGTCCACGCTTTCTCCCTCTGCCACGGTGCGGTTGACGGCCACCATCAGCTGAGCAAACAGAGCACGCCGCAAAATGTCGCTGCCGAAGCCCGTCTCCTCCGTTGCACACTCCAATTCATACAGCAGCTTGCGGATGGAGTCGCTGCCGCTGCTGTGATAGACGTAGTGAAACTGCTGCTGTGTATGGTTAAAGCACCAGCCCAGATCCTCCGTCCCCAGCTTCTGCAGGTATTCCGGCGAGATATACAGGATCACTCTGTCGTAGAAATCCCCCTCCGCCACCTCAGGACGGTGGATACTGCCCCGTCCCACCAGCACAAAGTCCCCCGGCTGCAGCCGATAATGCTCCCCCTCTATGGCATAGTCGGCGCGTCCGGCCAGTAGCAGGATGATCTTATGGAACGTGTGATAGTGATAGGCGATCTCCTCCTGCCGCTTGTCATCCGCCAGATGGAACAGGCGAAAATCCTCGTGCAGGTATCCTCTTTCTTCATATTGTAAAGGCTCCATATGTCACCTCCGCAGCATTTTTCGCCTATATTTTATCACATTACCTGCAAATGTTGCAATACATTTTGGTGGATTTGCCGAACTTTTCCCCACATTGCCTTTTTTTGTGGCATGATCGGCCAAAATATGCTATACTGCCTTTCGTGGTCATCGACCCAAATCCGATCGAAAGGTTTTTCTATGCGTTTTTACAGATTTTTCTGTGCGGTGCTGGCCGCTCTCCTCCTGCTGAGCTGCTCCGTCGTCGCACACGCCGATACCGTCACCTCCCTTCCCCTGCTTCTCCCTGCAGAAGAGCCCGTAAAGCTGGACAACGTCTGTTATACCATGGACGTTCTTCTGCGCCGGACCGATAACCGGGAAGTGGAAACGGATTACGCCAAAGCGCTGCTGGACGAGTATTTCGGCGTTCAGATAAAAAGCAATAGATGCGTAAATCTATGGAGCGAGCCGGAGGGCGGTATTGTCCTGTACCGCGTGGAAAACGGTGAGCTGCTCCGTCTTCTGGGCGTTGCAGACGGCTGGTTCAAGGTCTTCTACGAGGATACGGTGGCTTACCTGTCCGCCGATCACGCCGCTCTTCTGGTATATGACGACTATAAGGAGACCTACGCCGTCAGCGATCTGCGGGAGGATCTGGTGGCCGAAGCTCTGACCTGGTTGGGTGTCCGTTATCGCTATGGCGGCAGCAGCCGCAGCGGGACCGACTGCTCCGGCTTCACCATGTCGATCTTCTCTCAGTTTGGCTACTCCCTGATCCACGGCGCCGGCGACCAGTACGCCCAGTGTACCCCGATCACCGCCGAGAAGCGCGATATCGGCGACCTGGTGTTTTTCAACTGGGGCGGCGGCATCTCCCATGTGGGCATCTATCTGGGCGGTGGTACGTTCATCCACGCCAGCACCTCCAGCGGCGTGATCATCAGTTCTCTGTACGATAGTTATTACGCCAACGGTTACGTGGGCGCCGGCCGTATTTTGCCGGACTGACCCCCTTTCCATCCGAATTGAAAACAGGAAGCCTCCGGGCTCCCTGTTTTTTTATTCGCATATTCGTATATTTATTCATTTATGTGTTTATGTAATTGGTGATATTTTACACATATCCCGCAGTTTTCTTATAAATTTTGGTTATTCTCGCTAAATATATGATTTATTGTGAAAATATATTCACTTTGTTGTTGACATTTATTCATTTCTCGTGTATGATAAGCACCATCAGGAGGGCAACCTCAAAACCCAAGTCTATACTCCCTCGTAAGGGTGAATATAGAACCATTTATTTAAAGAAAGGCAAGGAAAATCCTATGAAAAAGTTTTTTGCATTACTGCTGACACTGCTGATGGTGCTGTCCCTGGTCGCCTGCGGTCAGGAAGCCGCTCCCGCTGATGAAGCATCCAACGTTCTGGTCCTCGGTACCAGCGCTGACTACGCTCCCTTTGAGTTCATGTATCCCGACGAGGGCGGCGAGATGGTCTACGGCGGTATCGACGTTGACGTCGCCAAGTACATCGCCGCTGACATGGGTATGGAGCTGCAGATCGAAAACATGAGCTTTGACTATCTGCTGACCTCCCTGCAGAAAGGTGACTTCGATATGGTCATCGCCGCCATGGAGGGCGTGGGTGACAGACTGAATGCCGCCGACTTCTCCGATCCCTACTACACTGATATGCCTCCCATGATCCTGGTCAAGGCCGAGAATGCCGATCAGTACAAGACTCTGGCCGATTTTGACGGCAAGAACGTAGGCGCACAGGCCGCCACCACCAAGGCTGACATCGTCACCGACGATATGGCCGGTGCTACGCTGGTCACGCTGGCTCTGGTTCCCGATCTGGTCAACGAGCTGGTGTACGGCAAGGTCGATGCCGTTGTTCTGGACGGTGCCGTTGCCATGGAATACGCCAAGGCCAACTCCGATCTGGTGGTCGCCGATGCTTCTGCTGAACTGGGCGAAGCCGCTCCCTATCAGGTGGCCGTTGCCAAGGGTGACCCCAAGGGTCTGCTGCCCGGCATCAACGCCGCCATCGCCAAGATGCAGGCAGAAAACGCCGTGGAGACCTTCATCGCCAACGCCGATGCGCTGAGCGATGTGGCCGTGGAAGTCAGTGCTGACGCTCCCGCAGAATAAATCCCGAAGCGTTTTATCCCCCTCAAAGATGCAAAGCCGGGAAACCGGCTTTGCACCTTTGTTTGTTCCCTATCATTCAACTGAAAGGAGCCCCTGCCTATGTGGTGGAGCAACCTCTTCGTGGGTATGTCGCCCGCGTCCTTCTTTAACTTCTCGTTCTTCCCCAAGTACCTGGCATTCTTCGGTCAGGGCATCGCTTATACCCTGCTTTTGGCGATCGTTTCCGTTCTTCTCGCCGTGATCCCCGCCCTCTTGCTGGCGGTGATGCGTCTGAGCAAAAGCAAAATCGTCAAGGCCATCTCCGGCGCCTATATTGCGGTGTTCCGTTCGACTCCGCTGCTGGTCCAGTTAATGATCATCTATTACGGTCTGTTTGGCGTGATCTCCATTCCCCGTGTCACTTTGCTGGGGTTCATCGACATCAGCCGTTTTATCCCCGGCGTGGTGGCCCTGGCGCTGAACAGCTCCGCCTACGTGGCAGAGATCTTCCGTGCCGGCATTCTGGCGGTGGATATCGGCCAGACCGAGGCAGCCCGCTCTCTGGGTCTTTCCCAGTGGCAGACCATGCGTCTGGTGGTCCTGCCCCAGGCTATCAAGAACGTCCTGCCGGCACTGGCAAACGAGATCGTCACCATGGTCAAGGAGAGCTCCATCTGCTCCATGCTGGGCATGGCAGAGCTGATGTTTGCCGCCAAGACCGTGGCAGCCAGTACCTACATCTCCATCGGTCCGTACGTCATGGCGGCCCTCATCTATTTCTGCATCAACTACCCCGCTTCCAAGGCCATCGAGGCCGTCGAAAGGAGGATGCGTCGTGGCGATAAACAATGAGATCCTCATCAGCGTACAACACCTTGTCAAGATCTACAATCACGGGCAGGGTGACATCTACGCTCTGAACGATTGCAATATTGACATAAAGAAGGGGGAAGTCGTGGCGGTCATCGGTCCCTCCGGTTCCGGCAAATCCACCCTCCTGCGCTCCCTGAACCTGTTGGAGCAGCCCAGCTCCGGTCAGATTTTCTTCAACGGTGTGGATCTGGCGGATAATTCCGTGGACATCAATCTCCACCGGCAGAAGATGGGCATGGTGTTCCAGCACTTCAATCTCTTTCCCCATAAGACCGTGCTGCAAAACATTATCATGGCGCCGGTTACGCTGAAGCTCAAGACCAGGGCAGAGGCCGAAAAGGTTGCCATGCAGCTTTTGGAGCGTATCGGTCTTGCCGACAAGGCCAACGAGTATCCCAATATGCTCTCCGGCGGGCAGAAGCAGCGTATCGCCATTGTCCGGGCTCTGGCCATGGAGCCGGAGGTCATGCTCTTTGACGAGCCAACCTCCGCTCTGGACCCGGAGATGGTGGGTGAAGTTCTGGATTTGATGCGCGAGCTGGCGGAAGAGGGCATGACCATGGCAGTCGTCACCCATGAGATGGGCTTTGCCCGGGAAGTGGCAGACCGCGTGGTCTTTATGGCTGACGGGAAAATTCTGGAGGAGGGAACTCCCTCGGCGCTGTTCGACTCCCCCAAAGATCCCCGTCTCCAGGATTTCCTCTCCAAAGTCTTATAATGGCAAAAAATGACACCCTCTCGGGTGTCATTTTTTATTTAACTTTTTCCCCGGATCTCCGTGCGGCACTTGGGGCAGGTGATGACGATCTTCCCCTTCCCCTTGGGCACGCGGCACACGGTCTTGCAGTTGGGGCAGGTAAAGTATTTGTGCTCCTTGTCCTGCACCCGCTGTTTGGTACTGCTGAATTTCCGCTTCACCGGATACAGCACCTTATTCAAAAACCACACATTCTCCGCCCGACGCTTTTGCAGATTTTTGGAGAACATCCGGAACAACATGACAAACAGCAGCACGGCTGTCACCGCGCCCAGGATTCGCCTTGCCGTATCTGTCCGCATGAACATACTCACCACGTCCAGCGCGATGCCCACCACAAGGGTCGCCATGCCCAGCTGATCCGCTCCGTTGCGTCCGTACATGAAACGCGCCAATCCATTCCCGATCCGTTGGAAAAATCCCATACGAAAAACCGCAGCCTTTCTCTTAAGCTGCCGCTATTTTAACCGAAACCGTGTCAAAGGTAAAGTCCTGCACAGGAAAGTTCACAATTTCGTTAAAATTATACCCCTTATCTTTACGCCGCGGCAAAACCGTGCTATACTGTAAGTGGAAAAATATACACATTGGGGGTCGGCAGGACGCCCCGCCGACCCCCTATTCCAAAAAGCGAAACGCTCACTCGAAAAGGGCGATGTGCGCAAGTATAGGGGCGGTAAGCCTTTCGCTTACCGTATCCTATGCCGTACCGCCCCTGACCGTGCGCAGAAAGGACGACCCGTTATGATCAAAATTGCCCCCTCTATCCTGTCCGCCGACTTTGCCAACCTGCAGCGTGACATCCGGCGGATCTCTACCGCCGACTACGTCCACGTGGACGTGATGGACGGTCTCTTCGTCCCCAATATCACCATCGGCATCCCCGTGGTAAAGTCCCTGCGTCCCACCACCACCCTGCCGCTGGACGTCCACCTGATGATCGACCGCCCCGTGCGCTATGTGAAGCACTTCTGCGATGCCGGTGCGGATATTGTCACCTGCCACGTGGAGTCGGACACCGAGGAAAACACCCGGGAGGCTCTGCGCCTGATCCACGCCAAGGGCAAAAAAGCGGGTGTCGTTGTCAAGCCAAAGACCCCTGCTGATGCCGTTCTTCCCTTTCTCCGTGACTGCGACATTATTCTCGTCATGACGGTGGAGCCCGGCTTCGGCGGTCAGAAGTTCATGGCGGACATGATGCCCAAGGTACAGGCCATCCGCGGCTATATCAACGAACAGAACCCCTCCTGCGAGCTGGAGGTGGATGGCGGCGTGGACCCCGTCACCTGTAAGACCTGCATCGCCGCCGGCGCCAATGTTCTCGTCGCCGGCAGCGCCGTCTATAAAGCAGAGAATATCGAATCTCGTATCCGCGAACTCCGCGGCTAAAATACTTCCATTTTTGTAGGGGCGACCCTTGCGGTCGCCCGCCAAAGCCTTTTCACTTTCCACTTACCCGGAGGTTTTCTATGGAATATTTTCCCGCCCCTCTTGAAAAATTGGTCGAGCAATTTGCCCGTCTGCCCGGTATCGGCAGCAAAAGCGCTCAGCGCCTGGCATTCCACGTTCTCTCCCTGCCGGAGAGCGAAGCCCGGGAATTTGCCGACGCCATCGTGGACGCCAAGCGCAGCGTGACCCTGTGTCCCGTGTGCCGGAATCTGACCTCCGGTGGCCTGTGTCCGGTCTGCGCCGCTCCCAAGCGGGATGAAACCGTGATCTGCGTGGTGGCCGACCCCCGTGACGTGATCGCCATTGAGCGCTCCCGGGAATTCAACGGCCACTACCACGTTCTCCACGGCGTCCTGTCCCCCATGAACCATGTGGGCCCCGACGATCTGGAGATCAAACCCCTTCTGGACCGTGTGGCAAAGGGCGGCATCACCGAGGTCATCATGGCCACCAACCCCGATACCGAGGGGGAAGCCACCGCCCTTTACATCGCCCGTCTTTTAAAACCTTTCGGCGTCAAAGTCACCCGCCTGGCCTACGGCATCCCCGTGGGCGGCCATCTGGAATTTGCCGACGACGCCACCTTGATGCGCGCCCTGGAGGGCCGCCGGGAGCTGTAATTCCTCCCTCTCCGTAGGGGCGGACGACTCTGTCCGCCCGCATTGTAGGGGTCGGCGCCCTGGAGGGCCGCCGGGAGCTGTAATTCCTCCCACTCCGTAGGGGCGGACGACTCTGTCCGCCCGCATTGTAGGGCTCGGCGTCCTCGACGACCCGCTTTCCAATCGTCCGCAAATTCCAATTTGCGGACACCATACCTTTTTACTTTTCATTCTTCACTTCTCACTATGAAAAAGCTTCTCACCTTTCTACTCACAATTACATTTCTTTTCATCCTCACCGCCTGCACGCCGAAATCCGCCGGCGTAGACATCTTCGCCATGGACACCTATATGTCCCTGGCAGCCTACGGCAAGAACGCCTCTGCGGCGCTGAATGATTGCACCCAGGCCATCAACCTGCTGGAAGCGGAGATCTCCCGCACCCGTGAGGGCAGCGACGTGGACGTGCTGAACAAAACCGGCAGTTGGACCGGCTCCGCCGAGGGCACCGACACCACCGCCGATATTCTCGCGCAGGCTCTGCAATACAGCGCCGAGACCGACGGTCTTTTCGACGTGACCATCGCCCCGCTCGTTCTCCTGTGGAACATCACCGGCGACACGCCCCACGTCCCCACCCAAGACGAAATCGACGCCCTGTTACCTCTCGTCGGCAGCAACCACCTCCGCGTCAGCGGCAACAGCGCCACCTTGGACGCAAACTGTGCCATCGACCTGGGTGGTATCGGCAAGGGCTACGCCAGCGATCTGGTGCGCCTGCTGTATAAATCCAACAAGGTCGAAAGCGGCACCGTCTCTTTGGGCGGCAACGTCTACGTCTGCGGCAGCAAGCCCGACGGCAAACCGTGGATGGTGGGCATTCAGGACCCCAAAGGCACCGACTGCGCCGCCTACGTCTCCCTGACGGATGCCTTTGTGGTCACCTCCGGCGGCTATCAGCGGTATTTCACCGCCGAGGACGGCACCGTCTACCAACATATTATTGACCCCCGCACGGGGTATCCCGCCGTCAGCGATCTGACCTCCGTCAGCATCATCACCCGTGACAGCGGTACCCGCGCCGATGCCTACTCCACCGCCCTCTATGTCATGGGCGAACAGGATGCCATCGCCTTTTGGCGCACTCACAGCGATTTTGACATGCTCTTGATCACGGCAGACGGCCGCATTCTCTATACCCCCGACCTCACCATCACCGAACCGGAGGGAAGCAGCTATGACTTCCAGGTCATCACCTAACTTAAAACCCACCCTTTGGGACGCTCTGGTAGTCCTTGCCGTCATCGTTCTGGGCGTGATCGTTTCCCTTACCGTCTATGGCGGCAAGAAAGCGGGCGGCAGTCTCACCTGCGTCATCACCGACCACGGGCAAGAGGTGGAGCGCATCAATATATCCACTCTGGACGATGCAAAATACATCCAGGTGAACGGTGACTATCATCTTACCGTCAAGCTCTCCCCCAACGGCGTCCAGGTGACGGACAGCACCTGTCCTCATCAGGACTGCGTCCGCACCGCCCCCATCGTCCGGGCCGGTCAGTCCATCGTCTGCCTGCCGGGGCAGATCGTCATTTCTCTGGAGGGCGCCCCCGCCGCGGACGCCCCCGACGTGATCGCGGGGTGACGATATGAAGATCACAACGAAAAAAATCGCCCTGTGCGCCGTGCTGACGGCGCTGGCTCTTGGCTTAAGCACTCTCGAGAACCTGTTTCCCATCAGCCTTCTGATCCCCCTGCCCGGTGTCAAGCTGGGTCTTGCCAATATCGTCACCGTGTTCGCTCTGTACGAGTTGGGCGCTTTGCCCGCCCTGCTGATCCTCATCGGGCGCTGCTTTTTAGGTGCCCTTTTTGCCGGCAATTTCAATGCCCTGCTGTTCTCCCTCATGGGCGGCGTTCTTGCCATGCTGGTGATGATCGCCCTCAAGCACGTTCCCGCCCTCTCGATTTACGGCGTCAGCATCGGCGGCGCCGCCGCCCACAACGCAGGGCAGATCTGTGCCGCCATGATTACCCTGGGCAACACGCTGGTGTTGGGTTATCTGCCCCTCTTGCTGGCAGTTTCGCTCTTCACCGGTGGGCTGACGGGCTTTGTCTCCTCTCTGCTGTTCCGCGCCATAAAAAACGTCAAACTAACATAAAAAAAAGACACCCTCCCGGGTGTCTTTTTTCCTCACTTCATTTCATCCAGCGTCAAGTGGAAGGACGGCATACAATGCTCCATAAACCACCCCAGCTCCGGCAGCTCATAGCTCTGCAGCGCCGCCAATGTCTGCTGCGCCGCCTCATGGAACTCGTTGTTTCCGGCTTTCAGCTCCTCCACGCACTTGATGTGGGCGCTGAGCTTGTCCGCCGCTTTCACCAATTCCTCGATCTCGGCGTCCCGGGGTATCAGGACCTCGGCATACTGTCCCCGTAATTCCTCCGGCAGCATCCCCAGCAGCTTCTCGTTGGCAATGGTCTCCACCTGCTTGTAGCTGTCCCGGATGGCAGGGTTGTAATACTTGATGGGCGTGGGCATATCGCCGGTCAGAATTTCGCTGGCGTCGTGGTACAGCGCCGCCGCTGCCACCTTGCCCGCGTCCACGTTCCCGCCGAAATATTCGTTGCGGATCAGCGCCAGCGCATGGGCCAGCACCGCTACCTGATGGCTGTGCTCCTGAATGTTCTCCGTGTAGCTGTTCCGCATCAGCGCCCAGCGGTTGATAAACCGCATCCTGCCCATATAGGCAAAGAAATGATATTTCATTTATGTCAACCTCCCAACCAGTACATCTCCGTCAATTCCGGTAATCTTCACATTTCTTACTTGATTATGTAAATCTATCCCCTCTACCGCCACGTCCATGTAATTGGGTGCGTGACCGCAATAGCGTCCCTTCTCGTCGGTCTGCTCAAAGAGAACGGGAAACACCTTCCCCACGCAGTCCTCCAGATACGCCCTGTGCATCTCCTGTGCCGCAGCAGACGCCCGGGCGGCACGTTCCTCCTTCACCGCGGCGGTGAGCTGCTCCATGGCGGCAGCCTTGGTCCCCGGCCGCACCGAGTAGGGGAACACGTGCATGGCGGCAAAACCGCACCTGCGGATAAAGTCCAGCGTCTTTTGGAACTCCTCCTCCGTCTCCTCGGGAAATCCGGTGATCAGGTCGGTTGTCACCGCCACGCCGTCAAAATACGCCCGCAGCAGCTCCACCGACTGATAAAACCGTGCGGTGTCGTACCGCCGGTTCATGCGTTTCAAGGTCTCGTCACATCCAGATTGCAAAGACAGATGGAAGTGAGGACACAGATTGGGCAGCTTCGCCGCTCGGCGGCAGAACTCCTCAGTGATGGTTCGCGGCTCCAAAGAACCCAGTCGGATCCGCATCTCCCCTGCCGCCGCAGAAATTTTTTCCAGCAGGTCGATAAGGCTCGTCCCGTCCCCGAAGTCCCGCCCGTAGGAGGAGATCTCGATACCCGTCACCACGATCTCCCGGTATCCCTCCTGCCGCAGCTTCTCCGTCTGTTCTACCGCCACGGCAAGGGGCAGCGACCGCACCGGTCCCCGGGCAAAGGGGATGATGCAGTAGGTGCAGAAATTCTGGCACCCGTCCTCCACCTTCAGCATGGCGCGGGTACGGGTAGCCATACCGCCCGCGTTCAGCACCTCAAACTCCCGCCGCTTCAGTGCATCGTCCAAAAGCGTCAACTGCTTCCGCTCCCGATACGCCTGCTCCAGCAGGTCTAAAAATGCCATGCGTCCGGCGGTACCCGCCACCAGCTCGATACCCAGTCCTTTGGCCTCCTCGGCATGGGTCTGCACATAGCAGCCGCACCCGGCCACCACCGCATCGGGATTCACTTTCCTGCATCGGCGTATCATCTGCCGGGACTTCTTGTCGCTGACCGCCGTCACCGAGCAGGTGTTCACGATGTAGGCGTCCGCCGCCTCGGTGAACGCCACCAGCTCATGCCCCCGCCGCCGCAGCTCCTGCTCCATGGCCTGGGTCTCATATTGATTGACCTTGCACCCAAGGGTATAGATCGCAACTCTCATTTCAACCTTGCACTTTCCATTCACATTTTGTATAATGAATTGTTACCTATTATACTGTATTCTCCCGTTCCTGACAAGGTCGGCAGGCAGAATTTTTGGAGGAAAACCCATGATCTATTTGGACAGCGCCGCCACCACCCCCGTTCCCCGTGAAGTGGCAGACGAAATGTACCGCGTGCTGACGGAGCACTTCGGCAACCCCAGCGCCCAATACCCCGCCGGTCAGGAGATGAAAAAGGCGGTGGACGCCTGGCGCAGGACCATTGCCGACGCCCTGCCCTGTAAGGCGCAAAATCTCCACTTCACCTCCTGCGGTACGGAGAGCGACAACTGGGCGATCCACGCCGCCCTGTGGCAAAATCGCCGGGTGGGCAAGCATATCATCACCACCGCCGTGGAGCACAGCGCCGTATTAGAGCCGCTGAAGCTTCTGGAGCAGCAGGGCTATGAGATCACCCGCCTGCTGCCGGACAAGGACGGCAACATCACCGCAGCGCAGGTCGCGGACGCTCTCCGAGAGGACACCGCTCTCGTCAGTATCATGCTGGTCAATAACGAGACCGGCTGCGTTTTCCCCGTTGCCGAGATCGCGCAGCTCCTCAAAGCCCGCCAAAGCCGCGCCCTTCTGCACACCGACGCAGTGCAGGCGTTTTTGAAAGTCCCCTGCGACCCGAAAAAGCTGGGCGTGGACTTCATGAGCCTCTCCGCCCATAAGATCGGCGGTCCCAAGGGCATCGGCGCTCTCTATATCGCGGACACCGTGAAAGATCCCCGCCCCCTGCTGCCCGGCGGCGGACAGGAAAGCGGCACCCGCTCCGGCACCGAAGCCACCGCCCAGATCGCCGGCTTCGCCAAAGCGGTGGAGCTTCGCCGCGAAAACCTCGAAGCAAAACTCTCCCACATGGCGGAGATGAAAGCCTACTGCCGCCAAAAGCTGCTGACCATCCCCAACATGGTGGCCGTAGGCAGCGGCACCGCTCCCCATGTCCTGATGGTCTCTCTGGTGGGCTACCCCAGTGCCAACGTGGTCACGGATCTGGGCGCACAGGGCATCTGTATCAGCGCCGGCTCTGCCTGCTACCGGGGCAAATTGAGCCATGTGGTCGAGGCATTGAAGCTGGATAAGCGCACCGCCGCCGGCGTATTGCGCATCAGCTTCTCCCCCGAAACCACCCCGGCAGACATCGACGCCCTTTACAACGCCCTGAAAACCCACCAATCCACCCGCTTCCCCATGCTGTGACCCACAGTCAATCGTCCACTCAAGCCTCCCCTGTGTAAGGGGAGGTGGCTTACCGCAGGTAAGCCGGAGGGGTTGTCAGTTCAACTCGCCGGCAAAATCTGTTTTGCCGACACCTTTATTCTGCATTTTGCATTCAGCATTCTGCATTTTTCGAGGTATTCGCCATGTTCCATTCCCTCCGTCGTGAGCCGGGCTTCTATCGCTATCTGTGGCGTCTGAGCCTGCCCATGATCTTACAAAATCTCATCACGTTCTCCCTGGGACTTATCGACACCTTCATGGTCTCCCAGCTGGGCAACGAGGCCATGGCGGCGGTCACCACCGCCAACGTCCCCGTGTTCCTGCTGATCTCCATCGTGTTCGGTGTCCAGTCGGGTCTTGGCATTCTGGTCAGCCAGTACTGGGGCAAAAAAGACATGGAGAGTATCTCCCGTGCCATCGGCGTGGCCGCCGGACTGGGGACGGGACTTGCCCTGCTGTTGGCTCTGGTTTTCTTTTTCTTCCCCGTCCCCGTCATGGATCTGCTGTCCAATGAGCACGAGCTGTCCGTTCTGGGCGCCCCCTATCTGCGCATCATCGGCTTCAGCTATGTGTTCAATATGCTCTCCTCCATCTACGTCAGCGCCCAGCGCAGCGTGGAAAACCCCAACTTCGGTCTCAAGCTCTTCGGTGCCTCTACCGTTGCCAATACCCTGATGAACTATATCCTCATCTACGGCAAATTCGGCGCACCCGCGCTTGGCATCCGCGGTGCCGCCATCGCCACACTTCTGGCGCGGGTGATGGAGTTCGTCATCTGTCTGATCTATGCCGTGCGCTCCAAGACCATCGTCCTCCACTATAAAGCATTGTTCCGTCCCGGCACGGTGATGATGTACCGCTTCATCCGCTACTCCACCCCCGTCGTCATCAACGAGATCGGTTGGGGCCTGGGCAACAGCCTGCTCACCGTCATCCTCGGCTACACCCAAAACTCCGTGGAATTTCTGGCGGCCTACGCCGTCACCGGCAATCTGGGCAAACTCTTTCTGGTGGTCTGCTTCGGTCTCGGCAGCGCCACCGCCGTCATGGTGGGCAAGGCCATCGGCGAGGGGCAGTCCCATGAAGCCGTCATATCCCTGAGCCATACCCTGCTGCTCTTTACCGTTCTGGTGGGTCTGGGCATTGCCCTCTTCTCCTGCGCCCTGGTACCCACGCTGTTCATTCCCGTCCTCTTCCCCCTGTTCAAATTGCAGGGCAGCTCCGTCCGGATCGCCACGGCGCTGGCCATCGCCGCTTTTGCCGCCACCCCGCTCCACGCCTACTCCGTCTCCGCTGTCACCGGCGTCATGCGCTCCGGCGGTGACGTGGTCTGGTCCGCCGCCTTTGACCTGCTGCCCCAGTGGCTCGTTGCCCTGCCGCTGACCGCTCTTACCGCTCTGGTGCTGAAAACCAACTGCTGGTGGATCGCTGTCGCCATGCAGGCCGAGAGCATTTTCAAAGTCCCCCTGTGCGCCCTACGCTGCCGCAAGACCGTCTGGATCCACGATGTCACTCTGAACCCGGAGATGGATGACCTATGAGTCTGTTCACCTGCCCCATCTGCGGCGCTCCCCTCACCTGGGAGACAGCCGCCTACCACTGCAAAAACGGTCACAACTACGACATCGCCAGGGAGGGACACACCCATCTGCTCCCCGTCAACCGGAAGAACAGCAAAGCCCCCGGCGACGATAAGGGCATGGCCTCTGCCCGCCGGGCGTTTTTGTCCGGGGACTACTACGCCCCCTTAAAAAATGAATTATGTAAACTTGCAGTTGCCCTCACTCCCAACGCTCCCGCCGTCCTCGATACCGGCTGCGGCGAGGGCTACTATACCTCCGCCGTCTACCGCGCCCTGTGCGGCGCGGGCAAAACGCCCCAAATGGCGGGTACGGACATCAGCAAATTTATCCTCCGCCTTGCCGCCAAGCGGGAAAAGGACGTGGAGTTCGCCGTGGCGTCCAGCTACCATCTTCCGGTAGCCGACGACTCCATCGACCTGCTCCTCAACTGCTTCTCCCCTCTGGCTCTGGAGGAATTCTCCCGCGTTCTCCACCGGGGCGGGCACTTTCTCTATGTGGTCCCCTCGGAAAAGCACCTGTGGGAGCTGAAGCAGGTACTCTACGATGCCCCCTACCCCAACGAAGTCAAGGAGACCCCCTATGACGGTTTCCGCTACTGTGAAATTCGCCATGTGGAGAGCATGATCCACCTCACCTCCCAGGAGGATATCCATGCCCTGTTCCAGATGACCCCTTACTACTGGAAGACCCCCAAGTCCGGCACGGAGCGTCTGGCAGCGCTGAATGAGCTGACCACCACCATTTCCTTTGATGTGCACGTTTTTGAGCGGTTATAATTATGTAAACTAAAAACACAATACTTTTTGACATAAAAAACCGCACCCCATCGGGTGCGGTTTTTTATTATGTCAACTTACTTCTTCCCGCCGTGAATGGCCTTCAGACGTTTCTCCTTGTCCAGAATGGTCTTGCGGATGCGGAGATTCTTGGGTGTAACCTCCAGCAGTTCGTCGTCTGCCAAAAATTCCAAACTCTGCTCCAGACTGAACTTCCGGGGCGGCACCAGACGCAGCGCCTCATCGGAGCCGGAGGCACGCATATTGGTCTGCTGCTTTTTCTTGCAGACGTTGACCACGATGTCCTCCGCCTTGGGACTGATACCCACCACCATGCCCTCGTACACGTCGATGCCGGGACCGATCAGCATGACACCGCGCTCCTGGGCATTGAATAGACCGTAACTGACGCTCTCACCTGGCTCGGACGCCACCAGAGAGCCGGTATTCCGGCGTTGGAGCTCACCCTTGAACGGCGCATAGGAATCAAACACGCTGGCCATGATGCCCTCGCCGCGGGTATCGGTCAGGAACTCGTTGCGGTAGCC
>JAZUEB010000083.1:0-20018 GCA_045639965.1 Vescimonas sp. | reverse complement strand
CCCTATACGGTGACTTGGAACAAAGGTGCTCCGTATAGTGTCTGCGCTGACTTCGTGGATGAAAACACGGAACTGATTCCGGCATGGCGCATTATCCAGACGAAGAAGCAGCCAAACAGCCTCTCGGTATACCAGCATTTTGTGGGCTGTGCCGAAGCATTGGGAATCCGGAATGTTGTCCCGTTCCTTGACCGTATGATCGTTCTGGACTATCTCATTCTTAATGAAGACCGACATCTGAACAATTTCGGTGCGCTCCGCAATGCGGAAACGCTGGAATGGCTCGGTATGGCTCCAATCTACGACAGCGGTTCTTCTCTCGGTTACGACAAGACCATTCCGCTGATGAAAGACAGAGACGAGATCACCTGTAAGCCATTTAAGAACCACCATGACGAACAGATGAAGCTGGTATCTTCTTTCGACTGGATCGACTTCTCTGCCTTGTCGGATATTCGGGAAATCATCACCGATGTGCTTTCAGATGAGCGGGCCGCCGACTATATGGACGAAAAGAGAATCCATATCATCTGCGATCTTGCAGAGCAGAGAGTACGAAATCTTGAAGCACTGGCAAAAGCCGGTAATCAGCAGTCAATTACCGCACAAGACGATGTAACAGAAAATATTGCGGCAGATTACAAAGCATAAATAGTAAATGATTGCAGTTCAGGCGGCAGAATTGATCTGCCGCCAATTTTTATAGTTTATCTGCGCTTAGTGGTTTAGAGAGTTTCCCTTGACTTCGCCGTACGGCTATATTATACTGTCAGCAGTATGATATAGCCGTACGACTTATTTTTGTGTGAAAGCGCAGAATTTCGCCGTACGGAGAAAAGGGGGCATCATGAAAATCATCGATACCGCATCATTTGGTGAGGCCATCCGCCAGCGCAGAAAGGCGCTGCACTATACGCAGGTCTATGTGGCAGAGGTCACCGGCTTCAGTGTCAGTTTCATCTCCGATATGGAACGGGGCAAAGAAACTGCTGAACTGGGCAAAGCTCTTTCTCTTGCCAATTTGCTGGGACTGGACTGTGAGTTGAAAGCGCGAGGTGAGAAATGACCTATACTGTGATGATTGAGCTTGCCGGCGAATCGGTAAAGGTCGGGCAAATTTCCGAGGTCGGCTTTGCCTATGATCCCACCTATTTAAGCCGGAGCAACGTAAAGCCCATTTCCATCAGTCTGCCGTTGCAGGAAGTGCCGTTCTCACCCCAGAGAACAAAAAACTTTTTCGATGGGCTGCTGCCGGAGGGCTTTACCAGAAGAACAGTTGCCCAATGGATGCACGTCTCCGAGGATGATTATCTCTCCATTTTGGCTGGTTTGGGGCGCGAATGTCTGGGCGCGATCCGCATCGTAGATGAGTCCGATACCGCACCGGCACAGTATCAGAAGTTGGCCCTTGCTCAGGTGCAGGCGTTGGCGGCAGAGGGCACTACTCAATCCGCAAAGCTGGTGACGGAATCTCACCTGTCCCTCACCGGTGCCTCCGGCAAAGTCGGTCTCTATTATGATGCCGCCAATGATGCGTGGTATCAGCCATTCGGTACGGCACCCAGCACCCATATTGTCAAGCAGAGTCATGTACGTCTGAGCGGTATTGTGGTCAATGAGCTGTTGTGTCTGCACACGGCGAAAAAGTGCGGTATCGATGTACCCGACTGCTTCATCTTGGATACCGGTGGTACAGCGGATGAGAACATCCTCTTTGCCACCGCCCGCTACGACCGGGAGATGGTTGCCGATGCGCAAAAGATCAACGGACTTCCCTGCCCCAGACGGCTGCATCAGGAGGATTTTGCGCAGGCTTTGGGCATTCCCGCCGCAGAAAAATACGAGCCGGAATCCGGCTCGTATCTCAAGGATATGTTTACGCTGTTGAAAACCCAGTCCGCCAATCCACTGGAGGATCAGCTGAAGCTCTGGGATCTGACCGTGTTCAACTACCTGATCGGCAACACAGACAACCATCTGAAAAATGTTTCTCTCCTCTACGACAGCACGCTGTCTACTCTGCGTCTGGCGCCGGCCTACGATGTGGTCAGCACTACGGTCTATTCCGGCAGCTCACGACGGCTGTCCATGCACTTCGGCAATGCGACAACGCTGGATGCTGTCAGTGAGGACTCGTTCCGCAGCGCGGCACATGAAATCGGTATCGGTGAAAAGCTGGCGATGAAACGGCTGACAGCTATGGCCGAAAAATTTGAAGCGGCACTGAATACTACAGCGGAAGAGCTTGCCACCCAGGGCTTTACCAATGCCGTGCAGCTTCGGGATCAGATCCTTTCGACAGGTGGATATATACGCATACCTCAATCCCTTAGGCAGCCGATTGGAACCACATAGATACCATCCTCCCGGCGATAAGCGTAATTTCCTGTGCCATTCAATACCATGAGGAACGCCGGAGTTTTCATTCGTTGTGTATCTATTTTGCATGCCAGCGTTTTCAGACTCTCTGCGCCTTCTTCAATCAGTCGATCTCCACCAAGCTTGATCTCGATCAGGCCATAAGCACCATTGCGCAAATGAATAACTGCATCACATTCCAACCCGTCTTTATCGCGGTAATGATAAACGCCGCCATTTAGAGCATCTGCAAACACACGAAGATCCCTAACGCACATGGCTTCGAAAAGAAAACCCAGTGTTTTCAAATCTGCCGTCAAATCCTGTGGGCCAATTCCCAAGGCAGCCGTAGCAATAGACGGATCCACATAGTACCGGGTATCCGAAGAACGAATTGCCGTCTTGGAGCGCAGGTTTGGATTCCATGCCGGCATATCCTCCACTACAAATATTTTTCTCAGCGCATTGAGATATAAGGCTACCGTTTCTTCATTAATAGAGCCGTCATCGTTCACGGACACATCGGCTGCCAGCACGGTATTTGGCGTTTGACTGCCTTGATTTCTGGCATAGGCGCGCATGAGCCGTTTAACCCGTTCAGGATTTTTGCTGATGTTATCCGCACGGTTAATATCAGAATGAACCACAGCATCATAATAATCTATTGCCTGATCCAAAGCGATTTCATCACGCATCCCCACTGCCTGTGGCCAACCGCCACGGCAAATCAGGAAAGCCAGTCGGTCGATATCCAAATGAGACTCTCCGTCAATGGAATCAGGGGAAGAAAACAAATCCCTGATACTGACTTCGCCGTTAGAATCACCGGATTCGAAGAGACTCATTGGGCGCATAGTAAGCCAGGTAAATCGGCCTGTGCCGGAATGGGTAATTTCTTTGGACTCCCCAGGAACGGCAGAACCAGTCAAAACGAACTGCCCCTGTTCCCCTCTGTGATCCACTTCAAAACGAATCGCATCCCACAACTTCGGTGCAAGTTGCCACTCGTCAATCAACCGCGGTGTATTGCCTTTCAGTAGTCGTTTAGGACTGACTTCCGACATGGTGATGTTCTGCTCTTTTGTTTCTGGATCATCCATATAAAGGATGCTGGCTGCAATCTGTTCTGCTGTGGTGGTTTTCCCACACCATTTGGGGCCTTCTACTAAAACCGCACCCTTACCCTCCAGCTTTCTTTTCAGAATATCATCGGCGATTCTTTTTCGATAGTGTTTCATACTTTTCCATCTCCTAATTCGCTTTCAATTATATTATACACAATTTCTCAAAGAATACAACATATTTCCGACAGTTGGCAGAATTTTTTTCCGATAGATGGCCAAATCTATTTCCGACAGTTGACAAGAATCTTGTCAAACAAATGTTCTTATTTCATTCATAGAAAATGTTCTTTTTTTCTTGCGCAGAAATGCTTTTGAGGCAATTTTATCCTCAAGCGTCTATCAAAAAATATTGTTGTACCCTATAGTTATT
The DNA here is from genome assembly GCA_045639965.1 of Vescimonas sp. GTDB lineage: Bacteria > Bacillota > Clostridia > Oscillospirales > Oscillospiraceae > Vescimonas. The sequence continues at coordinate 16,166 of JAZUEB010000083.1, read as the reverse complement.
TGCGATATAATTATGATGTATCAGTCAGAGCGGGGCAGCCTGAATGCGGAGATCGACCGGATACTGGCGGAGATCGCCGAAAAACTGGGAGGTGCAACAAAATGAGCGAAATGAATACGCCCACCCCACAGGGTGAAATCGTCATCTATCAATCCAAGGACGGCAACACGAAAATTGATGTTCATTTTGAGAATGAAACTGTATGGCTGACGCAGGCACAGCTTTGTGAGCTGTATCAAAGCAGCAAAGCCAATGTCAGTGAGCATATCAAAAACATATTTGATGAGGGTGAATTGGAAGAAAATTCAGTTGTTCGGAAAATCCGAACAACTGCCGCAGACGGAAAATCGTATGCAGTAAATCATTACAACCTTGATATGATCATTTCCCTCGGCTACCGCATCAAATCCTCCATTGCCACCCAGTTCCGTCGCTGGGCAACCGAGCGTCTGAAAGAATACATGATCAAGGGCTTCACCATGGATGACGAGCGCCTGAAAAATCTTGGCGGCGGCAACTACTGGCATGAGCTTTTGGAGCGCATCCGGGATATTCGTTCCTCCGAGAAGGTCTTGTACCGTCAGGTCCTTGATCTCTATGCCACAAGCACCGATTACGACCCCAACAGCGCAGAATCTGTCGCCTTTTTCAAAATGGTGCAGAACAAGCTGCACTATGCGACCCACGGCCATACCGCCGCGGAATTGATCTATGAACGTGCCGATGCGGACAAGCCCTTCATGGGACTGACAACTTTTGCCGGGGAACTGCCCACGCTGAAGGATGTCACCATTGCCAAGAACTATCTGTCCGAGGATGAACTAAAAATTTTGAATAATCTGGTCTCCGGATATTTTGATTTTGCCGAAGTGCAGGCCATGCGCCATAACCCCATGTACATGAGTGACTACGTGGAGCATCTTGACCGCATTCTCACCTCCACCGGCGAAAAACCGCTTACCGATGCTGGAAAGGTGAGCCACAAACAGGCCGTGGAGAAAGCAACGGCAGAGTATCGGAAGTACCAGGTGCAGACGCTCTCCCCGGTGGAGGAGGCGTATCTGCAAACCATCCGCAGCATAGAAAAATCGGCCAAAAAGGGTGATGCGAAATGACCCCGCAGGAACTGAAAAGCAGCATCTTGCAGCTTGCCATACAGGGAAAGCTGGTTGCGTAGCGTCCGGAGGAGGGCACGGCAGAGGAATTGTATCAGCAGATGCAGAAGGAGAAGCATGCTCTCATCAAAGCGAGCAAGACTAAAAAAGAAAAACCTCTGCTGGAAATCGCAGAGGATGAAAAACTGTTTGACATTCCAGAGAGCTGGACGTGGGTTAGATTGGGCAGCCGCTCAAGCTATGCACAGTCAAAAGAGGAAAATTTCTCCTGACGATATTTTATTCAAGATTAAGCGAGACCGCCCTTACTGAACAGGCAGTCTCGCTTAGCTAATTATAGAAACTTATAACAGCTCGGTTATTTCTTCTCCCCCATGGCCTCGTTAATCGCCCGATTGATAAAACCATTGGTGGATTCACCGTTTTGTGCAGCAAAATCAGCTATCTTTTCTTTTTTCCCTTTTGGAACACGAATAACAATCCGATCAACTTTTTCAGCTTCATATTTTTTGATTGCTCTGTCAACAGCCGCAGTTCGTTTCATAAAAAGATTCCCCTCTTTCTTCACTTCTATTTTATCGGTTAACAAAAAAAAGTCAAGGAAATTTTATACGGGAACGTATTTATTGTTGACATACGGTACCGTATGTGATATAATGACATTACAAAACAAAAAAGACGGCAGCACAGAGGAGCGGCAACTCCTCTGCGCCTGCGCAGGTGGCTACAGCACCTACACAACGGACTACGTCCGCACCGACGGAGATATTATATCCTGTTTTGCCCGGCAAGGCAAGAGGATTCTTCTCCGTACCGGTGCAACTTTGTCAAACTTTCTGACACCGTGTAGGGTACAAACCTGCACGGTGTCTTTTAATCTGTTTGGGAAAGGAGGATCGAACCCCTATTTCGGGTATGTTTGCCGACACACCTTCATAACTTGAACCAAGACTTTTATGGAGGTTTTCGAAATGAACATCAATCCTGTATCTGTGAATACTGCCAATCATCCCACCACTTTCATCTCCGCTGCCACCGCCGTCAAAGGCTACCGTGTGGAGCGCCGTTATGAGGGAGACCGCACAGCAGCACAGGTCGTCAGCGCGCTGATGAAAGTGCATGACCACAGGGGGGCTGCTTAATGCCGCCCCCGCCGAAATATCTGGTTGGATGTTACGAGCGTCTGTCCCGTGAAGATGGGGACAAGCCGGAAAGCGACAGCATCGCAAACCAGCACAACTTTAATGAAGACTTCTGCGCCGGGCAGAAAAACTTCTGCATCATCAAGCACTATGTGGACGACGGCTACACCGGCACCAACTTCCAGCGGCCCGGTTTCCGCGAGCTGATTGCAGACATTGAAGCCGGACGCATCAACTGCGTAGTGGTCAAGGACCTGTCCCGTTTTGGTCGCGACTACATCGACACGGGTTTCTATCTGGAACGTTACTTCCCGCAGAAAGGTGTCCGCTTTATCGCCATCAATGACCATGAGGACAGTCTGAACGGCCCTTACGGCATGATGCTGCCGCTGAAAAATGTATTCAACGCCCAGTACGCCAAGGACATCCCGGACAAGGTCCGCAGCAGCTTCAAAGCCAAGCAGCACCGCGGCGAATTTGTGGGTGCATTTGCCGGCTACGGCTACCTGAAGGACCCGGAAAACCACAATCATCTGGTGGTGGATCCGGTAGCGGCGAAAGTGGTACAGCGGATCTTTACCATGGCCGCCGCCGGCGTGGGCCAGGTCCGCATTGCCAAGACGCTGAACGAGGAGCAGATTCCCTGCCCCAGTGCCTATAAGAAGCTGATGGGCATGAAGTACACCAACAGCCATAAGCTGGAGGGCACGACTTACTGGACCTACGCGACCATCCACCGGATGCTGCAAAATGAGATGTATCTCGGCAACATGGTCCAGGCCCGCTCCATCCGTCCCACCATGCACGGAAAAGCCAAAAAGGCGGCGCAGGAAAACTGGACGGTGGTCAGCGGAACCCATGAGGCTATCATCAGCCGGGAACTCTGGGATGCCGTGCAGGCACAGGTGACGAAGAACAGCCGTGAGTTGGACTTCAACGGAAATGTTGGGCTGTTCGCCGGTTTTTTGAAGTGCGCCAATTGCGGCAGGTCGATGACCAAGACCACCTGGGCAAACCGCACCTCCTATTCCTGCGGCTCCTACCACCGCTATGGAAAGACGGTCTGCTCCCCGCACTACATCGCCCAGGCAGATCTGGAAACCATTCTTCTGACCGATCTCAACCGCATTATCGATGCTGTGAGTGACCTGAAGCGTTTGGCAGAGGAAAACCGCAGCTGCGACGCTGCTGCAACATCTCGGATCCATGAGGAAAAACGCCTGCGTTCTGCTCTGGAACGTATCCAGCGGTTAAAGAAAAGCGCTTACGAAGACTATCGCGATCAGCTTCTGAGCAAAGTGGAGTTCCTCCGCTACAAGGCGGATTACGATGCACAGGAGCAGTCCTTGCAGAACCAGCTGGACGCCTGCAGCCAGGCTGAGCCCGATGCATTGGCGCAGCCGTGGGTGGACAAGCTCCTCACACTCGGTCACCTGACCGAACTGGATCGCATGACCCTCTCACAGACCGTCAAGGATATCCGTATCTATGAGGGAAAACACATCGAGATCACCTACCTGTTCTCCCGGGAACTGGATGCGCTGCTTTGTGATACACTTGAGCGTATCGGTCGTTGACATAGATAGAAAGTAAAACAGATATGAAAGAGCCAGGGGCTCCTCGGAACGGAGAGCCCCTGGCTTTTGCCTGTAATTATAGCCGCCTGTTTTCGATTTCGGCGCATATAAGCAGTTTACAATCACACCGGCAGCATAAACTCCTTCGTTATTCCAACGTGGCGGTGACAGTGACCTCCGCACCTGCCGGAGCCACGTGCAGCACTGTGCCGTTTATGGCTTTGCCATCTACGGTCAAGCGGACTGCCTTGCCGCCCTTATTCTCCACGTGGATATGGTAGGCAGCTCCCCGGTAGCGGCGGACTACGTCATACTCTTTCAATTCGGCAGGCAGAACGGGCACCACGGAAAGACCGTCCATGGTGGGAGTGATGCCCAAAATGGCTTGGGTGATGCTCAAAAGTGTCCAGGCGGCGGTACCGGTGAGCCAGCTGTTCTTGGCCTCGCCAAAAGTAGGGGCATCCCGCCCGGCAATCATCTGAGAATAGACGTAGGGCTCGGTACGGTGAATGTCGCTGATGTCCTCCAAGTAGGCCGGGCAAATCTTTTTGTAGAGTTCCCAGGCCCGTTCACCGTTGCCCAGCACGGTCTCGGCCACGGTGATCCAGGGGTTATTGTGGCAGAACACGGCGGCGTTTTCCTTGTAGCCGGGAGGATAGGAGCTGATCTCGCCCAAATTCAGCCGATAGGTGGTATAGGCCGGTTGGTGAACTACCACGCCGTATTTGGTTTCCAAACGATCACGGACACTGTCCATGGCCTGCTGTGCCTGTCCGCTGTCTTTGCCGATGCCGGCCATGACGCACATACCCTGGGGTTCAATGAAAATTTGGCCCTCGTCACATTCCTTGCTGCCCACCTTTTTTCCGAAAGCATCGTAGGCCCGGAGGAACCATGCCCCGTCCCAACCGTCCTTCAGCACGGCTTGTTCCATGGCGGCAATGGCAGTCTCGGCGGTCTTCGCTTCATCCGTAAGCCCCCGGCGGCGGCACAGGTCAGCCCAGATGGGACCATACTTGCAGAACATACCGGCGATGAACACGCTTTCCGCCACGGGACCCTCGCTGGGGCCGGTGGTCTGGAAACTCTCCCCGGGATGAGCGGAGAAGCAGTTCAGGTTCAGACAGTCGTTCCAGTCGGCCCGACCGATGAGGGGCAGACCGTGAGGACCCAGATGCGTCAGGGTATAGTTGAAACTGCGACGCAGGTGTTCCATAAGGGGCTGCGCCAGCGATTCGTCGTTATCAAAGGGAACGATCTCGTCCAAAACGGCAAAGTCGCCGGTTTCCCGCAGATAGGCATCCACGGCGGCAATCAGCCACAGGGGGTCGTCGTTGAAGCCGCTGCCCACGGTCAGATTGCCTTTTTTGGTCAGGGGCTGATACTGGTGGTAGGCGCTGCCATCGGGGAACTGGGTGGCGGCAATGTCCAAAATGCGCTCTCTCGCTCGTTCGGGAATCATGTGGACGAAGCCCAGCAGATCCTGACAGCTGTCCCGGAAACCCATGCCGCGACCCATGCCGCTTTCAAAGTAGCTGGCACTGCGGCTCATGTTGAAGGTGACCATGCACTGATACTGGTTCCACACGTTGACCATGCGGTCCAGCTTTTCGTGACTGCTGCGGAGCTGCCAACCGTTCAGCAGATCCGACCAGGAACGGTGCAGGACATCGAGAGCGGCATCAAAGGCGGCTTCGTCGGGATAGCGTGCCATCATCGCCTTGGCGGGAATTTTGTTGATGACATTGGGTGCTTCCCATTTATTTTCGAGATTTTCCACGTATCCCAAGCCAAAGATCACGCTGTCTTTCCCACCGGCAAGGAGGGAGAAATGCAGATGTTGGGCGGCAATGGGCTGCCAGCCGTGGGCGGCGGAACCGGTGCATTGCCCCGCTTTGACCGCTTGGGGCATAGCAGGGCCGCCATAGGTGCCGCAAAAGGCTTCCCGACTGGTGTCGAAACCGGCGACGCCGCGGTTGCACCACCACAGAGCGTAGTGATCGCGCCGCTCACGGTATTCGGTCTTATGGTAGATGACGCTGTCCTCCACCTCCACTTCGCCGATAGAGTAGTTGCGCTGGAAGTTGGTGGCATCATCGTTGGCATCCCACAGGCACCACTCCACCAGAGAAAAGAGATCCAGTTCTTTCGGGACGGCGGTATGGTTTTCCAGCGTGACTCGGCACAAAAGGCAATTTTCCCCGTTGGGAACAAAAAGTTCCTGACGGGCGGCGATGCCGTCTTTTCTTCCCTCAATGACGGTGTAGCCCAGACCGTGGCGGCAGGTATAACCATCCAGCGCCGTTTGGGTGGGCTGCCATCCGGGATTCCAGACCGTGTCGCCGTCCTTGACGTAGAAATGGATCCCGTCCTGATCCAAAGGAGCGTTATTGTAACGGTATCGCGTCAGGCGGCGCAGGCGGGCATCGCGGTAAAAAGAGTAACCGCCGGCCGTATTGGAGAGCAGGGTGAAAAAATTTTCACTGCCCAGATAGTTGATCCAGGGCAGAGGCGTCTGAGGCGTGGTGATAACGTATTCCCGCGCCGCATCGTCAAAGTGACCGTATTGCATGGTATCCACTCCTTTTAGATTGCCGATAGGGCAGTCTTTTCTTCTCCCATAGTATAGCAAAAAAGTGCCGGGACTTTCAGCAAGCACATTTCACAAAAATTTTCCAGCCATCCTGTGCAAAATCCCAAAAAGAGGGAAATCTCTTGCCGAAAGGACATTCCTATGATATTTTATATAACGAGCATACATAAGGGAAAGTATGCGCAAAGATCCAACCTGAATGGAACCGCCCTCTGCCACTCCACTTTTCTGGCAGATCGGCGGCAAAAGAAAAGGAGGAAAATCCGCTGATGACTGGCGGTGCGGCAGTGTGGAGACCTGTCGTAAAGCGGTACGCGTTGACTCGTGACCGCGAGACTGCTCCTTGCGGAGGCATAGCAGTTACAGTCGAGAAATTATGTCCGAGGTACGTTTGATCAATCTGAAGAAGATCTATCCCAACACGGAAAAGAAGAAAAAAGAAAAAAAGGGTGAGCCCGAGAAGAAGACCAACCTGCAGATCACCGAGAAAGGTGTGGTCGCCGTCCAGGAATTCAACCTGGACATCAAGGATCAGGAGTTCATCGTGCTGGTTGGCCCTTCCGGCTGCGGTAAGACCACCACGCTGCGTATGATTGCCGGTCTGGAGGACATCACCGAGGGTGAACTGTGGATCGGCGACAAGCTGATGAACGACGTAGAGCCCAAGGATCGCGATATCGCCATGGTGTTCCAGAACTCCGCCCTGTACCCCCATATGACCGTGTATGACAACATGGCGTTCTCCCTGAAGCTGAAAAAAACCCCTAAGGAGGAGATCGATAAGAAAGTCCGTGAGGCAGCTGCCATTTTGGACATCACCCAGTATCTGGATCGCAAGCCCAAGGCTCTGTCCGGCGGTCAGCGTCAGCGTGTTGCCATCGGCCGCGCCATTGTCCGTGACCCCCAGGTCATGCTGATGGATGAGCCCCTCTCCAATTTGGACGCCAAACTGCGTAATGAGATGCGCGCAGAGATCATCAAACTGCGTCAGCGCATCAATACCACCTTCGTCTACGTGACCCACGATCAGACTGAGGCTATGACTCTGGGTGACCGTATCGTCATCATGCGTGACGGCTTCGTTCAGCAGATCGGTACGCCCCAGGAGGTGTTCGATCATCCCGCCAACCTGTTCGTGGCAGGTTTCATCGGTATGCCCCAGATGAATATGTTCGACGCCAAGCTGATAAAGAAAGACGGCAAGTATGCCGTAGAGCTGGGCGGTCAGACCATCGTGTTGAGTGAGGAAAAGCAGGCACGCCTGTCGGCGAACAACGTTCCCGAGCAGGATGTCACTCTGGGTGTCCGCCCCGACCATGTGATGCTGTGCGAGGACGGCATCAAGGGTCGCGTGGACGTCAGCGAGCTGATGGGTTCGTCTTTGCATCTGCACATCACGGCAGAGGGGAAAGACGTCATCATCATCGTTCCCACCAACGGCGCTGCCGCGCATTTCCCCATGGGCAGCGAGGTCAACCTGACCTTCGGCGGCAACGTGGCGCACGTGTTCTCCAAGGAGACTGAGAAGAATTTGGAGTGGTAAAAAATAGAACCAACAAAAGGGAGGTACGCATTGAACTGCGTACCTCCTTTTTATTTTCTACACAGCTCGTACACCTGCACGATAGTCTTTGTCGCTTTCTCGATCTCCTCTTCCGTGGTCGTCCGCCCCAAGCTGACGCGCAGCGTTTCTGCCGCGTCCTTTGCGGACAACCCCATGGCGGTCAGCACATGGGAGGGTTTGGGATCAGCGGCACTGCAGGCGGCACCTACCCCGACGCAGATGCCTGCCTCGTTCAGCCGCACTTGCATCTCCTCTGCCAACGCATCGGGAAAACCCAGACTCAAAAGACCGGGCGCCCGGGGAACATCACAGCTGTGCAGCACCAGACCGGGGATAAAATGCCGCAGCCGGACAAAAAGGCTTTCACTGAGTCCTGTCTGCCGAGCCGACTCCTTGGACAGCTCTCCACAGACCTGCTCTGCCGCCAACGTAAAGCCGGCGATGCCGGGCAGATTTTCCGTTCCTGCCCGACGGGAAAGCTCCTGATGCCCACCCGTCAAGAGGGAAGAAAACGGGACGCTGTCCTTTACCATCAGCACTCCTACACCGCGGGGACCGCCAAATTTATGCCCGGACAGGGAGACCATGTCGGCGCAGTTCAGAGGCAGGTCTACGTGCCCAAAGCTCTGGACCGCATCGCAGTGATAGAGGGCGCCCGCCCGGTGAGCCAACTGCGCCAAAGCTTCAATATCCTGTATGACGCCGGTCTCGTTGTTTACCGCGTGAACACTGAGAAGTGCCGTATCCCGGCGGAGTGCCTGGACCACGTCCTGAGGCAGAATGCGTCCCTGAGCATCCGGCAGGACGCGGGTGACTGCAAAGCCCTGTTCTTTCAGACTTTCTGCCGCCCGCAGTACCGAGGGGTGCTCTGTGGCGGCGATGACAATATGTTTTTTGGGGTTGTTCCGTATCGACAGCAGGGCGGCATTGTTGGACTCCGTACCGCCGGAGGTAAAGACGACACTCTGCATCTCCGTCCCCAAAAGCTCCGCGACGATGCAACGGCTTTTTCGCAGCAGCCGGAGCGCATCCGTACCGGCACCGTGGCGGGAGGAGGGATTGCCGAACATTTCTGTTGCCACGCGGGTCATGTAGGGGTACACGCTGTCATAAGGTGGGGTAGAGGCGGCGTGATCCAGATAGATCATCGGCAGTCATCTCCTTTGCAAGCGGTTTATTATCCTGCTTATTATACGCAACCGACGGCGAAATGTAAAGAAACTCGATGTTGGGGCGCTTGCTTTTTATGAGATATGACAAAAAAACGGGGAAAAGTTTATATATTCCGCAAACGTCCAAAACTTGACAGTTTTTGCGGATATAGGTATAATATTTTTTAATGAATAATGGCATCCGTTCATTGCTGAAGTAGGATATCCCACTTTCTGTTTTGTTCCGCAAAACAGAAAGATGTTTTGGCAAGAAACGGTACAGGTTGTTGCTGCGGAAAGAGGCACAAAGGCATGAAGAGGTTTTTATTGGCAGTCCTGACAGGTATGATGTTGCTTTTGGCAGGCTGTGGCGGTACAGCGGCGCTTTCTCCACAGGCACAGGCACTACAGGGCAAGTGGGCGTATATCCACGATGATCAGACCACGGTCCTGTGGCTGAAAGAGAACGGAACGGCGGTGTTCCACGACAAAAAGTATACCTACGACTGTACGGATACCACCATCGTATTGACTGACGGCGGCAAGGAAACGGCGCTGCGCTATCAGTGGGACGGGGACGACATCTACCTCTATGAGCAGACGATATATACCTATGACGGAACGGATACGCCGGACGGCTTGGTGGGCAAATGGGTCAACGAGGAGAACAACTGGTCCTTTGAGTTTACGAAGCAGGGTACCTTCGATGAGGATGGCTATTTCCCCGGACACTATACGGTAAATGAAGCGGAGGGGACTTTCAAACTGATGTACAACGACCCCTTTGAGGACACCACCTGCTACTACCACATCGACGGTGGTGAGCTGTTGCTGGAATACCCCTGGCATATGGTAAATGCCCAATAACGGCACTGCGCGGTGAAAGCCGCTGAGAATAGAAGTGCAAAAAATTTTAGGAGGAAGTATCATGAAAAAGAAACTCGCAATGCTGCTGGCTCTGGTCATGATGTTCACTCTGGTCGCCTGCGGTCAGGAAGCTGCTCCCGCTGATGAGGGCGCTGACGGCGTTACCGAGCTGACCATGTGGTGCATCGCTACCGAGAGTGACTCTAACACGCCCTCTTATAAGGCTGCCATCGCCGAGTTGGAGGAGACCATGCCCAATGTCCATCTGACTTGGGAAGCAACCGAGAACCAGGCCTATAAGACCAAGATCAAGGCTGCTGCTCAGGCTGACGAGATGCCCGACATCTTCTTCACCTGGTCCTGCGCTTTCCTGAAGCACTTCGTGGACGCCGGCCGTGTGTACTGTCTGGACACCGTCTATCAGGATTATAAGTCCGAGCTGACCAGCAATATGCTGAACAACGTCACCTTCGACGGCAGCATCTACGGCGTGCCTCTGACCATGAACATCGTGGGTATGTTCGCCAACATGGATCTGCTGGCTGAGGTCGGCTACGACAAGGTTCCCGAAACTTATGAAGATCTCATTGCCTGCTGCGATAAGCTGCTGGCTGCCGGCATCACCCCCTTCGGCTGCTCCGGCGGTGAAACCTGGTGCGTCACCGAGTACCTGGAGTCCGTCATTGAGAAGTACTGCGGCGCTGCCACTCTGGACGCTCTGTTTGCCGGTTCCGATACTTGGAATAATGAAGATGTGGCCGCTGCTGTGGATATTTTCCAGGGCATGATCGACAAGGGCTACTTCAAGGATTTCGCTACTGTCAGTGCTATGACCAACGATGAGGTCAAGGCTGACTTCATCGCCGGCAAGTATGCCTTCTACATGAACGGCACCTGGAACTGCGCTGACTTCGCTTCTCATCCCGAGCTGAACGTCGAGGTCGCTGAGTTCCCCGTCATCGATGCCAGCAAGTCTCAGCTGGGTCAGCTGATCGGCGGTCCTTCCGATACTCTGGCTGTTGCCGCTTCCTCTGCCAACGCTGAGGTCGCTGCCAAGTACTGCATGGAGCTCGGCAAGGCGATCTGCCACTATGGCTATCTGGATGGCTGCGGCCTGCCCGCATGGAAGCCCTTCTATGATGTCAGCTCCATCAATCCTCTGACTCAGGCTGTCTCTGAGATCGTTGCCAACTCCAACCAGATGGTTCTGTTCGGCGATACCGCTATGAGCGCTGATACCGCCAACATCTATCTGGACTATGTTGCCCAGGTCTACGGCGGTCAGGTTGACGGCGCCGGCTTCATCGCCGGTCTGGCTAACGACATCGGCTGATTTTCCCGGAGAAATTTTACGTAATTTTTAGCGCATAAAAAGCGGCGCCCCCCGACCCCCATAGGACGGGGGACGCCGTTTCCTCTGCTCCGCGCTGCGGCGCAAAGTTTGGCGCGGAAGAACAAAGGAGGGAGAGAGCATGAAAAAGCTCCAAAGCAAAAACCGACTGAATATTATTCTGTTCCTGCTGCCCGCTTTGATTTTGTTTGTGGGTGTGCTGATTGCCCCCATTGGATTTTCCGGCTATTATAGTCTCTTTGACTGGAACGGCCTGGGGGATAAAGTGTTTTTGGGACTTGACAACTATAAAGAACTGTTTACCAGCGATGCCATCGGCTTCATGAAAGCGCTGGGCAACTCCCTGCTGATGGCGGCTTTGTCTGTGTTCATTCAGCTCCCCATTTCCCTGTGGCTGGCGCTGAAACTGGGCAGGGGCATCAAGGGAGAGCGCGGCTTTCTCTCTGTCTACTTCATGCCCGTGCTGATCTCCACCGTGGTCATCGGTCAGTTATGGCGGAAGATCTATAATCCCGAGTATGGCATTTTGAATGCGCTTCTCGGCGCTCTGGGGCTGGAGAGTCTGAAGCTGGCGTGGCTGGGCGACGTGAGAACGGCGCTGGCCGCCTGCTTTGTGCCGATTTTGTGGCAGTACGTGGGCTACCATATGCTGCTGATGTATGCCGGCGTCAAGGGTGTGCCCACGGAGCTTCGTGAAGCTGCCATGCTGGACGGCGCCACGGAGAGTCAGGTCAACCGCTTCGTGGTGATCCCCTATATCAAACCGATCCTGCGGATCAGCGTGATCTTTGCCGTGACCGGTTCCTTGAAATCCTTCGACCTGATCTATGTTTTGACAAATGGCGGACCGCTGCACTCCACCGAAGTGCCCAGTACGCTGATGATAAATATGCTGTTCCTTCGTAACAGGTACGGCATGGGCAGTACCATTGCGGTGATGCTGATCCTTCTTTGCTTCGGCTTTGCTCTGCTGATCAACCTTGTGTTTAAGGAGGATGACTGACCATGGCAAAAATGAAAAAAGCAAACGCACAGGGCGCAGTGACCCGCTCCGGCCCCGGCACCTATGCCATTTTGATTTTTTGGGCGTTGGTCAACCTGTTCCCCGTTTATTGGATGTTCACTTTCTCCTTAAAGAACAACGAGGAAATTTTTGGCGATAACGTGGCGGGCCTGCCCAAGTATTGGCTGTGGTCCAACTATAAGGATGCCATGAGCACCGGCCGCATGGACATCTATTTCGTCAACAGTATCATCGTGGCGGTGGCGACCATTGCCATTACCCTGGTGGTGGCGCTGATGGCGACCTATGCCCTGACCCGTTTGACTTGGAAGGGCCGCCGGATGATGAACAAGTTCTTCATGCTGGGTCTTACCATCCCTATCCACGCCGCCATCGTCCCCATCTACATCACGCTGTCCCGTCTACATATGCTCAACACCTACTGGGCACTGATCATCCCCTATTCTGCGTTCTCCCTGTCCATGGGAATTCTGATCTGCACCGGTTTTATGAGCGATATTCCCTATGAGCTGGATGAGGCGGCGTGTATTGACGGCTGCGGTGTGTGGGGCACCTTCTTCCGGGTCATCGTACCACTGATGAAACCTGCCGTAGCGACCATCGGCATCTATACCTTCCTGCAGTGCTGGAACGAGCTGATGTTTGCCAACATCTTCATCAGCAAGACGGAGTTCAAGACCCTGCCCGTTGGCATTCAGGCACTCAGCGGTCAGTATACCACCGCATGGGGACCCATTGGCGCCGCATTGGTACTGGCGACCTTCCCAACGCTGATCGTGTACATCTTCCTCAGCAAGAAGATCCAGGACAGCTTCATTGCCGGTGCTGTCAAGGGCTAACATAATATAGAGGTGAGGTTCGTGAATCGAGAACAAGCACGTGAAAAAGCTGCCGCCTTGGTGGCACAGATGACCGTAGAGGAACGAGCCAGTCAACTGCGTTACGATTCCCCAGCCGTAGATCGACTGGGGATTCCCGCATATAACTGGTGGAATGAAGCACTGCACGGGGTGGCACGTGCCGGTACGGCGACCAGTTTCCCTCAGGCGATCGGCATGGCGGCGACCTTTGACGATGGACTGCTGCAAAAAGTGGCGGATACCGTTGCCACTGAGGGTCGTGCGAAATACAATGCTGCCAGTCGCCACGGTGATCGGGACATCTATAAAGGTCTGACCTTTTGGTCTCCCAATATCAACATTTTCCGTGATCCCCGTTGGGGCAGAGGTCATGAGACCTATGGCGAGGACCCTTATCTGACCGCGCAAATGGGCAAGGCCTACGTCCGGGGGTTGCAGGGAAGCGGTGAGACCATGAAGACCGCCGCCTGTGCCAAGCACTTTGCCGTTCATTCCGGGCCGGAGGCCATCCGCCACCATTTTGACGCCAAGGCCACGGCTAAGGACATGGAAGAGACCTACCTGCCCGCTTTTGAAGCGCTTGTGACCGAGGCAAACGTGGAAGCCGTCATGGGTGCGTATAACCGCACCAATGGCGAGGCGTGTTGCGGCAGCAAATTTTTGCTTCAGGATACCCTGCGTGGCAAGTGGGACTTCCAGGGTCACGTGGTCTCCGACTGCTGGGCAATACGGGATTTCTTTGAAGGCCACGGTCTGGTAGATACGCCAGAGGAAGCCGCTGCGCTGGCGCTGGAGCGCGGCTGCGACTTAAACTGCGGCAACACCTATATCCACCTGATGTCCGCCTATCGGCAGAGACTGGTGACGGAGGAACAGATCACCGAAGCGGTCACTCGTCTGTTTACCACCCGGTATCTGCTGGGCATTATGCCCGGGCAGCACAGCGAGTTTGACGCCATCGGCTACGAGGTGGTCAGCTGTGAGGACCATAAATCTTTGGCGGACGAGGTGAGCCGTCGGGCTTGCGTGCTGTTGAAAAATGACGGCGTACTGCCCTTAAATACCGGCACCGTGGGCACCGTGGGCGTCATCGGCCCTAACGCCAACTCCCGTCGGGCGCTGATCGGCAACTATTACGGTACGCCCGATGAATACGTGACCGTGCTGGAGGGCATCCGGGCGGCCATGGAGGGCAAGGGTCGGGTGCTGTACTCCTTGGGCTGCGCCCTGAAACGGGACCGGGACGAAAATCTGGCCCAGGCGGAGGATCGCTTGCAGGAGGCCGTTACCGTGGCTCAGCACAGCGACACCGTGGTGCTGGTATTGGGTCTGGACGAGTCCTTGGAGGGCGAAGAACCCGATGAGGGCAACGCCGAGGGCTCCGGCGATAAGCTGGACTTGCTGCTGCCTGCCCCGCAGCGAAAACTGCTGGACACCGTGCTGGCTTTGGGCAAAAAGACCGTGGTGATTTTGATGGCCGGCAGCGCCATTGATTTGACGGCGGCTCAGGAGAACGCCGATGCCGTGCTGCAAGCCTGGTATCCCGGTGCCCGGGGCGGTAAGGCTGTGGCAGAAATTTTGTTCGGCCAGGTATCTCCCTCCGGCAAACTGCCCGTCACGTTCTATCACAACGAAGCCCTGGACACCATGCCGGCCTTTACGGACTACGCCATGACGGAGCGCACCTATCGCTACTATACAGGCACGCCCCTTTACCCCTTTGGCTACGGCCTGACCTACGGCGATACGTCGGTGGTGCGCCTCACCGCAGATAAGGCCACCGCCAAAGTCACCGTCCGGAACGGCGGCCGGGACACGGAGGACGTGGTGCAGGTCTACTGCAAGGACGAGGACTCCCCATTTGCCCCCACAAACCCCGTGCTGTGCGGCTTTGCACGGGTATCCCTTGCCCAAGGGGAGGAAAAGACCGTGGAGATCTCCCTCCATGACAAGGCGTTCACCGTGGTCAATGACCTGGGTGATCGTATCCCCGGCAGCGGCAGCTGGACACTATACGCTTCTTTTGGCCAGCCGGATCAACGCACCGAGGAATTGACAGGCAGGAAAGCCGTCAAGTGCCAGGTGACGTAAACTGCCGTTTCAAAAGACGGCAGCCGAAGCTGTCGTCTTTTTACTATCGAAGGCAAAGTTCACAGAGACTCTGCCGATGGTCACAGACACCGTTTTCTTCTCTTCCGCCGCAGTGGGGTGCGTGCAGGTGATTACCGCACTCTGACATCACCCCATGCCGCGTCAAAGGAGATGGCACAGCGCTTTTCCTCCCCGCAGTCCACGCAGTAAATCGGCAGCTGTCGGTCCGTGGCATAGGCCGCCTGTGCCGCCGGATAGCTCACCACATAGAAGACTGCTGCCGACAGCACTAAAACTGCCAGCACCAACAGATACCTCTTTTTGAAAAAATAAATATGTATCCTGCTTTTCATATCATCCCGCCTTTCCGTTTTGGCACAGGATATGATGACTTCCCATAAAATATACAAAAAAGATGCAGCCACTTTTTCCGCCTTCAACACTATATTGATATGGTGCCGTCGTACTTGTTGATAAATCCGACGTTTGCCGGAATAATTAATTTTGCTCCCGTTTGCTTGTCATCACTGCAAAAAGCGGGTATTGAAGACAAAGACATTAGCCTTTTTATGACCACAGGCATAGCCCGTGGTTTTCTCTTTACAAAAGAATGCCGCCGGGCGGATATTACCGTACCGGCGGCAAATTTTATGGATGGCTGACCGTCGGCAATGTCTGCTCTTTTTCAGGCAGCTTCTCACAGCGGCCATACATTTCGGTCATGGCACGAATCTGCACAGCTAACGCATCATCGGCCTCACCGTCCAAAAGACGCCATTGCCAGTTCCCCACCGGGTTACCGGGGGTGTTCATGCGATGATATCGCCCCAG
>JAZUEB010000082.1:0-12756 GCA_045639965.1 Vescimonas sp. | reverse complement strand
GATCGCCACCGCTTCCAATGCCCGTACCGCCAATGCCGCCAGCGAGAGCCTGAATAAGGGCCTGCGTGTGGCGTTCTCCTCCGGCTCCGTCATGGGCTTTACCGTGGTGGGCCTGGGCATGCTGGATATCGGTCTGTGGTTTGCAGGCCTCTACTTCGTGGGCAAGCTGGACGCCAACACCCTGGCCAATATCATGGTCATGAACGGCATGGGCGCCAGCTTTATGGCGCTGTTTGCCCGTGTGGGCGGCGGTATCTACACCAAGGCCGCCGACGTGGGTGCTGACCTGGTGGGTAAGGTGGAAGCCGGTATCCCCGAGGATGACCCCCGTAACCCCGCCACTATCGCCGATAACGTGGGCGATAACGTGGGCGACGTGGCCGGTATGGGTGCTGACCTGTACGAGAGCTATGTGGGTTCCATTCTGGCCACCTTTGCCCTGTCTGCCGCAGCCGGTTACAGCTGGAGCGGTATGTTCCTGCCGGTAGCTCTGGCAGCCGTGGGCATTGTCTGCTCCATCATCGGCTCCTTCCTGGTCAAGACCAAGGAAGACGCCACCCAGCTGAGCCTGCTGAAGAGTCTGCGTACCGGCACCTATACCGCCGCAGCCCTGTCTGCCATCGTGGCAGCTCCCCTTTGCTACTTCATTCTGGGCAGCGCCAACCATTGCTGGGGCGTGTATATCGCCATTCTCTGTGGTCTGGTAGGCGGCTGCGCCATTGGCTACTTCACCGAGTATTACACCTCTGACAACTATAAGCCCACCCAGGAGCTGGCTGCCGCCTCCGAGACCGGCAGTGCCACCATCATCATCGGCGGTATCTCCCTGGGCCTTAAGTCCACCCTGACTTCCATCCTCATCGTGGGCGCGGCTGTTATCATCAGCTTCTTCTGCGCCGGCGGCGGGGTCAGCTTCAACCAGGGTCTGTACGGCATCGGTATCGCCGGTGTGGGTATGCTGAGCACCCTGGGTATCACCTTGGCAACGGACGCCTACGGTCCCGTGGCGGATAACGCCGGCGGTATCGCCGAGATGGCGGGCCTGCCCGAGGAGGTCCGTCAGCGCACCGATGCGCTGGATTCTCTGGGCAACACCACCGCCGCTACCGGCAAGGGCTTTGCCATCGGCTCTGCGTCCCTGACCGCCCTCGCTCTGCTGGTCTCCTACGTCAATATCGTACAGGAGCGCACCGAGGAAATTCTGGACTTCTCCCTCACCAGCCCCACCGTTCTGGTCGGTCTGTTCATCGGCGCCATGCTGACCTTCGTGTTCTCTGCGTTCACCATGAGCGCTGTGCAGAAAGCGGCCCAGTCCATCGTTGTGGAGGTTCGCCGCCAGTTCCGTGAGATCCCCGGCATCATGGAGTTTAAGGCCGATCCCGACTACCACTCCTGCGTGGACCTGTGCACCAAGGGCGCCCTGCACGAGATGGTGGCTCCCGCTATTCTGGCCATCGTTGTTCCGCTGGTCACCGGACTGATCCTGGGTCCCACCGGCGTGGTGGGTCTGCTGGGCGGCGTATCCGTCACCGGTTTCGCCATGGCGGTGTTTATGTCCAACGCCGGCGGCGCATGGGATAACGCCAAGAAGTACATCGAAGCCGGCCATCACGGCGGCAAGGGCAGCGATCAGCACAAGGCAGCTGTGGTGGGCGACACCGTGGGCGACCCGTTTAAGGATACCTCCGGTCCCAGCCTGAACATCCTCATCAAGCTGTGCTCTACGGTCTCCATCGTGTTCTCCGGCTTGATTATTGCGTTCTCCCTGCTGTAAAGAAAGCAAAAGGAAAGCACCCCGCAAGGGGTGCTTTTTTCTGCAAGCAAGGGGTGCTTTTTTCCTGCAAAGGGTTGAAAATAAGAAATCTGCGTGATATATTAATAAGTAATATGTTGACATAAAAGGTAAAGCTTTAACACTTTTAAGAGGTGTGGGATGAAAACTATCACGGGCAGCCGCATTTTTCAACGGCTGATCATTATGCTGCTGGACGTGCTGATCGTCGGCGTCAGCGGCGGTTTGGCATGGCTGATACGCTTTGATTTTAATATAGCGTCCATTCCAAGTGAACAGCTGATTACCTGGGCAGAATTTGCACTTGCACAGGCGGCGATGACCCTGGTGATTTTTACCGTAGGGCATATGTACAGCTTTGTCTGGCGCACGGTGGGTCTCCATGATATGATCCGCATGGTGGGAGTGGTTCTGGCGAACTATGGAGCTGCAGTCATCATGGGAACCTTTTGGAAGCCCGGCATTCCCCGCAGCATCTGGTTTATCGCCCTGCTCTTTCAGCTGGCGCTTTTTGTGGGGATGCGCATCTCCCTGCGTATTTATTCGGATTTTTCGGGATATCTCGACATTGTCTCCCAAAAGAGTACCGAACGCATTATGGTTATCGGCGGCGGCACCGCCGGCCGTATGCTGGTGCAGGAGAGCCTGTCCAACAGCAAGATCAAGGGCAGGATCTGCTGTATCATTGACGACAACCCTCTTAAGCGCAACAAGTATATCGAGGGCGTCCGCATTGTGGGCGGCCGTGAGGAGATCGCCAACGCGGTGAAACACTATCGCATTACGCAGATCATTTTGGCGATCCCCTCAGCTCCTGCGGCAGAGCAGCGCAAGATTTTGGAGCTCTGCAGTGCCACGTCCTGCCGTGTGCGCACGGTTCCCGGCATCGGTCAGATTTTCAACGGCGAGGTCAGTATGCAGATGGTCCGTGACGTACAGATCGAGGATCTGCTGGGTCGGGATCCCATCACGCTGAATAATGATGCGATCAGCGGCTTTTTGGGCGGCAAGACCGTTTTGGTCACAGGCGGCGGCGGCAGCATCGGCAGCGAGCTTTGCCGCCAGATCGCCAAGCATTCTCCCCGGCGCCTTATCATTGTGGACATCTATGAAAACAATGCGTACGACATCCAGCAGGAGCTGCGGCGTGCCTATGGAGCGCTGCTGGATCTGCGTGTCGAAATCGCGTCCGTTCGTGATAAGGAGCGTATCTATCAGATCTTTGAGACCTATCACCCTGACCTGGTCTTTCATGCCGCCGCGCATAAACACGTCCCGCTGATGGAGAACTGCGCAGCCGAAGCGGTCAAGAACAACGTTTTCGGTACCTACCATGTGGCCCGTGCCGCGGAGAAGTACGGCGTCAAGAAATTCGTTATGATCTCCACCGACAAGGCGGTCAACCCCACCAACGTCATGGGCGCCACCAAGCGTTTTTGCGAGATGGTGCTGCAAAGCCGCTTTGACAGTCCCACCGAGTACTGTGCCGTCCGATTTGGCAATGTCCTGGGATCCAATGGCTCCGTGATACCGCTGTTCAAGCGTCAGATCGCAGAGGGCGGCCCTGTTACCATCACCGATAGGCGTATCATTCGCTACTTTATGACGATCCCCGAAGCGGTCTCTCTGGTGCTGGAAGCGGGCGCTATGGCAGAGCAGGGGCAGGTATTTGTCCTGGATATGGGCGCTCCGGTCAAAATTCTGGATCTGGCGGAAAACCTGATCCGTCTCAGCGGTCTGCACCCCTATGAGGATATCAACATCGTCGAGATCGGTCTGCGTCCCGGCGAAAAGCTCTATGAGGAGCTGCTTATGGCGAGCAATGACCTGCTCTCCACCGCCAACAATAAGATTTTCGTGGAGCAGCAGAGCCGGATCGACCGAGAGGTCATTCTGACAGCACTGGAGCGTTTGGATGCCGCTGTGACAGCAGAACAGTCCAATGCTGAAATCATTGCACTGCTGCGGGAGCTGATACCGACCTACCGTACCCCTGAGGAGGTCAACGCCGCCCGCGTTTTGCAGGAGGAAGAAAAACGGGAGCCTGTCCATACGTAAATGAAAGAGAGAGCCCAAAGGCTCTCTCTTTTTTCAGCTCTCCATGTGCTTCCCCAAAAAGGCAGCAACGGTCTGCGCCAGCTTTTGCTCTGCCTCTCCGGCGCGTTTTTCCTCATCGGTCAAAAACAGGACCAGACCCAGAACATCTCCCTCGCAGAGAATGGGAGCGGCGATTGCCACGGCGAAGCTTTCGACTCCCTCACAGGCGGTAAGCGTTGCCGCCTCCGGCGCGAACAGGCTGCGCTTTTCCATCACGGCCTCCAGATCAGCGGTGATGGATTTGCCCAGCAGTTCGCGCTTTCCGTTTCCCGCTACGGCGATGATCGAGTCCCGATCCGTCACGGCGGCGGTAAAGTCGGTGTTGCGGTTCAGACTGTCGCAGAACTGCGCGGCGAAGTCCTCCAGTCCGCGAATCTGCGAGTATTTTTTGAAGATGACTTCTCCCTCTTTTGTGGTGTAGATCTCCAGCGGGTCGCCCTCTCGGATGCGCATGGTGCGGCGGATCTCCTTGGGGATCACCACCCGGCCTAAATCGTCAATACGGCGGACAATGCCAGTTGCTTTCATATTTGAAATTCCTCCAGTCAAAGGTAAAGTTACAACCTTATTATCCGCATTTTACCTGTGATTATTCAATAGAGATATCATAGATATCCGGCTGCGCATTGAGAAGCTGCAAAGCATCCTCATGCACAATGGGATGCATCAGACGAAGAGTCAGTTCCATGAGAAATTGACCGTCACGCCTGGAAACATGGCTTTCCTCCACAATGGCGGCATGATCGGATAGAAATTCGTTGAAAGCCTGCTGCACGGCAACCTCATCCTTCATGGTTATGCAGACATTTTGCAGGATGAAGGAATCACTGCCGATGGGATGTCGATGGAATACAAACTGCACAAGAATGAGTACAGCGGTCGCAACGATGCCAAGCCAATACATACCGGCACCAATGGCCATACCAACGGCAGCGGTAGCCCACATGCCGGCTGCAGTAGTGAGGCCCTTAATGCCGCCATTGCTCTTAAAAATTACGCCGGCGCCCAAAAAGCTGATACCACTCACTACCTGAGCTGCCAGACGGCCGGGATCGGCAACTTTGGCACCCATCGCATCAAGTCCCAAATCCGAAAAGCAGTATTTGGAAAGAATCATAAAGGTGGCAGCGGCTACGGCAACAATGCAGTGGGTACGCACACCGGCCTCTTTCAACCGCTTGGCTCGCTCATATCCGATCAGAATACCCAGGGCACAAGACAGCAGGATACGAATGAGAAATTCCAAGTTGTCATATATTGTCAAAGTGGACTCAGGGGTCAGATTTGTCAATTGAAACAGCATGGTTTTCACCTCCAATGATTTTTCCTTTTCGGGGGAAACAGAAACACGAAATCAGGGCGGTTGCCCTGATTTCGCGTACTCTGCCGTAGTTGTCAGGTCATTGTTACTGCTTAGCCGATAGCAGGCAGGAAGCCGTCAAAGGGCAGATCGCCCACAACGGCGTCATTGATCAGCAGCGCCACTTCGGCATCATCGTCCCACTGGATCTTGGTCAGATCGGGATCCACAGCGCTCTTGAAGGAGATCTCGTCGATGGGGTTGCCGTCGGAATCCACACCGGTGACCTCGGTCACATCCACTACCAGATCGGAGCCGTCATCAAAGGTGACCTTGCACAGATAGGTGTCAGCCTCGGGACGTACAAAGTAGCCATACAGATACTGGCCGCCCTTACCGGGAGCCCATACGCCGCCGTCAAACTCGTCAGCGCGAACTTCCAGCACGTTGGGATAGGTGGCCTCGGCACCATCCTCATAGAAGTACAGACCGGTCACGTTCAGGCCTTCCTCGTTCTTGTTCTTGAATTCCAGACCGATGGTCTTGTAGCCGGGATAGTAACCGTCAGCGGTACGGCCGGCGGCGGCCACATCGTCCATCAGGGCGATGTCCTCGGCGTCATCCACAGGCTCCTGCTCCCAGGCGGAGGGATCCACGCCGTCCTTCAGGGACAGCTTGTCATAGTTGGCCAGAGTCAGACCGGGCCAGGTAGCATCGGTGCCGTCGGCAAAGGTAACATACAGATCGAAGGTCTTGCTCAGATCACGATACAAAAATGCGTTGTACTCGTATTCGTCGCTCTCGTCTTTGGTCAGCCACTCAGACTTGCACAGGCTGTGACCCTTGTCCGCAGCGCCGGTTTCGTACAGATACAGGCCTGTGATGGTGACGCCGGTCTTGTTTTTCAGATTCAGGGTAAAGCCGGTTTCGGCTGCCACAGGCTCCACGGTTTCGCCTTCATCAGAAGCCGGAGTGGTGCCATCATCTGCGGGGGCAGCTTCCTGGCCGCAGGCCACCAGGCAAAGCACCATGACCAAAGCCAGCAGGATCGCTAAAAACTTTTTCATCTTCTTTTCCTCCCAAATTTGTATTTTGATTTTTGATCTATATCACTTACGGTGGCGGTAAATGAAATATGCAGTGCCGCCGCCGCAAATAACCGATGTCAGCAGGGGAAGTCCTAATATCTCCCAGAAAATGCCGTAGTCAAATATATCCTCACAGTAGGGGATCATCACCAGTGCCATCAGCGCCAAAATGATGCCCATCCAGGTGTACGCTGCACACACCAGGTTTTTGCGCTCGCGGAAGAGGTAAGAGGTCAGCGCACAGGGGAGAGACGCGACAACACCCGGCACAATGATCTCTGCCAGATTGCGCACGGCTGTACTGGTGGAGCAGAGTGCGCTTTCCAACATATCGATGCCAAAAAAGTATGCCGCCAGATCTGCTATGAAGAATACAATAGCCAGACAGAAGGAATACAAAAGCGTGGGGCTTTTTGGTTTTCCCTCCTCGGTAAGGAAGATCGCCCGGCAAAGGTGGTCTACTTTCCGGGAAAAGCCGGAGGTATCTTTCTTTACCATAGACTCTTACTCGACCAGAGAACGCCAATAGGTCCAATAGGCCTTCACATTGGGATAGTTTTCATAGATCGCCTCAAAATCAGGGGTGGTCAAATTGACTTCCTCGGCGGTCTTGGCGGCTTTGGTATATGTTACGTCATCACGGACAGACCAGGAGCCGATCTTGTCGAAAGCCTCATAGCAGCCGCTCGCTCCATCATCACCACCCATGCAGAAGTTGATGTACAGGCGTGCGGCGGCGGGGTTATCGCAGCCCTCCACCACATAGGAATAGGAGCAGGCCTGGAATGCAGTATAGGGCTGCAGGCCGCTGACCCAGGAGATATTCATGTCAGGAGTCAGCTTGGAGGCAGAGGTCAGACCCAGGGTAGGACCGTTAAGAGATTTGTCCACGGCATCCACCACACCGTCACCGTCGTCCAATTCCACCATCTTCATTTGAGAGAAGCGATAGAACATTTCCACGCCGGCGTTGTTCTCGGGCAGCTCCATCACGCCCGGTGTGTTCTTCAGATGGTCCGGATAAGTATATACCACAGGGTGACCGAATTCTGCCTGATACTGTGCCTCGATGAGGTCGGCGTCGGCGATCATCTGCGCCCACAAAGAGGAGTAGGAGGGGCCGGTAATATCCTTGGTGTAGATCGTCCACTTCTGGTCGGTGAACTTGCCTGTGGTCTCGTCGTAGCCCTCTACAATATCCCACCAGCTGTCAATGGGGCAGCCGTCGGGGAACATCTCGGTGTTGTAATACCAGGGGTTGAATGTGGCATACAGAGGCAGGCCGTATGACAACAGGGCATCATCGATATGGGAACAGGCGGCGGCGGGATAATAGATATCCAGATAGTCGTACAAAACCAACTCGTGGTAGACCTCACCGCTGTTGTCCTTGATCTGCACCACGTCGGCGTTGACATTGCCGGTATCACATTCCATCTCGATCTTGGCGGCTACGGTATTGTTATCACAGGAGATGTATTCAATGGCAATATCGGGATAAGCCTTGGCAAACTTCTTGCAGGCTACCTGAGCGTCCACGGTGGTAGCGTATACCTCCACCTGACCGCCCTCGTCCTTTGCCAGTTCATACAGCTCTTCCATGGACATGCTTTCATAATCCACACCGTCATCGCTGCTGTCGGTTCCGCTATTGATCTTGCTGCCGCAGGCGGTCAAAGACAGCACCATCAGCAAAGCCAGCAAGAGCGCCAAATATTTTTTCATGACACATCCTCCCTTTGAAAGTGATTCAAACATCCGAAAACAGTATCTATGCCAAGTATAGCAGAAAAGCAAGAAGAAATACAGACCGAATTTCGCTTTTTATTCTTCGTCATCACCGGCGTGATGCTTCACCTTGGCATATTTGATCAGGCGGCCGGTATCCTTGCGGTACACATTCATGCGGGACGGATGCAGTACCACATAGACCCTCTGGTTGATATCATACTCCACCAAGCCGATCTGCAGCGCCAGGAAGTCGGCGTCTCCCACGGTCAGATGGACCATGGTTTCGGAGCCTGCCGGCTGGCTGGCGTACACCACCGCCTCCACTGTATGCTTATGGTGTGGATCCTCCAGATAGATATCCACCATCTCGGGACGCAGACCCAGAACGCAGTCAAATTCTTCATTCCGGGGAATATCCTCTTCCCACTTAATGGTTTCTTTTTTATATGTATACACACCGAAGGGGCTGGTGACCGTCATCGTATCACCATCGCATACGGCTTTGGCATCTACAAAGTTGATGCGGGGATTGCCGATGAAGTCTGCGGCGGTCAGGTCGACGGGGTTGGTATAGATACCGAGGGGTGTATCCACCTGGGCGATCTCACCCTCCTTGAACAGGGCAATGCGGGTGGACATGGTCAGCGCCTCGACCTGATCGTGGGTCACATAAATGATGGTCGTGCCGGTCTCCTTGTGCAGACGCTTCAGCTCGGCGCGCATATCGATGCGCAGGCGGGCATCCAGGTTGCTGAGCGGCTCATCCAGAAGCAGGAGCTTGGGGCTGGAGGCAATGGCGCGGGCGATCGCCACGCGCTGCTGCTGACCGCCGGACAACTCATTGGGGTAACGGTCACGGTACTGGGCGATCCGCATGGTTTCCAGCGCCCTCATTACCTGTTCTTCTACTTCTTTTTTTGGTATTTTTTTAATTTTCAGACCGAAGGCAACGTTTTCAAACACGGTCATGTGCGGCCACAGGGCATAGCTCTGGAACACCAGATTCAGTCCGCGCTTACTGGGTTCTTCATAGAAAGCCACATCGGCATCAATGATTTTTTCATCGTTGATGGTCATCTTACCGTTCTGCGGTTTTTCCAAACCCGAGATCACGCGCAGCGTAGTGGTCTTTCCACAGCCGGAGGGTCCCAGGAGCGTCATAAAATCGCCGTCTTCAATGGTCAGGTTGATATCTTTGAGAACGTGGCTTTCTCCGTAAAACTTATCAATATGTTCTAATACGATCTTGCTCATTTCGTTTTCCCACCTTTCTTGAGTTACATACTCTTGCTGACATCGCCGCCGAGCCGGTTGGCAATGCGGTTACAGACAAGAATGAACACGATGATCACGATGCAGATGGCATCTGCCACCTGGGGCATGGCTTCCTTTGAATAGTCAAAGGACAGGAACGACAGGGTGTAGTTGGCGGGAGTCATCAAAATGGCGATGAGATCCAACTCCTTGGCAATGCTGATAAATGTCAGCAGGAAGCCGGAGAGGAAGCCGCCCTTTGCAAGAGGAATGATGATACTGCGGATCCTGCGCCAGAAGCTGGCGCCGGCGATGGTGGCAGCCTCCTCCAGCTCCACGCTGATCTGCATCATATTGGACGAGCCGGAGCGGCTGGCAAAGGGGAAGTGCTTGACGATGGATGCCAGCAGGATCAGCATAAAGGTTCCGTACAGGGAGGGGATCAGTCCGCCCAGACGGGGCTGGGAGAACATGGAGAAGTAGATGGCGGAAAACGCCACACCGGGCATCAGATAGGGGATGAAGATCATCTGCTCCACCGCGTTGCCGTACCACTTCCCGCGGCCGCGGGTGGTGATATAGCCCAGGAACTGACCGCAGATGGCGGTGATGACCGATCCGATAATGGACAGCTTTACGGTGTTCCAGCAGGCGTGGCCGAATTCGGAGTTCTTAAACAGACCGTTCTGGAACGAAAGTCCCATGGACGGAGCGTTCTCCACCTCGCCGATCCAGGCATAAAGCGTCAGGTTATCCCAGCCGTAGCCGCGGCCCGGAACGATCTGAAAGCTCTCCATTACCAGCACGAACAGCGGGAGGAACATGGCAATAAACAGGAACACCAGCAGGAAGATCAGCAGGGGATACTTGGATTTTCCCAGATGCATCAGATTGCTGCGTGTGCCCTTTCCGCCGATAGTGGCATAGGACTTGCGGGTACCGATCAGCTTTTGATTGACCAGAATGGTAATGGCAGCCAGACCGATCATCAAAAGACTCATGGCGTAACCGACACCCTTGGGGGAGTCATTGATGAAGTCTTTCATGCGGGTGGCCAGCACATAGTAGCCGATACGGTTTCCCAGATTGGCAGCCACGCCGTAGGTACCGATGGACTTGGAGATGGTCATAATGGTGGCGCTCAGCACCGCCGGAAGCACCAGAGGAAGGGTGATATTGCTTAAGATCTGGATACGGCTGGCACCCTGAATTTCCGCCATCTCCTCCAGCTCGGAGTTAATAGAACGGAGCGAGCCGGAGACCATGATGTAGGAAAAGGCGTAGTAGTGCATACACATGACGATGATGATGGCAAAGGGCCCGTAGGCCAGCCAGTCCGGCACGGAGATGCCCATACCGGTCAGCAGCCCGTAGGAGCCGGAGAGCTCATTGCGGAACACACTCAGCCAGGAAAGCGCCTTGCACCAGGAGGGGATCATATAGGGGATCAGAATAAAAGCACTGAGGATCTTCTTGCCCGGAATGTCGGAGCGTACCATCAGCCAGGCGATCACAGAGCCCAGCGGCACCGAGATTATCGTGACAAAGAAACCGATGAGCAGCGAGTGCAGAAGCGGCTCCACGAACACGGTCTTGGTCAGCGGACTTGCCAACAGATATTTCCAGTAATACAGGGTATAGTCACCGATCTTGGCGCCGGGGATCTGGCGCAGCTCTGCCTTTGCCACCATAAAGGAATTCTGCAGCATATTCAAAAGCGGGATGATGATCAGGCAGAACAGAATGATCAGCGTAAAAAACACGATCATATTGAATGGATTGCCAATTACGTTGAAGATCTGATTTTTCAGTCGTTCCTTTGTCATTGGCTTTTTGGGCAGGGTTCTTTGTTTTGCCATTGGAAAGCCTCCTACTAAAATACATTACATTACTTTCCCGATTCCTCTTTCAGAATGGTATATACGTCATAAATATCCGAAATTTTGTGGTCAGGGGCAAATCCCTCGTAATTGCCGGTGTCTTTCAACGGGGTCAGGAAAGAGGTGATCTGGAACACCTTGCCGTATCCCATTTTCCGGGGACCTACCACGTCGCGGGATACGGTATCTCCCACGAAAGCACATTCCTCCGGTAAAAAGCCGGCCTGCTGCAGAGCTATGTTGAAAATATGCGGATGGGGCTTGCGGTAGCCGGTGATGCTGGAGAGGTTGATCTCGTCAAAATACTGCCGGATGCCGTACTGCTGCAGGATGGAGAACACCTGGAACAGGCTTCCGGTGTTGCTGACCACGGAAATGTGCATCCCCAGCTCCTCCTTCAGCCCTTTTAGCATTTCGG
This sequence comes from Vescimonas sp., assembly GCA_045639965.1. Classification (GTDB taxonomy): domain Bacteria; phylum Bacillota; class Clostridia; order Oscillospirales; family Oscillospiraceae; genus Vescimonas. The sequence goes on along the minus strand of JAZUEB010000082.1, from coordinate 1,196 downwards.
CGGCATGGGGCCGCAGGGAGCGATGGTAGTATGTGGTCTCCCACATATAGGCGATCTCCTCAGCGCACGCGGCCAGCTTTTCCTTGTCCACGGGGATGTCCCTGAAGCCGTAGTCCACCCAGATCTCCTCTGGCTTCAATTCCCGCAGGGTGATCTCAGACTGCTTTTTGTAGGCATTGATCTGCGGACCTACCTTTGCCCACAGCTCCCGGGCTCCATAGGGAACCTGAATATCATGGGACTGTAATATTTTATAAAGGGCTTCAGCGGTATTTTTGTCGCTGGTTTCGTCGGAAAAAACATCTTCCAGCGTGCCGCCCATGTCAAACATGACTGCACGAATCATAAGGATCCCTCTTCTTTCATTTGGCGTAACTTATGCAAAAGCAATAACGGAAACGTTTACGGAAACGGTTACTTATAGCATAAATGATAAAATTCCTTTTGTCAACCGTAACCGGTCTTTTCATTTCGGGCAAAATAGACGAAATTTACCATTCCGTTTTTGTGGTTATTCCCAATCACCCATTTCTTTCATAAACTGAATTACATCCTCCCGTGTCCCGGTAAAGGGACCGGGCGTTTCCATTTTCAAAGAGACCAGAGCGGCTGCAAAGTTCAGCGCTGTCTGAATATCGGTATGCTGGCGCTGGATAAGATAGCCGGCAAAGGTGGTGTCGCCCCGACCGGTACGGCCCGAGAGATTACGGGGGTGCAGCGGTGCGCGGTACATGGTGCTGCCGTCATATACCAGCACCTCTGTATTATGCGTGATCATGACCTCTCCTGCACCCCAGGCACAGAGCATTTCGGCAGCTTCTTCGCGGTCGGCGGTACCGGTCAGAGCCTCGGCCTCGGCGGCATCGGTCTTTAAGTAACGAATATAGGGCAGATATTCTTTTTTCTCCTCCCAATCAAAGAGCTTGAGTGTCTGGTCGGAAAGTACCCGGCGCATCATACACTGCACATCCACCGCTACATCGGCCCGTTCGGCACAGAATCGGATCAGATCCCCGGGAATATCCCCGGCAGTGAGTCCTGCCAGATGATAGACCTTTGTTTCCTCTGCGGGGATATCCGACGGCGTGTAGCTGTCGATCACAGACAGGCACGGGGAACGGCGCCGGTCCCGGTCAGCGGTAGAGTAGACATTTTCCATCAGCCTGGTGGCATGAGAGGGACGGGCGAAAACATGT
>JAZUEB010000081.1:0-70801 GCA_045639965.1 Vescimonas sp. | reverse complement strand
AACGACATGGCTACGATCCGACTTCGCGCTTATCGCATCGAGATAAAAATCCCGATTTGGTCGGCGCGAGGGTTCGCACAGCTCACCTCGAAAGTGTTTTTGCAGCGGCAAAGCTGCCGCAAAAACGAATTGAAATATTTTTTCAAAAAGCGCGACTTTTATACTCTCATACAGTTTTACTGATGAATGGAGATAACGAAATGAAACTTTCTTTGAACTGGATCCGTGACTATATCGATATGCCCGCTGATATGGATCTGGGCCGAATGGCCTACGATCTGACCATGTCCACCGTGGAGGTGGAGGGTGCTGAGCCTCTGGCGGAGCGTTTTAATAATATGGTGGTGGGTATCATCACCGCCATCGAGCAGCACCCCAATGCCGACAAGCTGAAGGTCTGCAAGGTCGACATCGGCGGCGAGGTGAAGGACATCGTCTGCGGCGGCTGCAATCTGGAAGCGGGACAGCGGGTGGCTGTTGCGCTGCCCGGCGCTTTCTGCCGCTGGCACGGGGAAGGCGAGCCTGTTGAGATCAAGAAGAGCAAGCTGCGGGGTGTGGAGAGCTATGGCATGATCTGCGCCTCCACCGAGATCGGTCTGGGCGAGCTGTTCCCGCCCAAGCAGGAGGCGGAAATTCTGGACCTCCGTGATTTTGACGTACCTGCCGGTACGCCCATCGCCGTGGCTTTGGGACTGGACGACATCATTCTGGAGATCGACAACAAGTCCATGACCAACCGTCCCGACCTTTGGGGACACTACGGCATCGCCCGCGAGCTGGCGGCGCTGTACGATCTGCCGCTGAAGCTCTTTCAGCCTTTTGTCACCGATGCCCCTGCCATTGAGCACGTCAGCGCCGAGATCGAGGATCCCCACGCCTGCGCACGCATCGTCTGCTCCAAGGTGGAGGGGCTTTCCGTGAAGCCGTCCCCCTTTGCCATGCAGACCCGTCTGTGGCGGGTGGGACAGCGTCCCATCAACGCTCTCGTGGACATCACCAACTATGTGATGATGGCAACCGGTCAGCCCTGCCACGCCTATGACGCGGACAACATCAAGGGGCATATCAACGTGCGCCACGCCAAGGACGGCGAAAAGCTGCTGCTGCTCAACGGCAAGGAGTTGGCGCTGGATCCCACCGACCTGGTGATCTCCGACAACGAGGGCGCCGTAGGTCTGGCGGGTATCATGGGCGGCGCCCGGGACTCCATTCTGCCCAAGACCGAGAGTGTGCTGCTGGAGATCGCCAACTTCAACGCCAAGGGCATCCGCCGCACCGCGCTGCGGTACGACAACCGCACCGAGGCTTCCTCCCGCTACGAAAAGGCCATCGACCCCGAGCGCATCGATCAGGCCATCTCTCTGGCCATGGCGCTGTTCGCCGAGCTGTATCCCGAGTGCAAAGTGGTAGGCTTTGCCGACAACTATGCAAAGCCGCTGCAAAAGGCGGAGATCGACGTGTCTCTGAACTGGCTGGAGCGCCGTCTGGGCAAACGGATCGCCAACGCCGACATCGAGAAAAAGATGGGCGAGATGGGCTACGCGGTCACCTTTGACGGTGACAATATGCATGTGGTGGCGCCCACCTGGCGCTCCACCGGCGACGTATCCATCAAGGCGGACATCATGGAGGAAGTGGCCCGTATGGTGGGCTATGAGAACTTCACCGCTGCCCCCATCACCACCAGCTTTGACGGCGCCATCAATCAGCTCAGCGTGGATCTGACCCGACGGATCAAGGAGTATCTGGCCATCCGCTGCGGGATGCAGGAGATCTTCACCTATCCGTGGATGGACGAACAGTTTGTAAACGCCGTTTTGCAGGATACCGCCGGTATTCTGTCGCTGTCCACACCCCCCTCTCCCGCAGAGAAGTATATCCGCTCCTCCCTGCTGCCCAATCTGTGCAAGGCGGTGGTGAAGAACGAGCGGTACTACACCGACTTTGCCATCTTTGAAAACGCCCAGATCTTCAAGGATGCGGATTACACCACGCCCTATAGCGAAAAGGAAAAGCTGCCCTGGCAGCGCAAGTATCTCGCCGGTGCCTTTGCCAGCGACAAGAAGGACGTGACCCCCCTGTTCCGCCGTGCCAAGGGCGTAATCGAGAACATGGCGCGGTACACCCACATGGAAGCTTTGGAGCTCAAGCAGGTCACCAAGCCTATTTGGGCGGACAATGTGGTGTGGCTGAACGTCTTCCGCGGTGAGGTACAGGTGGGCAATCTGGCACTTTTGAACAAGAAGGCGTCCATGGCCTGCGGCATCAAGAATCTGAACGTGATGCTCTTCGAGCTGGATCTGGATTCTTTGGAGCCCTTCAAGTCCCGCACCAACCGTTTCACCCATCTGCCGGAGTTCCCCATGGTGGACTACGACATCTCCATGCTCTTTGACGGCGAGGTAAAGTGGGACGACATCCTCCGCACGGTGCTCAGCGGGCACGATACCTTGCTCCACGGTGCCGCCTTCGTCGATGAGTATCGGGGCAAGCAGGTGCCTCAGGGCAAGAAGTCCGTGACCATTCGTCTGGCCATCGGCTCCAGTGAAAAGACGCTGACTTCCGAGGAGATCGAGGCCTGCGCCAATGCCGCCCTGAAGCGACTTGGCAAACGGTTCGGCGCCGAACTGCGCTCCAAATAAGCAAAAACTTCACAAAAATTGCTCTTTACACTTCTTCGATTTTGGCGTATACTGATAGCAGTCTGTGAAAGGTGGTGTCCCCATGGAAGATTTTACCCGGAAATTCAATACGGCTGAGGACAAGGACTCTCAGGTGCATCATGTGCTGACCACCGTATATGAGGCCTTAAAGGAAAAGGGCTACGATCCCATCAATCAGATCGTGGGTTACATTCTGTCCGAGGATCCCACCTATATCACCAACCACAACAGCGCACGCACGCTGATCTGCAAGATCGACCGGGACGAGCTGCTGCAGGTATTGGTAAAGAGTTATCTGGATATTTAAACGGCAACGCTTGTAAACGAAAACACCGACGGCAAATGCCGTCGGTGTTTTCGTTTTAAGAGGTACGTCCCTATGGAAAGACGGAACTCGCTTAATGAGACTTTTTGCCCACATAACCCATGCCCATAAGAGCGCTGACAGACAGCGCACCGTAGAGCAGGATGCCGGCGTCGGCGGTTTTGGCGGAGGAGACGGCCGGAGCCTCTGACGTATCGGGCGCATCGGGTTTTTCGGGAGTCGGTTTGACAGGATCCGCATGGCTCATATCATACAGCGCCGCCTGACCGTTATGGAACCGATAGTAGGCTACCAGGGCGTAATATCCCTCATAGGTGGAGATCTCGTTAAAGCTGCCGCTGTACGTAAAGCCGCCCGCGGAAACCGCCATGCTGCACATCCCGCTGACGGCGTTCTTTCCGTTCCAGTCGGCGGGGTCGATACCCAGGGCGGTCAGGGCAACAATGACCTGCGAGGTGGACTCCACCGATGCGCTGTCCATATAGCCGAAGGTACCGTCGGCGAGCTGCCGGGTCTTCAGCCATGCAAGGGCTTTATCCACGGCGGTCTTTACCTTGATATTGGTGGTGTAATAGGGCGCCAGCGCAGTAATAGCCTGGGCGGTGGTATCCACATCGGTGCCCCAGGGGGTAGTCCAATCGGTTCCGGAGACGTAGGAATACCCCCAGGCATTGTCACTCTGCTGCAAGGACAGGATCCGGTCGATCAGTTTTTCGCGGCTGATACCATCGGCAGGGGCTGTGTAATTCTTGCTGTCCAATGCCAAAAGCGCAAAAATCACATCGTTGCTGCCCATCAGCCCGCTCTCATCCGTTACGGCGGACAGCAAGGTATCACTTACCTCTTCTCCGCAGGCGTTCAGTACTAAGATCGCCCTGGCACAGTCGGAAATGTAAGTGCCGGCTGTCGGCGCAAAGGCTTTGACGCTGTTGATATAGCTTTTGGGAATGCTGACGCCGTCACGGGCCAGGCCAAACACGTCCCAGTCATCGGAGTTGGATGTACCGCCCGCCCAGGTGTAATTTACCTTGCGCCCGGACAGCAGACTGCGGGTCAACGAATAGGTATTTTGGACACTTGCACCGATCGCTGTCGTACTGCTACCGGCACCGGCATTTGCATAACGGAACGTAATGGCATACCGTACAGCGGAATTGTAGCTTGCATCATACGGTGTCTGAACCTGAACGTAATCCAGTACGCCGTCGCCATTGGCATCTGTCGGTACAATGACTTCTGTTACGCCGGTATACATGGAGCCGGTCTCCGGAGTCATATCGTATTCTCCCGCTAAATAGGTAACACCATCCCCTTTATAATTGTAAGCCAGTGACGGTGTATGAAGGTGCAGAGAGATCTCTGTTGCCGCATCGGGAATGGTCACGGTATAGACATCGACGGTTTCATCGCCTGTCCAGCCGTGATAGGTATAGGCGTTTTCCGTCTTTGAGACCGCTGTCAGCGATGTTTCCCCCACAGACGCCGTAAAGGGCTTCTCTTCTGCCATGGCAGCGGGCACAAGGCACAAAACCATGACGAAAGCCAGCAGAATACTGATGATTTTTTTCTTCATTTGTTTTCCCTCTCTTTCATTTTTGCGCCGCACCGCAGAACAAAAAACAGCCGCGGCAGATCACTCTGCCACGGCCGTCTGTTTCCATGGGATCTCCGCTGATACCCGGGCACTCCCGCCCATCTGTATCAACTCCTGCTCGATCATCGTCGGTCTTCTGACTCATGCATTGGGGAGAAGAACTCCTGCGCGGCAAGTCCTACCTTCTCGGTTTTCACCAATGGCCGCCTCACGGCGCGGACTTTCAGCTCCTGCACATACAGCAACGGGTATTGCTCCGGATTTTCACCGGATTTCCTCATTCCGCTCTCTGCCTTTTACCAGACGGCGGAACACGATGCAGCGTATTCGGTTGGTACGGTCAATATAGCACCAGATATTTTCCTTTGTCAAGCCCTGCTCCGATTTTTCTTGCAAACGGTGCAGAGTTGTGGTAGTCTAAAAATAGACAAGTCAAAAAAGATCGTCGGAATGGAATGGAGAAAATCCAGCGGTACCAAGCCGCCGTAGACGGACAGAAAAAGCCGCCGATGTCATTGAGGGACAGTCCCTTGAGAAGGCATCGGCACAAAAGGCGTCCGATAAGCCGGAACACGTTCCCCCGATCTTCCACCGCAGGGCTCTTGGGGGATGCCCGTATGCGGCGATGAACAGCACCCCCATGGGTGCTTATTTTTATGCCTCCCCCAAGATGGAGGTCTTTTTTTATGCAAACGCGACTGCTATCCCTGTGTCTGGTTTTGGCTCTGCTGCTGTGCGGCTGCGGGCAAAAAGCGGTGGCGCCGATACCGGACGATACACCGTCCGTATCGGCTAAGCAGGACACCCCCGCCATACCGCCGGCAGAAGGCACACACACAGCGCCCGATAAAAATTCCGTGGAGACGGAAACAGAAAAACCGACAGTTGCAGATGCTCCCGTTGTCAAGCCTGCGCCCGATGCGCCAAATTCAAACACACCCGCTATGGCGGAAGCGCCGATCGCAGCCGAGCCGACACAGCCGGAGCCGGAGCCTGTTCAGCCGTCTGCGGCAAGCTGCACCGTTTCCATCGTCTGCCACACTGCCGTAGGGAAAAGTGATACGGCACCGGCAAGCGGGGTCATCCTCTCCTCTGCCACAGTCACACTGTCCGGCGGAGAGAGCGTCTATGACATACTATGCAGCGTATGCAGCGCAAACGGGATCTCTCTGAGCGGCAGCAGCGGCTATATCAAGAGCATCGGCGGTCTTGCCGAGCGTGCCTGCGGCGGCGGCAGCGGGTGGCTCTACCGTGTCAACGGTACGACCCCCGGAGTGGGCTGCGGCAGCTATTCCGTCTCCGACGGAGACAGCATTCAGTGGGTATATACCTGCGACATGGGAAATGATCTGTAAGGAGTTTTTATGTCAGACGCCTTTGCGCGCCGACACGGCGCGGTCAACTTCATATTTTTCGCCCTGGCCGTGGTGCTGACGGTGGTGCTGATGCACCCGGTGTATCAGGCGGTGTCCCTTGGGTGTGCCGTGCTGTACTACGCGTTGCTGCGGGGCAGAAAAAGCGTTCTCATTTTGTTGGGACTGGTCCCCCTCTGGATCGTCCTGAGCGCGGTCAATCCTCTCTTTGACACGATGGGGCAGACGGTGCTGTTTACCTACTGGGGACGCCCTTACACCTACGAGGCGCTGTGCTATGGCATGGTGCTTGCCGCCATGTGTGTGGCGGTGATCCTGTGGTGTCTTTGTTACGGCATCGTGATGACTGCCGATAAGTTCACGGCGCTGTTTGCGCCGCTGCTGCCGGCGCTGTCGCTGCTGCTGGTGATGATCTTCCGGCTGGTGCCGTCCTACGGACGAAAGGCGCGGCAGATCAGCGGGGCCCGAAAGTGCATCGGTCTGGGCGGTGAAAATGGCAGAATATCCCAGTTGAAAAGTGGCATGGGGACGCTGTCGGCGCTGACCACCTGGGCCTTAGAGGGCAGTATCGTCACAGCGGACAGTATGCGCGCCCGGGGATACGGCACAGCCAAGCGTACCAGCTTTCAGATTTCCCGGTTTACGGCGGCAGATGGCGTGCTGCTGGGGGCGTTTACCGCCTTGGCAGTCATGGTAATTTTTGCCGCTTTTCAAGGCTGCGCCGATGCGGTGTATATCCCCGTTTTTGCCTTTGTTCCCATAGCTTCTCCCCTTTCCATTCTGGGAATTTCTGCCTGGAGTTTCCTCCTATTGATACCGTCTGTTGAACACATAAAGGAGAGCATCGTATGGCACAGTTTACGATCCAAAATTTAACCTTTTCCTATCCCAACACGCCTGAAAAAATGGCGCTTTGCGAGATAAATCTTACCGTGGAAAAGGGCGAATATGTTGCTCTTTGCGGCAAGTCCGGCAGCGGAAAAACCACCCTTTTGAGACATTTAAAGTCCGTTTTGACCCCTCACGGTGTACAAAAAGGGAACATTTTCTTCAACGGTTTGCCGCTGTCACAGGTGAGCCTGCGCGATCAGAGCGCCGGGATCGGTTACGTTATGCAGAACCCCGACAGTCAGATCGTTACCGACAAGGTGTGGCATGAGCTGGCGTTCGGTTTGGAAAGTCTGGGCTGCGAGGAAAAAACCATGCGTCTGCGGGTAGCGGAGATGGCCAGCTATTTCGGCATACAGGACTGGTTCCACCGGGACATCGCGGAGCTGTCCGGCGGGCAGAAGCAGCTGCTTAATCTGGCGTCCATTATGGCCATGCAGCCGGAGGTGCTGATCTTAGACGAGCCCACCAGTCAGTTAGACCCCATCGCGGCGGCGGATTTTCTCGCCACGGTGCGGAAGATCAACCGGGAGTTGGGCACCACCGTACTCATTACGGAGCATCGGCTGGAGGACATTTTCCACGGAGCAGACCGCTGCGTGGTGATGGAGAACGGCCGCATCCTTGCCGACGATACCCCGAAAAAGGTAGGGCAGCTGCTCCACCACAGCGGCAGCGATATGTTTGCCGCCATGCCCGCTCCCGTTCGCATTTTCTATGGCTGCGGACAGTCCGGCGAAGCGCCGCTGACAGTACGGGAGGGCCGTACATGGCTGGCAGAGCGCTTAGCCGGCAAAGAGATCACCGCCCGTCTGCCCGATGAGCCGATATCGGATACGGCAGAAAAACCGTTTCTATCGGTAAAGGAACTCTGGTACCGCTACGAAAAGAACGGGCCGGACGTACTGCGGGGCGTCAGCTTCGACGTACCGAAGGGCAGCCTGTTTGCCATCGTAGGCGGCAACGGCACGGGAAAATCCACCACTCTCAAGTCCATCTGCGGTATCTGCAAGCCCTATCGGGGAAAAATTCTGCTGGACGGGCAGCCCATTGGAAAGGTCAAAAACCTGTTCCGGAGCAACCTGTGTATGCTGCCCCAGGATCCCGGGAGTCTATTCACCAAAGACACCGTACTGGCGGAGCTGCAGGAGATGGAAAAGGACGAGGCGCGTATTGCCGAGGCAGCGCAGCTATGTGAAGTGACCGAATTGTCAGATCGTCACCCCTGTGACCTCTCCGGCGGAGAACAGCAGCGCCTCGCTCTTGCCAAGGTGCTGCTCACCGACCCGCGGCTTCTGCTTCTGGATGAGCCCACCAAGGGCCTGGACAACTTTTTCAAAGGGAAGCTGCTTACCATTTTGCGGCAGCTCAAGGCAAAAGGCATCACCATTGTGATGGTGAGCCACGACGTGGAGTTCTGCGCCGCCGCAGCAGATATGGTCAGTCTGTTCTTCGACGGGCAGATCCTGACCACCAACACGCCCCGCCGCTTCTTCTGTGCCAACAACTTCTACACCACTGCCGCCAACCGCATGAGCCGCCATGTTTTCCCCGACGCGGTGACAGCGGAGGACGTGATCACGCTGCTGGGGGAGGTATTGCCATGAGGCGTATCTCTTTGCGGCGGCTCCTGTCCCTGCTTCTTCTGCTGCCGGGGATCCCGCTGGTACTGCTGCTGTGTGCGCAGCTGAACCGTAAATATTATGTGGGCGGCAGCGCCGTGATCCTGCTGGCTTTTCTCTCCTTTGCCCTGCGCTTTGAGGACAGGAAACCACAGGCCCGGGAGCTGGTGCTTCTGGCGGTGATGAGCGCGCTGGCGGTTGCCAGCCGCGTCGTCTTTGCCGCAGTACCCCACTTCAAGCCCACGGTGGCAATTATTATGTTAACCGGCATTGTCTTCGGGCCGGAAGCGGGATTTCTGACCGGTGCTTTGACGGGGTTTGTGAGCAACTTCATTTTCGGGCAGGGTCCCTGGACGCCCTGGCAGATGTTTGCCTACGGCGCAGGCGGTCTGCTGGCGGGGTCCTTTGCCCGCCGGGGTCTTTTGAAGCGGACACCGAAAAAAGCGGCAGATCTTGCGGTGCTGGGGCTCTTTGGCTTTCTGGCCGTGGTGTGCGTGGTGGGACCTCTTCTGGACACCTGCACCCTCATTACCATGGCAGCGGTCATCAACAACACCTCGGCTGGGGCGGTCTATCTCAGCGGGCTGCCCATCAACCTGATCCACGGCGGAGCCACGGCGGTGACCCTTGTGCTGGCGGGAAAACCGCTGCTGGGAAAGCTGACCCGGGTGCAAATCAAATACGGACTGATGGAATAAAATGCGCGGTGATTTGCGACACGGTAAACCACCGCCGTTTTTTTGCAAAGGGAACTTTTCGGCAAAATAGGGTTGCTATCAACGCTCCGTTGTGGTATAACTGTATTAAATTCATTCATACACTTTTTGCGGAACTTTTTTCCGCCGAAATGCGTCTTATGAACAGATCAAAGGAAAGGAACATGGCAAAATGAAAAAACTGGCAATTATTCTGGCTTTGGTGATGCTGTTTACCGCATTGTCCGGCTGCGGCGACGACAAGGGTGAGGTATCCGTGCAGAGTGTGAGCATGATCTGCGGCATGGGAAGCACCGGTCTTGTGGACCGCTTTGCCGGCATGGTAACTCCCCAGGGCGAGACCAACATCAAGACCAACGACGGCGCGACCGTAGCGGAGATCAAGGTCAAGGTGGGCGACGAGGTCGCCGTGGGACAGGCGCTCTTCACCTACGATATGGCGCAGACCAAGCTGGATCTGGAGCGGGGGCAGCTGGAGCTGGAGAAGCTGAAAAATACGCTGGACTCCTACCAGGAGCAGAAAAAGATGATCGTGGACAGCGACGAAGGCTCCCTGCTGGACGTACGGGAGGTGGACGTTCTCATTTTGCAGACGCAATATGACATCTCCGTAAAGGAAAAGGAGATCGAAAAGCTGGCAAATACCGTTAAAAACGTCACCGTCACGTCTCCTGTGGCGGGTGTGGTGCAGACCATCAACGAAAACGGCGCTTATGATGACTTCGGCAATCCCCTGCCCCTTATGACCATCGTAGAGACCGGCGGCTACCGCATCAAGGGTTACATCAACGAAAACAACGCCGGCAGCCTGTATGAGGGGATGGAGGTACTGCTGCGTTCCCGTGTGGACGAGCAGATGTGGCACGGGACCGTCAGTGAGATCGACTGGAACAACCCGGCACAAAACAGCAACAACTACGGCTACATGGACGAGGACACCGCCATGTCCAGCAAGTACCCGTTTTATGTGGCGCTGGAGGACAGCAGCGGGCTGCTGCTGGGACAGCACGTATACATTGAGCCGGATTACGGGCAGGACGCCATCGAGGATGCCAACACCATCCGTATGCCCTCCTGGTATCTCTGTGACATTGAGGGCAATCCCTATGTCTGGGCGCAGGGAGGTAACGGCAAACTGGAAAAGCGCAGCGTGACCCTGGGCGACTATGACGAGATGATGGATACCTACGTCATTGAAAGCGGCTTGAGCGCCGATGACTACATCGCCTTCCCCGACGACACGCTGACGGCGGGCATGGTCTGCGTCACCTATGACGAGGGCAACTTTGCACCCGAAGGCGGCATGGACATGGGTGATATGGATATGGGCGGCATGGAGATGGGCAGCTCTGACATGGGAATGGTCGACATTCCCGAAAGCGGCATGGCTATGACAGAAGACGGCGAAGTTCTGATGATGGAGGAGGCCGAGGTGGCTGTGGAGGAAGCGGCATGATTCTGGAGATGCACGATATCTGCAAGGACTATCCCATGGGAAAGTCGGTAAGCCACGTTCTTAAAAACGTGGATCTGACCGTAGACGAGGGGGAGTATCTTGCCATCATGGGGCCCTCCGGCAGCGGCAAGAGCACGCTGATGAACCTGATCGGCTGTCTGGATGTGCCGACCAGCGGCTCCTATATCCTCAACGGGCGGGACATCACCGCCTGCAATCACAAACAACTGGCCGACATCCGCAACAAGGAGATCGGCTTCGTGTTCCAGCAGTACCATCTGCTGCCCAAGCTGACCGCCGAGGAGAACGTGGCCCTGCCCCTGCTCTACGGCGGGATGAAAAAGGCGGAGCGCCTGGAATTGGCACGGCAGGCCTTGGAAAAGATGGGACTTGCGGAGCAGTTTACCCACTATCCCGAGCAGATGTCCGGCGGGCAATGCCAGCGCGTTGCCATTGCCCGCGCCATGGTGGGAAGTCCCAAGCTGCTGCTGGCCGATGAGCCTACCGGAGCCTTGGACAGCACCAACGGCGAGGCGGTGATGGAGCTGTTTTCCCAGCTTCATCGGGACGGGGCGACCATTCTTATGATTACCCATGACGCGGGCATCGCCCGACATGCGGAAAAGGTATACACCATCCGGGACGGTATTCTGACGACAGGAGGTGGCGTCAAATGAACAAAACGCTGAAAAAGGTGCTGATCGCCGCCGCCATTGCCGTAGGTACCGTCGGTCTGGTGTGGGGTATTCTGACCCTGGTACGCTCTGCCAGCCGGGAGGCGGTGAACGTATACGCGGTCAGCGATTTCATGACCACCGACAGCTGGGGCAATGCCTCACAAAGCTCCGGCATGGTGACCACCGATAAGCTGCAGAAGGTCTATCTCTCCTCCACACAGAACGTGACAAAGGTTCTGGTGAAAGAGGGGCAGAGCATCAAAAAGGGCGAGAAGATCTTAGAGTATGACACCTCGCTGTCCTCTTTGGATGTAAAGATGGCACAGATCCAATTTGAGCGGCAGGAGCTGGCGCTGAAAAACCTGAAGGCCGAGCTTGCCAAGTTGGAGAAGATCAAGAACAAGGAAGAGCTGAAGAAAGAGCAGGAAGCTCTGGCACAAAAGCTGCAAAAAGCCAAGGAAGATGCCCGGGAGCAGGCAGGTAAGCCGACGGGCGATCCGCTGCCCACGGTTCCGGCAGAGCAGAACGGAACCCAGGCGAAGCCGTTTTATCAGCAGGGCACGACCCTTGATCCCGGCGAGGTAACGATACCGGCTTCCGCCACCGATTGTTACGTGGTGCTTTACACCCAGGCAGACGGCATCGCCGAGAGCTATCAGGGCGTGATTTTGCACGATGACGGCTCCATCGGCTTTTTTACCCCCGAGCCTATTCCCATTCCCGATGACAGCGCTTCTGCCGATGCAGTGGTGAAAAAGCTGCAAAAGGAGCTGGACGAACTGAACGCTCTTCTTGAGAACCCCGAGGTTCCCGAAAATAAAGTCGATCTGCAGAAGAAGCAGCAGGAGAAGCGGGAGGAAATCGGGCAGTCCGAGGTGGAGCTGAAGCTGGCAGAGCTGGAGCTGCAGCGGAAAAAGTCCGAGGTGGAGGACGGTGCGGTTTACAGCACATTGGACGGCGTGGTCAAGGTCGTACGCAGCGAGGACGAGGCGTTCCAGAACTCCGAGGCCGTGGTGGAGATCTCCGGCGGCGGCGGGTACTACGTCTCCGGCGTCATCAGTGAGCTGGATCTGAGCGATCTCCACATCGGCGACACGGTGCAGATCAACTCCTGGATGACCGGCACAAACTGCGAGGGCGAGATCGTGTCCGTGGAGGATTATCCCTCCGACCAGTACGGCTGGAGCGGCGGCAACAACAATGTGTCCTACTATCCGTTCAAGGCCTTTGTCAGCGAGGACGCCGCCCTGCAGGAAAACGACTATGTGGACATCACCTATCGCAGCAGCGAAAGCCGCAGCTGCTGGTATCTGGACAATATGTTCCTCCGCACGGAAAACGGCAAGAGCTACGTCTATGTGCAGGGTGAGGACGGTATGCTGGAGCAGCGCTGGGTCACCACGGGCAGCAGTCTGTGGGGCAGCTATACGGAGATCCGCAGCGGGCTGACGCAGGATGATTATATTGCCTTCCCCTACGGCAAGGACGTGACCGACGGGGCAAAGACCCAGGAAGCCACACCCGATCAGCTCTACGGCTACTAAGGAGGGAACTGCGGTATGTTTGAAAATATATCTCTCGCCTTACAGGGTGTATGGAGCCACAAGCTGCGCTCCTTTCTGACGATGCTGGGCATCATCATCGGCATCGCCGCCATCATCACCATCGTATCCACCATCAAGGGCACCAACGAACAGATCAAGCAGAACCTGATCGGTCGGGGCAACAACGTGGTAACGGTGAAGCTGATGCAGGACAGCTACGAGGCCGACCTGTCCTGGTCGGCGCTGCCCCAGGGCGTTGCCCCCATTACCGAGGAAAAACGCGCTGAGCTGGACGAACTGGACGACGTGGCAGAGACCTCTTTGTACTACGCCCGTCAGTGGACCGACGGCGTGTACTACGGCAACGCTGCGTTCAACGGCAACCTCTATGGTATCGACGAGCATTTCCTGGCGGTCAACGATTACCGGGTCAACTACGGACGGGGTTTCGTGGCAAATGACTTTACGCAGCGGCGTAAGGTGGTACTGGTGGACAGCAAGACCGCCGTTACCCTGTTCAGCGGCGAAAACCCCGTGGGGTCGACCATTGAAATCCAGGGAGAGCCATTCACTGTGGTGGGTGTGGTATCACAGAGCGTGACCAATGCACCCGTCATAAATTCCATCGAGGACTACTGGATGTATGCCGATACCGGCAGCGGGACCATGCTGATCCCCGGCACCTGCTGGGCAGGCATCTACCGCTATGATGAGCCCCAGACCGTGGCAGTCCGAGCCGAGAGCACCGATGTCATGACCACCGCCGGCAACAACGTGGCCAAGGCGCTGAACGAAAGCCAGATCCACTCGGAGACCTATTCCTACCAGTCCGACGACCTTTTGCAGCAGGCCAGCAACCTGCAGAGCCTGTCCGAGAGCTCCAACCGGCAGCTCATCTGGATCGCCGCCATCTCGCTGGTGGTGGGCGGTATCGGCGTGATGAACATCATGCTGGTATCCGTCACCGAGCGCACCCGGGAGATCGGATTGAAGATCGCCATCGGCGCCCAGCAAAAGCGTATTTTGTGGCAGTTCCTTACCGAGGCCGCCGTGCTGACCTCTCTGGGCGGCATACTGGGCGTGGGCTGCGGCGTTGGCCTTGCCTACATGCTCTCGCGGATCATGGGCACACCCATGGCCATCAGCGGCAGCGCGTGTCTCATCGCGGTGGTGTTCTCCATGGTCATCGGCATCGTGTTCGGTCTGGCGCCCGCTATGAAAGCCAGCAAATTGAATCCCATCGATGCCCTGCGCTATCAGTAATACACTCCCCTGTCAAAACGACACCAACCATCGTTGGTGTCGTTTTTTGGCAGAAAATACCTGCTAATGTCATTTGACAAGAGGGGCGCTTTTGTGATAAACTTATGGACAAGTTTTGATTGAGAAAGGAGTACCGTTATGGCAGAAGAGAAAAAGGCAGAAGGCCTTGTCTATAAAAATCATCCCCTGCGCCGCATCGACAATCTGATCTATTATGGTTCGATGGCGGACAAGTATATTGTTATGCTCCAGATCCTGGAGACCAAAAAAGAACAGGATATGGAGGTCGCCACCAAGGTCAGCGTACAGCTGCAGCTCACCGATCCCGATCTGAAATCCCGGGATCGCGTGGTAAAAAAATCCGAAAAGGAGAGTCTGTATGCCGCCATGGACGTGGGCTGCATCTGGCTGGAACGGGCGCTTTCCGGAAAGTAAATGAACATGAAACGCAAAATTACACTTGTATGCGCTGCGCTTGTAATCGTATTGGCTGTCTGCGGGCTGCTGGTCAGCAAGCTCACCGCGCCGAAAACTGCGCAGGAGGCTTTGGACACCGCTAAGGCCGCCGCTGCTGTGGATCTGCCGAAAGCGGAAGCGCCGACCATAAAGTCTCAGCCGCAGCAGTCTGCCGATATCAAGGCAGAGGAGGAAGCCGAGAAGGTCGAGGAAGCCAATAAAGCAGAAGAGGCCAAGAAAGCGGAAGAAGCGAAGAAGGCAGAGGAAGCCAGAAAAGCCGAGGAAGCCAAGAAGGCGGAGGAAGCCAGGAAAGCAGAAGAAGCCAAGAAAGCGGAGGAAGCCAGGAAAGCAGAAGAGGCTAAGAAGGCCGCTTCTCTGCCCCAGAGCAGTACCTCTGTCAAAGCTCTCGGTATCGTGTCCGGCTCGGGCGTCAATCTGCGCAGCGATGCCAATGCTTCCAGCAGCGTCCTGATGACGCTGAACAAGGGGACCGCTGTTGCCGTCAAGGGCGTCAGCGGAGACTGGTATCAGGTCAACTATGACGGCAAGACAGGCTATATGGCGGCATCCTATGTGACGGTGTACAGCGACGCCAGCGGTCTCGCCGCCTACGGCAAGGTCACCGCTTCCGACAGTCTGAACCTGCGCAGCAGCGTGGGCGGCAGCGTGGTGGCCTCCATTCCCGGCGGCTACTACGTGGATGTGACCGGCTTTTCAAGCGGCTGGTACGCTGTGAGCTATAACGGTAAGAGCGGCTACGTCTCCGGCGACTATCTGGCGATGGTAAGCGCCAAAGGCACCAACCCCGTGGTGGAAATCCCTGCGGCTCCCACGGAGACCGTTACCGTCACCGGCAGCGGTACAGGGGCGGAGATCGCCAACAAGGCGCTGGAATATAAGGGTTATTCCTACGTCTATGGCGGAGAAAGTCCCGGCACGGGATTTGACTGCTCCGGCTTTACCAAGTATATCTACGGTCTGTACGGCTATACCCTCTCCCACGGCGCGTCGTATCAGTACAACGAGGGAACCCACATCAGTCAGAGCGAGCTGCAGCCCGGGGATCTGGTGTTCTTCACCCCCAGCGGCGGCGGCAGCTCCATCGGACACGTGGGCATCTATATCGGCAACCGGGAATTTGTCCATGCCTCCACCTATGGCGTGGGCGTGATCGTTTCCTCGCTGGATGGCGGCAGCTATCCCAGCCGCTATTACGGCGCCTGCCGGATCGCAAGTTGACATAATTCTTATCAAGAACAAAAAAACTTCGGAGCATCGCTCCGAAGTTTTTTCGTTTGTGTAGGGTGGCGTGGCCTCACGCCGCGCACTTGTCACAGTCATTTTTCTTCCGTAGGTTCCTCCGGCTCAGCGGACATCTCTTCCGCCGCTTTTTTCGCTGCCAGTTGGTTGACATAAAGTTCATCCGGTGAATGGGGATGCAGGAAAATGTTGTAAAGTAGCATAAACCCGCCCACGAAGATCATCACGAAGCTCAGTGCCTGGCTGACCCGAATGCGCTCACCGAACAGCGTCCAGTTGAAAAGATACAGGCTGTCAGTCCGCAACCCCTCGATCCAGAACCGGCCAATACCGTACCACAGGAAATAGAACCAGGTGTTCTCACCGTCGAAACGGCGCGCCCTGGAGACCACGAACAGGAGCAGCAGCAACCCCGCCACGTTCCACAGACTCTCGTAGAGGAAGGTGGGATGGACGCACACCGCCTTGCCGCCGGTGGTGATCAGCTGCATACGCCAGGGGAGGGCGGTCTCCGCGCCGAAGGCCTCGCGGTTCATAAAGTTGCCCCAGCGTCCCATCGCCTGACCCACCAGAAGTCCCATGACGCACAGGTCCATCAGGGCGAAGAACTTATAGCCGCCGCGGCGGCTGAGGATCAGCACCACGATCACCGCCGCGATCACCGCACCGTAAATGGCCAGTCCGCCGTCCCAGATGGCGATGGTGCCATGGTCAGTGCCCCAGTTCAGCGAGCCGTCGGCGTTGCGGAAATTATCCAGGTAGAAGATAACGTAATAGGCACGTGCGCCGATGACGCCGCAGGGAATGCCCCACAGGAGGCAGTCCATCAGGTTGTCCTCCGTGATGCCGTACTTTTCCTTTTGCTTCATACACAAAAGCGTGGCAAGCAGTACACCCAGGGCAATGAGAATGCCGTACCAGTAGACGCCGCCGCCAATGTTGAGTGCCTTGGGAGAGGCGGTAAACTGCCAGTCGCCGAACAGTCCGGGGAAGCTGATGGGACTGTTATATGCAATGTTCATATCCGTTAGCCTTCTTTCGGGTCAATAATGGAGATCGCCATGCGCTCCCGCTTGAAGTTTCGGCGCAGGAAGTCCAGAATGTCCTGCTCGGTGATGGAGTCGTAGATCTCCGGGAAACGGCAGGGATCAAAGTGGTGGAAGCAGCCCTCCACTGCCTCCACGGCAATGGATTCAAAGCTGTTCAGGCTCTTGAGGGTGTCGCCGAAGTTGGCGTTGCGGATACGCAGATAGTAGGCGCCGTCCAGTCCCTCGCGCGTCAGGCGCTCCACCTCGTCCAGAATGGCATCCATGACGGCATGGGGATCCTTGCTCTCGCCGCCGAGGTATACATACGCCGCACCGGGGAGGATATCGTAGGAGCTGCCGAAGCTGCCGTTGATAAGACCCCGGGCATACAATCTTGCGTACAGCGGGCTGCTCTCGCCCAGCAGCAGATCACAGGCCAGGTCGCCAAGGATGTTTTCGCGGTAGTATTCCTCGCCATCAGCCGGAGGCGGACACTTGAAGCCCGCCAGGAAGTTGGTCATGGCCACCTCCATCTGGCAGCGGTATTCGCTTTGAGCAGCGGTGAGGTCTTCCTCCTCCCCGTAGTCACGGGGGATCTCTTCACCGCTCTCCTTGGGCAGGATCTCCTCCGCCAGTTTCAGCACCTCGTCCGCATCTACGTCGCCCACAATGACAAGGCACATATTATTGGGGGTGTAAAACGCCTTGTGGCAGTCGTACAGCGTTTGGGCTGTGATATGGCGGATACTCTCCACACTGCCGGCGATGGGGGTACGCACCGGGCTGTGGTGGTAGAGGCACTGCATCAAATTCTTGTAGACCTGCCACTCCGGGTTGTCCTCGATCATGCCGATCTCCTGGCCGATGATTCCCTGCTCCTTGGCAACACTCTCATCGGTGAAGTACGGCACGGAGACGAAGGACAGCAGGATCTTCAGATTCTCCATAAACTTGTCGGTAGAATCGAAGAAGTAGCAGGTGATGGCGTTGGAGGTAAAGGCGTTGGGTTCGGCTCCGTTCATGGCAAGCTCCTGCAGAGCGTTGCCCTCCGCGGTGTCGAACATCTTATGCTCCAAGTAGTGGGCGATACCCGCCGGGGTATCCAGCCACTCCCCGTGGAGCCGGAAGCGCATATCCATACCGCCGTAGCGGGTGCCGAACATGGCATATTTCCGGCAGAAACCGGGCTTCTTGACGATGATAACGGGCAGGCCGTTGGGGAGCGTTTCCCGGCGCACCTCCTCACCGATGCGGCTATACTTGGTGATCATACGCTCTCCTCCTTCCCTTTCAGGAAATAAACCGTATCCAGTCTGGCGCTCTGTGCAGCCGCCATGATACGCTCCCTTGTGACGGCAGAGATCGCCTGCCAGAGCTCGGCCGGTGTATCGGGGGTATCCGTGGCGATCTGGCCCAGATAATAGTTCTCCAGGGCGCCCTGGGAGTCCGGCAGAGCTTCCAGAGAGGTCCGCATGGTGGCAAGGGCACCGGAGAGCTCCCAGGCCTCCCAACTCCCCTGCTTCACCTGCTCCAGCTGGTGCAAAATCTCGTTGACTGCCTTGTCGTAGTCCTTGACCTCGATGCCGGAGGACACGGTCATGATACCCTTGGAGCGGGCATAGGAGGAGCCGGCATAGTAGCATAGGGACAGCTTTTCCCGCACGTTCAGAAAGAGCTTGGCGTTGCTGGTGCCGCCGAAGAGCAGATTGGCGACGATCATAGCGGGCACATCGTCGGTCTCGCAGCGCCAGCCCATGGTCAGCTTGCCCTGCTGGACATCCATTTCCTCGGTAATCATGCGGGGTTCCGCGGGTGCGGCAACTTTACAAATCGGGGGCAATTCCTCCACTTTGCCCCGTCCCAGGGCGGCAAAAGCGGTGAGCAGGGCGTTTTCTACCCGTTTCTCATCGGCGCTGCCGCAGTAAAACATCTCGATACGGGAGGTGGTCAACAAATTCTGATAGTGGCGGTAGAGCTTCTGGTTGTCGATCTTTGCCACGCTCTCCTCGTCACCCAGGCGCAGCACGCCATAGGGTTCCCCGGCGCACATCTCCTGCATCAAACGCACGTCCGCCCAGTCCCGCTTGTCATTGCGAATGGCACGGATGGCGTCAATGAGGTTCTGCTTCTCACTGGCCACATAGTCGGGCAGGAAACGGCCGTTGCGGGTGACGGGATCCAAAAACAGTTCACCCAATAACTGCGCCACACCTTCCAGCAGTTTTTCGCCGCCGGGGGCATAGGCATCGTCAATGCAGTTTGCCACAAAGCCGATGCACTGGCGCTCTCCTTTTTTCCGCACGGTGTAGTCGATGCTTGCACCGTAGAGGGTGTCCATGGCGGCGCTGAGACTCTCCATATCCGGGCAGCGCATAGTGCCCCGGCGCAGTACCGCCGGCAGCAGGGCGTTATAGGATGCGGTCTCCCGTCGAAGCGGTGTCACCAGATGGGCGCTTAAGAGGCAGGTTTTGAATTTTTGGGCAGGCAGATACGTCAAATAGACGTCCTGCATGATCTCTTTTCGATTTTCGTACATAGCAGCCTCCTATATATACATATCTATACAGGGTATAGTATACACCACTTTTCCAGACTTGAAAAGAGGAAATACAGGATTTGGAAAAGAAGTTCTCTCCTGAAAATCCGCTGTTGACGGGAGAGTTTTTTTGTGCTAATATATTACGCAGTTTGAAAATGCTTGTGTGGCTCAGTTGGTAGAGCAGTTCACTCGTAATGAACAGGCCGCCGGTTCGAGTCCGGCCACAAGCTCC
This sequence comes from Vescimonas sp., assembly GCA_045639965.1. Classification (GTDB taxonomy): domain Bacteria; phylum Bacillota; class Clostridia; order Oscillospirales; family Oscillospiraceae; genus Vescimonas. Next base: position 51,165 of record JAZUEB010000081.1, on the reverse strand, counting down.
AATAAATAACACCGCCAGATGGCGGTGTTATTTTTCCTTCTTGCACTTTTCTTTTTCCTGTGGTAAACTGTTCCTGCGACGCAACTGAATATTTAGGACACCAGGTGTGTATTTTTACTTTGGTAAAAATGCACGCTCTTTTGGCACACCTTGGGGTCCTGTCAGTTGCGACGCAGCAACGAGCTGTGCATTTTTCGGTGCGCAGTCTCGGCTGCGCACTTTTTTATTTTCAGGAGGGACAGATCATGCCCGACTATCAAAAGATGTACACCACGCTGTTCAACGCCATCACCGATGCGCTGGAGGAGATGCAGAAACAGAACATCGGTCTGGCGCAGGAGCGGCTGATCGCCGCACAGCAGCAGACGGAGGATATTTATATCGGTGCAGAATAAGCGGCGGGGTCAGGGGACCCCGCCCTACTAAACGGCGTGCTGGGGTCGTCACGCCCTACACGCAAAAATCCCGTCCGACAGGACGGGATTTTTTATGCGTTTCATTCCACAGTGACGCCGCGGTCGGCGAAGCCCTTGACCATGAGGTCGAGGTCCGGCTCGATATGGAGCGGTTCCCCGGCGGACTTGATGGCGTTTGCCACGTCCTTCAGGCCGTTGCCGGTGACCACGGACACCACGGTGGCGTCGTGGGGGATGAGACCCTGCTCGCAGGCCTTTTTCAGCGCCGCCGCACCGGTGACGCCGGCAGGCTCACCGAACACACCGCAGGTGCGGCCCAAGAGACGCTGTGCTGCCAGGATCTCCTCGTCGGTGACGTTCACCGCGATACCATTGCTCTCCCGGATCGCCATCAGCGCCTTGTCGGCGTTGCGGGGCACGCCTACGGAGATGGAGTCGGCGATGGTGTTCTCCTCCATGGGATACCAGTCGGCGTTCTCCTGAATGGCGCGGTTGAGGGGATAGCAGCCGGTGGACTGACCCGAGATCAGACGGGGCAGCTTATCGATAAAGCCGATGGCGTACAGATCCTTGAAACCCTTCCACACGCCGGCGATGGTGCAGCCGTCACCCACGGAGATGGCCAGATAGTCGGGCATCTCCCAGTTCAGCTGCTCGGCGATTTCCAGCGCCACGGTCTTCTTGCCCTCGGAAAGGTAGGGGTTGATGGCGGCGTTGCGGTTATACCAGCCGTACTTGTCGATGGCGGCGGCGGACATCTTAAAGGTCTCCTCGTAGTTGCCCTTGACGGAGATGACGTTGGCACCGAAGATCATGAGCTGCGCCACCTTGCCCTTGGGCGCGCGGTCGGGAACGAAGATGTAGGTCTTGAGACCTGCGGCGGCGGCGTTGCCCGCCAGAGAGGACGCGGCGTTGCCGGTGGAGGAACAGGCGATGGTCTTGGCACCTGCCTCCAACGCCTTGGCGACCGCCATGGCGCTGGCGCGGTCCTTCAAAGAGGCGGTGGGGTTCTGGCCGTCGTCCTTGACCCACAGCTTACGGATGCCCAGCATCTCCGCCAGTTTCGGCTCCTCGTACAGGGGACTCCAACCCACACGCAGAGGCGTATCGGGGGTGGTCTCCTCCACGGGCAGCAGCTCCCGGTAGCGCCACATGGAGCGGTTTTCCCGCTTTGCCAGTTTCTCCTTGGTCAGCACGGACTTGATGTAGTCGTAGTCGTAGACGATGTCCAGAATGCCGCCGCAGGAACAGTTGGTCAGGTCGGGCACGGCATCATAGGTCTTGCCGCACTTGACGCATTTGCCGTATTTTACGTTTTTCATGGTGATTACCTCACATAGTATTCGTCCTCCGCCCAATGGGCGGGGTTTTCGTCGATGTATTGCCAGATGGAGAGATAGTCCGCCTCGGTGCGGATGACGTGGTCGTAGAAGGAGCGCTGCCAGAGAGTAGTACGTCCATAATCCCAACATTTTCGTGTGGTGATGGATTTGAACCCCTGCACAATTTTTTGTAGGGGCGGACGACCCTGTCCGCCCGCCGTATCGTCAATGGCAACCACCACATGGATGTGATTTGGCATGACAATATATGTTTGCACAGATACCGCCGGGTCATTTTCGCCAATCCGGTGAATACAATCCTCCACCATTTTCCCTATCGGGGTCAGTTTGTGTTCAAATGTGCCGTAAGGGCGGACAGAGTCGTCCGCCCCTACGGGAACTATATCGGCAAGGATTCTTTCTCTGTTTTCCGTACAAATCGTTACAAAGTAATACCCGTTTTGACTATAATCATAGTCTGGGATCCTCATTCGTTTCCGTTGCCGCATTTACTTTCAATTACTTCAAAAGACCGGTGGCGTCGTTGAAGGCGTTGATCAGCTCGTCCAGATCCTTTGCCTGTGCATGGACGGCATCCCAGGTGTTCTCCACGTCGTACCACAGGGCGTTCAGCTCGGCGGTCTGTTTGCCTTGCTGCTCGACCCAGGTGTAATACTTCAGGTTGTGGACGCGCTTGCGCTCGGCATAACCCATCTCCATCATGTTGTCGGTCTTGAGACCCAGCATGTGCAGATTGTGATCCACCACGGCGTCAGTATCGGTGTAGGCGCCGTACATCTGGTTCAGCTCCTCAATACGGCTGCCGTACATCACGGCAGAGTCGGTCAGCACGGTGCAGACCACGTCGTTCTCGGTGAGCTCATAGTACTTGGCAGCCTTGATGCAGCACAGCACGTTGGCAATACCGGAGATGCCCAGCCAGGTCAGCTTCTCGATCAGCTCGTTGTCCAGACCCAGCACGTTCTTCAGGTAAGCCTGACCGGGCTTGGTGTTGAACAGGCGCAGCAGACGCTGAGAGTCCTCGTCATCGATGGCGATGGCCATGTCGGTATTCTTCACGTTATGGATCCAGGGGATATGCTTATCGCCGATGCCCTCGATGCGGTGACCGCCGAATCCGTTATTCAGAATGGTGGGGCACTGCAGAGCCTCGCCCACGGCCAGCTTCATCTGCGGATAGCGCTCCTTCAGCAGGTCGCCTGCGCTCATGGTGCCGGCGGAGCCGGAGGTGAAGCAGGCGGCAGCCAGCTTCTGACCGGGCTTCTTGACAGCCTCGAACAGATCGGCCAGAGCCACACCGGTGACGTTATAGTGCCACAGGGGGTTGCCCATCTCCTCGAACTGGTTGAAGATCATATACTGAGGATCCAGCTTCAGCTCATTGGTCTTGTCGAAGATCTCCTTGACGTTGGACTCACAGCCGGGGGTAGCGATGACCTCGGCGCCGATCTCATGCAGCCAGTCAAAACGCTCCTGGCTCATCTCAGCGGGCAGGATGGCAACGCCCTGAGCACCCAGCAGACGGGAGTTGAAGGCGCCGCCGCGGCAGTAGTTGCCGGTGGAGGGCCACACGGCCTTGTGCTTGTTCACGTCGAACTGGCCGGTGACCAGGCGGGGTGCCAGGCAGCCGAAGGAGGCGCCCACTTTATGGCAGCCGGTGGGGAACCACTTGCCTGCCATGGCGATGATGCGGCAGGGCACGCCGGAAAGGGCGCTGGGGATCTCCACATAGTTGGGAACTTTCTGGAACAGTCCGCCGCTCTCCTTGGCCTCGTTGTGCCAGGAAATACGGAACAGGTTCACGGGATCCACATCCCACAAACCGGTACGGCTCAGCTTGTCCTTGATCTTGTCGGGGATCAGGTCGGGATTCTGCATCTGGGCGATGGTGGGGATGATGATGTTGTTTTCCTTTGCCTTCCGGATGTTGTTCTCCAGACCGGCCTTGTTAATACGCAGATCAATTTTACCCATTTTTCTTTTCCTCCTGCTTATTTGCGTCAATATAAGAATATAGCGTGTATTTGGAAATACCGAAGTATTTTGCCACTTTGTCACCGGACTTGGTCACCAGGAACGCTCCGGCATCGTTCAAAAAACGGATCGCCCGGATCTTGTCGTCTTTGTTCATCAGCGCCACAGGTTTGCCCACCAGCTGCACCGACTGGGTGATCAGCTCATTGAGCACATCGTTGACATTGATGATCTTCTGGGGTTCTACCTGCTCCCGATCCCGGGGCATGACCATCTCCCCCAGCTCCTGATGCATCAGGATCAGATTGGTCACATCGTAGTTAATGGAAAAAATTGCCGAGACCGCCCCCTTGCTGTTGCGGATATAGAGGGTGGAGGATTTCAGGATCTTGCCGTTGGGGGTACGGGTCAGATAACACAGATGATCGGCAGGCTGCTTGTCCTGGTGCGCCAGCTGATCCAGCACCACCTGAGATGCGCCGTCTCCCACCTTGCGGCCCGAGATATAACCATTTTCAATATGTACGATAGAATGGTCTGTGCTGTTGGGACTGACCTCGTGGATCACTACCTCACATTTGTCTCCGAACTGCGCCGCGATACCGCTCGCGATTTGCTTCAGAGCTTCTAATCGTTTTGCTTCCATACGATCAACTCTCCTTATCAAATTTTGGTCGGATTATTCACTTATAAATTTGTCCTCTTCTATCATACCACAAACTGCCGCAAAATCAATGTTTTTTTCAAAAATTTTTTTAGGCTTTCTAAAATTTTGTTTGACATCTGCGGTGACTGTGCTATTATACGAGGTAGGAGATCTTGTGCATTCTCCCACTGATTGTGTTTCTAAAAGTGAAAATATATTTTACATGGAGGTTCAACATGGATTTTGAAGCGATCAAAAAAGCTGCTGAGGGTTATAAGCCCGCGATGGTAAAGTTCCTGCGTGACATGATCGCCATCCCCTCTGAGTCCTGCGAGGAAGAGGGCGTGGTTCGCCGCATCGCCGAAGAGCTGAAAGCTCTGGGCTATGACAAGGTGGAATTCGATAAATTGGGTAATGTGATCGGCTGGATGGGCAGCGGTGACAAGATCATCGCCATCGACAGCCATATCGATACCGTGGGTATCGGCAATATCAACAACTGGGAATCCGATCCCTATCAGGGTTACGAGACCGAGGATATCATTTATGGCCGCGGCGGTTCCGACCAGGAGGGCGGCATGGCTGCCGCCGCCTACGGCGTGAAAATCATGAAGGATCTGAACCTGATCCCCGCCGGCTACAAGATGATGGTGGTGGGTTCCGTACAGGAAGAGGACTGCGACGGTATGTGCTGGCAGTCTATCGTCAATGAGTATTTCAAGGGTCCCGATGACGCCCGTGAGCAGATCGAGTTCGTCATCTCCACCGAGCCCACCGACGGCGGTATCTACCGCGGTCACCGCGGCCGTATGGAGATCCGGGTGGATGTCCACGGCATCTCCTGCCACGGCAGCGCTCCCGAGCGCGGTGACAACGCCATTCACAAGATGGCAGAGATCATTGAAAACGTCCGTGACCTCAATGAAAACGATGCCGCCGACGACAAGGAGATCAAGGGTCTTGTGAAGATGCTGGATCCCAAGTACAACCCCGACCACTACGAGGATGCCCGTTTCCTGGGCCGCGGCACCTGCACCACCTCCCAGATCTTCTACACCTCTCCCTCCCGCTGCGCCGTGGCGGACAGCTGCGCCATCTCCATCGACCGCCGCATGACCGCCGGCGAGACCTACAAGTCCTGCCTGAAAGAGATCGAGGATCTGCCCGCCTGCCGTAAGTACGCCAAGGACGTGAAGGTCTCCATGTATATGTATGACCGTCCGGCATGGACCGGCCACGTCTACGAGACCGAGTGCTTCTTCCCCACCTGGATCAACAAGGAGTCCGCTCCCCACGTCCAGGCTCTCATCGACGCCCACCACGCTCTGTGGGGTGAAAAGCGTCTGATGCCTACCGAGCTGGCGAAGTCCAAGCGCGAGGGTCGTCCTCTGACTGATAAGTGGACCTTCTCCACCAACGGTGTGTCCATCCAGGGGCGCTACGGCATCCCCTGCGTCGGCTTCGGCCCCGGTGCCGGGTCCCAGGCTCACGCCCCCAATGAGGTGACCTTCAAGCAGGATCTGGTGACCTGCGCTGCGCTGTACGCCGCCGTTCCCGGGCTCTATAAACCCGAGAACAAGGACGGCTCCGCCACCTCCTTCCGCCAGGAGCTGACGGGCAACGACATTAAATAATTTCTGCCTTTTCCGTAGGGGCAGCCCTTGCGGCTGCCCGCAGAGAGTTTGATTCTGCACGATAGGCGGGCGACCGCAAGGGTCGCCCCTACATACCACATGACAACACAAAAAAGGAGAATAAAACCATGAGCAAGACCGTTGAACTGGCTCGTCATCTGAGCACCCTGAACATCAACAACATGTACAAGAACGATTTCTATTGGACCTGGGACAAGACCGATGATGAGATCGACGCCGTTTTCACCGTTGCCGACGCCCTGCGCGATCTGCGGGAGCGCAACAAGTCCACCCGCGTGTTTGACAGCGGTCTGGGCATCTCCATCTTCCGCGACAACTCCACCCGTACTCGTTTCTCCTTCGCCTCCGCCTGCAACCTGCTGGGTCTGGAGGTCCAGGATCTGGACGAGAAGAAGTCCCAGATCGCCCACGGCGAGACCGTCCGGGAAACCGCGAACATGGTCTCCTTCATGGCCGACGTCATCGGTATCCGCGACGATATGTTCATCGGCGAGGGTCACAAGTATCAGAAGACCTTTATGGACGCCACCCGTGAAGGCTACCGTGACGGTATCCTGGAGCAGCAGCCCACTCTGGTGAACCTGCAGTGCGACGTGGATCACCCCACCCAGTGCATGGCGGATATGCTGCACGTCATTCACTACTTCGGCGGCGTAGAGAACCTGAAGGGCAAGAAGGTCGCTATGACCTGGGCTTACAGTCCCTCCTACGGCAAGCCTCTGTCCGTTCCCCAGGGCGTGATCGGTCTGTTCACCCGTTTCGGCATGGACGTGACCCTGGCTCATCCCGAGGGATATGACGTGATGCCCGAGGTGGAAGAGGTCGCCCGCAAGAACTGCGAGAAGTACGGCTCCAAGTTCCGCAAGACCAACGACATGAAGGAAGCGTTCAAGGACGCCGACATCGTCTATCCCAAGAGCTGGGCATCCTTCCAGGCCATGGAAGAGCGCACCCGTCTGTATGCCGCCGGCGACAAGGACGGCATCGACGCGCTGGAGAAGAAGCTGCTGGCGGAGAACGCCCAGCACAAGGATTGGGCCTGCACCGAAGAGATGATGAAGCTGACCCGTGACGGCAAGGCTCTGTATCTCCACTGCCTGCCCGCCGACATCAGCGGTGTCTCCTGCACCGAGGGTGAGGTAGACGCCTCCGTGTTCGACCGCTATCTGGTGCCTCTGTACAAGCAGGCCTCCTATAAGCCCTATATCATCGCCGCCATGATCTTCCTGGCGCAGGTCAAGGATCCCGTCCGTGCGCTGATGGAGCTGGACGAGGGCAAGGGCAACCGCAAGGTATTTTAAAAACTTTTGAATAGTGGGAGACCCTCTCTCCCACTATTCCTCCTAAGGAGCAATCGAAAATGAGCAAGAAAATTGTTATCGCGCTGGGCGGCAACGCTTTGGGCAACACCGCTGCCGAGCAGCTTTCTCTGGTGACCAATACTGCCAAGGCCATCGTGGATCTGATCGCCGAGGGCAACGAGGTGGTCATCGCCCACGGCAACGGCCCCCAGGTGGGCATGATTAATCTGGGCCTTTCCACCGCCGCCGAGAAAGGTGCCATTAAGGCGGATATGCCCTTCCCCGAGTGCGGCGCCATGTCCGAGGGTTACATCGGCTATCATCTGCAGCAGGCCATCGGCAACGAGCTTGCCTGCCGCGGTATGAATAAACCCGTGGCCACCGTCGTCACCCAGACCGTTGTCAGCGAAGATGATCCTGCGTTCCGGAACCCCACCAAACCCGTGGGTGCGTTCTACGACAAGGAGACCGCTGACCGTATCGCAAAAGAAAAAGGCTACACCATGGTAGAGGACGCCGGCCGCGGCTATCGGCAGGTGGTTCCCTCCCCCAAGCCCTTTGACATCGTGGAGAAGGAGTCCATCCGTACACTGGTCGATGCCGGGCATGTGGTCATCGCGGTGGGCGGCGGCGGCATTCCCGTCGTTCGCAAGGACGGCAGACTCTACGGTACCCCCGCCGTCATTGACAAGGACTTCGGCAGCGAGCTGCTGGCGGAGCTGCTGGACGCCGACGTGCTGGTCATTCTGACCGCCGTGGAGAAGGTCGCCATTAACTTCAACAAACCCGATCAGCGGGGACTGGACGATCTGACCCCCGAGCTGGCGCGGCAGTATATGGCGGAGAACCAGTTTGCCAAAGGTTCCATGCTGCCCAAGGTGGAGGCTGCCGTCAAGTTTGCCGAGTCCAAGCCCGGCCGCACCGCTCTTATCACTTTGTTGGAAAAGGCCAAAGCCGGTATTGCCGGTGAAACCGGCACCCGGGTCCACCAGTAATCTTGCATGATCCCTGGCATTAGAAGAAAAAAGCACTTTGCTTTTCAGATTTTTATTGAAATTCGATAAGCGGTACTGTATAATACTGTTTGTGTCATAACTTTACGTGAATGTCGGGTAACACCCGTTATTCAGGCGACTGATAACTTTATCCTTACTTTCCATCGGTCGTCACATAAAAAAAAGGAGGAAAACAAGAATGAAGAAGTTCCTTGCACTGATCCTGGTTCTGGTCATGGCTCTGAGCCTGATCGCCTGCGGTCAGGAAGCTGCTCCTGCTGACGAGGGCAGCGAGGGCGGCGACGAGGCTGCTCTGAAGATCGGCGTGATCCTGGTCGGCGACGAGAACGAGGGCTATACCTTCGCTCACATCGACGGCATCCGCAAGGCCGCTGCTGCCTGCGGCATTACCGATGATCAGATCGTCTGGTGCTACAACATCCCCGAGAACTCCGAGTGCTACGACAAGTGCATCGAGTGCGTCGAGGAAGGCTGCACCCTGGTCATCACCAACTCCTACAGCCATCAGGACTTTACCCGTCAGGCTGCCGAGGAGAACCCCGAGGTGGAGTTCGTTGCCATGACCGGCGATACCGCTTTGAAATCCGGCCTCAGCAACTTCCACAACGCTTTTAACATGACCTTCGAGTCCCGCTATGTGTCCGGTGTGGTTGCCGGTATGAAGCTGAAGGAAATGATGGATGAGGGGCTGGTCAAGGATCCTTACATCGGCTACGTCGGCGCATATCCTTACGCGGAAGTGGTTTCCGGTTACACCGGCTTCTTCCTGGGCATCAAGAGCATTGTTCCCGATGCTCATATGGACGTTCAGTACACCAACTCCTGGTTCAACCAGCAGGAAGAGGGCAAGGCCGCTGAGGCTCTGATGGGCCGCGGCTGCGTCATCATCGGCCAACACGCTGACTCCACCGGTGCTCCCGCTGCCGTCCAGGCCGCTAAGGATGCCGGCAATAACGTGTACTCCGTTGGTTACAACGTTGACATGCTGAAGGCCGCTCCCACCGCTGCTCTGACCTCCTCCACCAATGACTGGTCCGTGTTCTACACCTACCTGTTCAACGCCTTCCTGAATGGCGAGACCATCAAGACCGACTGGTCCGAGGGTTATGAGACCGGCGCTGTTGCCATCACCGCTCTTGGCCCCGAGGTCGCCGAGGGTACCGCTGATGCCGTTGCCGCTGCCGAGGCTGCCATCAAGGCCGGCGAGCTGCACGTGTTCGACACCAAGACCTTCACCGTTGACGGTAAGGAAGTCACCTCTGCTTTCACCTTTGACAGCGACGGCGACTGGACCAATGATACCAACGAGGGTATCGTGGACGGTTACTATCACGAGTCCGAGTACATCTCCGCTCCTTCCTTCGCTCTGCGTATCGATGGTATCACCGAGCTGAACTAAGGTACGGAACTGTATTTCAACTAACTCAAATAAGAGCTGCCAAAAGGCAGCTCTTATTCTTTTTCCTGTTTCAGTCATTTCCTACAAACAACTTCTCTCGTTCTTGTAAAATCTTACATTTTTTCTGCTTATCTAAAAAATTTTTTGTATATTTTGATTTACATTTATTAAATTGTATGGTAGAATATTTTCGGAACAAATCCGGGAAGATGGCTTACCATTTTCACTTCTTCCCAGAAAGAAAGGATGACTGCCTTGGAAGCTGTAAAAAACGCCGTAAAAATGGAGAACATCACCAAGCGGTTCGGCAGTATTGTGGCAAATAACGCCATCAATCTGGAGCTGCACGAGGGCGAGATTCTGGCGCTGCTGGGGGAAAACGGCAGCGGTAAAACGACGCTGATGAATATGCTCTCCGGCATTTACTATCCCGACGAGGGACAAATCTACGTCCACGGGGAACCCGTGACCATCGCCTCCCCCAAGGACGCCTTTGACAATCATATCGGTATGATCCACCAGCACTTTAAGCTGGTCAACGTCTTTACCGCCGCAGAGAACATTATCCTGGGTCTGGAGGGCGAGGGCAAGTACGATATGAAAGAGGTCAACCGCAAAGTCGCCGAGATCTGTGCAAAGTACGGCTTTGACATCAAGCCCGACCAGAAGATCTACGATATGTCCGTCTCCCAGAAGCAGACGGTGGAGATCGTCAAGGTGCTGTACCGCGGCGCCGACATTCTGATCCTGGATGAGCCAACCGCCGTGCTGACCCCCCAGGAGACCACAAAGCTCTTTGCCATCATGCGCAATATGCAGAAGGACGGCAAGTCCCTCATCATTATCACCCACAAGCTCCATGAGGTGCTGGAGGTATCCGACCGCGTGGCGATCCTGCGTAAGGGTGAGTACATCGGCGACGTTCCCACCAAGGACGCCAGCCAGCAGAGCCTGACCGATATGATGGTGGGCCGTGCGGTGTCTTTGGATATCAACCGCCCCGAGCCCGTCAACCCCACGCCCCGTCTGGTGCTGGAACACGTCACGGCCTACGATGAGCTGGGCGTCAAGCGTCTGGACGATGTGACCTTTACCGCCATGGCAGGTGAGGTGCTGGGTATCGCCGGTGTGGCCGGCTCCGGTCAGAAGGAGCTGCTGGAGTCCATTGCGGGTCTGTATCCCGTGAAGGAGGGCTCCATCGGCTTTATCGATCCCCAGAGCGGTGAAAAGAAGGAACTGGTAGGCATGGATCCGTTGGATATCCGCAAGGCGGGTATCGCCATGAGCTTCGTCCCCGAGGATCGTCTGGGTATGGGTCTGGTGGGTTCCATGGGTATGACGGGCAACATGATGCTCCGCTCCTGGCGCAAGGGCAAGGGTCCCTTTGTGGACACCAAGGGCCCTGAGAAACTGGCAAACGACGTCTGGAAAGAGCTGGAGGTCGTCACCCCCAGTACCTCCTTCCCCGTCCGCCGTATGTCCGGCGGTAACGTGCAGAAGGTGCTGGTAGGACGCGAGATCGCCCAGGAACCCGCCGTGATGATGAGCGCTTACGCCGTCCGCGGTCTGGATATCAACACTTCCTATACCATCTACAACCTGATGACCGCCGAGAAGATGAAGGGCAACGCCGTCATCTATGTCGGTGAGGATCTGGATGTGCTGCTGGAGCTGTGTGACCGTCTGGTCATTCTCTGCGGCGGTCAGGTCTCCGGCGTGGTGGATGCCCGTAAGGTCACCAAGGAAGAAGTGGGTCTGCTGATGACCCAGCACAGAAAGGGGGACGCTGAATAATGGGTAAGAAAAAGACACATGAACCTTGGATCATCATGTCGAAACGCGCCGGCGTCCTGCCCGCCTGGCAGTCCTGGGGCATTCGTCTGATCGCTTTCCTGCTGAGCCTTGTGGTCTGCGGTTTCGTCATTATGGCAGTTTCCGGTCTGAATCCTCTGCAGGTCTACGCCACCATGGCAAAGGGTGCTTTGGGCACCAGCAAAAAGGCCTGGGTCACCATCCGTGACGCCATGACCATGCTGTGTATTGCCGTGGGTCTGGCGCCCGCCTTCAAGATGCGCTTCTGGAACATCGGCGCTGAGGGGCAGATCCTGGTGGGCGGTATTGCCGCCGCAGCCTGTATGAAGTATCTGGCCAATCTCCCCACACTGCTGCTCCTGCTCGTCATGCTGGCCGCCAGTATGATCGCCGGCGGTATCTGGGGCTTCTTCCCCGGTGTTTTCAAGGCCAAGTGGAACACCAACGAGACGCTGTTCACGCTGATGATGAACTACATTGCCATTCAGCTGACCTGTTTCTTCGTGTCCCTGTGGGAAAATCCCTTTGGCTCCAACTCCGTGGGTATCCTCAACTCCAATACCAAGGCAGGATGGCTGCCCAACCTGCTGTCCGACGGGTATAACAAGGACTACGGCTGGAACGTCATTTTGGTACTGGCCGTGACCCTCATTATGTACCTGTACATGAACAAGTCCAAGCATGGTTATGAGATCGCCGTGATCGGTGACTCCGAGAATACCGCCCGTTACGCCGGTATCCGCGTCAACCGCGCCTATGTCCGTACTATTATTCTCTCCGGTGCGATCTGCGGTTTGGCAGGCTTCATCGCCGTGGCCGGTGCGGATCACTCCATCTCCACCTCTACCGCCGGCGGCCGTGGCTTTACCGCTATCATCGTGGCATGGCTTGCACAGTTTAACAGCATCGTAATGATCATCTTCTCCTTCCTGATCGTCTTTTTGCAGAAGGGCGCACAGGCCATTGCCTCGTCCTACAACCTGAGCCAGGAGGTCTCCGAGATGATCACCGGTATCATCCTGTTCTTCATTCTGGGCAGTGAGTTCTTCGTCAACTACAAGATCCGTCTGAATAAGGGAAAGAAGGTGAGCAAGTAATGGAACAGCTGATGCAATTGCTTGACTCTTCCATCGCATTCGGAACCGTTATCATGCTCGGTGCTTTGGGTGAGATCCTGATCGAAAAATCCGGCAACCTGAACCTCGGTATCCCCGGCGTTATGTTCCTGGGCGCTATCGGCGGTCTGATCCCCCCCTTCTTCTATGAGTTAAACGGCGGCACAAGCGCCATTGTCGGCATCCTCATGAGTATGCTCTGCGCCATGCTCTTTGCCGCCTTCGGCGGACTGATCTATGCCTTTTTGACCATCACCCTCCGCGCCAACCAGAACGTGACCGGTCTGACGCTGACCATTTTCGGCGCCGGCTTTGCCGAGTTCTTCGGTGCCAGCCTTAACAAGCTGGCAGGCGGCGTGGGACAGATCTCGATCCCCGTCACCTCTGCCGGTTTCCGCGCCTATACGGCATTGGGTGCCAAGGGCGGCATTCTGAAGCTGCTGTTCGGTCACGGCTTCCTGGTCTACCTGGCGCTGATCATCGCCGTTGTCATGCACTGGTTCCTCAATCACACCCGCAAGGGTCTGAACCTGCGCGCCGTGGGCGAAAGTCCTGCTACCGCCGATGCCGCCGGTATCAATGTCACCCGGTACAAGTATCTGGGTACTATCGTGGGTGCGGCTATCGCCGGTTTGGGCGGTCTGTTCTATACCGTGGACTATATCAAGGGTACCTGGGCCAACGACGGCACCGTGGAAGGTTTGGGCTGGCTGGCCGTAGCGCTGGTCATCTTCACCACCTGGAAGCCGCTGAACGCTATTTGGGGCTCCTACCTCTTCGGTATCGTCATGTGGTCCTACATGTACGTTCCCGGCCTGACCCGCAGCACCTCCGAGCTCTATAAGATGCTCCCCTATGTGATGACCCTGTTGGTCCTGATTCTTGTCTCCCTTCGTAAAAAGCGTGAGGATCAACCCCCTGCGTCCCTCGGTCTCTCCTACTTCCGCGAGGAACGCTGACAACAATAACGGACGAGTAGGCCGCAAGGCCTACTCGTTTTCTATGGAAAGGAATTTGCATTATGTCAACCTTGCTCATCCGCAATATTGCACAGCTCGTCACCTGCGATGATGCTGACCGCGTACTGCAAAACGTGGACGTATTCTGCGAAAACGGTTTGATTAAGTCCATCGGTAAGAATTTAGATGTATCTGCTGACGAGACCATTGACGGCAGCTTCATGCTCTGCTATCCGGGTCTGGTCAACACTCATCACCACCTGTATCAGGTGTTTTCCCGCAACCTCCAAAAGGTGCAGAACATGGAGCTGTTCGACTGGCTCAAGACCCTATACGAAATCTGGAAAAACCTGGACGCGGATGTGATCCGGCTCTCCTCCCTGACGGGCATGGGCGAGCTGATGAAACACGGCTGCACCACCTGCTTCGACCACCACTATGTCTTTCCTGCCGGCGCAGGAGACCTCCTAGGCACCCAGTTTGCCGCCGCCGACGAGTTGGGGATCCGCATGTACTGCTCCCGTGGCAGCATGGACCTCTCCAAAAAAGACGGCGGCCTCCCGCCGGACAGCGTTGTGCAGACCGTGGACGAGATTATGAAGGACTCCGCCCGGGTCATTGAAACATACCACGACCCCTCCTACGGTGCCATGCACCGGGTGGCACTTGCCCCCTGTTCTCCTTTCTCCGTCTCCGCCGATCTTTTGCGGGAAAGCGCCGTGCTGGCACGGCAGTACGGTGTGCGGCTCCACACCCACCTGTGCGAGACCCGAGACGAGGAGAACTATATGCTCCAGCGGGAGGGTGTCCGTCCTCTGGAGTATATGGAGCGTCTGGGCTGGATCGGTGACGACGTGTGGTACGCCCACGGCATCCACTTCAACGATGAGGAGCTGCGCGTGCTTGCCAGGACCGGTACCGGTGTTGCCCATTGTCCCGCCAGCAACATGAAGCTCTCCAGCGGTATTGCCCGCATTCCGGAGATGCTGGAACTGGGCGTTCCCGTAGGGCTTGCCGTAGACGGCAGCGCCAGCAATGACGGCTCCTCCCTCATGGAGGAGATCCGCACGGCATTCCTGCTCCACCGCCTCAACTCCAGCCGTCAGGCCCCCACCGGCTACGACATTCTGAAGATGGCGACTCGCGGCAGCGCAAGGCTGCTGGGCCGTGAGGACATCGGTCAGCTTGCCGAGGGCAAATGTGCCGACCTGTTTCTGATCGACTCCCGCCGTCTGGAGCTGGTAGGCGCCTGCTATGATCCCAAGTCCGTGCTGGGTACCGTCGGCGTCCGCGGCGCGGGGGACTACACCGTTGTAAACGGCAAGATCACCGTGGCTCATGGCAAACTGGTCACCGTGGACGAGGAAAAGGTGGCATGGGATGCCAACCGCAAGTGTGCGGAATATTTGAGTAAATAAGTAAAAGCGGAGAGCGTCTGACTCCCCGCTTTTTGCTCATTCAAGTTTTCCAAACTTTTCCCTATGTATCCGCATACTCTCCGCAAACAGCGCTCCATTTGTGGGCGGCGTATAGGTAATAGCGTTGGCACCGGCCTGTATGGTTCGCCGGATAGCCTCCTCTGTGGGACCGCCGGTGGCAATAATGGGCAGATCCGGGTATAATGCCCGAATATTCGCTACCACCTCCGGCGTTTTATCAGCACAGGATACATTGACAAAGTCAATTCCTGCCGCCAACCGTGGTGCTATATCTACCCGTTCCGATACCACCGTATAGATTACGGGAATCTCCACTACACCTTTGATCTGCCGGATGGTCTCGTCGGTAATAAAGGCGTTGCACACCACACCAAAAGCACCCAGATGCTCCGCAAATATTGACATACTCACGCTGCGCTGTCCGTTGGTCATACCGCCGCCTACCCCGGTGAATACCGGCACGTCGGAAACGCCAATGATGGCCTGCATGATACTCTGCTGTGGGGTAAAGGGATACACCGCAATCACTGCGTCAGCGTTGATATTCTTAATGATGGCCACATCCGTGGAAAACACCAGCGATTTAATCCGTCTGCCGAATACGATGATCCCGCTGCACTCGCTGATACATTGCGGCACCTGCAAGGCGTGCTTCCGCAGCTTCCCCTCATAAACCGGTATGCTCTTCTTCATATCACTTTCTTCCTTTTGCGCTTTCGTTTGGAAAAGTATACCGGCATTCTCCGTTTTTGTCAATTCTGCCTTGTAATAATTAACCTAATGTTTACATCTCTATCTATTTTGACGAAAAAAGAAGACCCGCAAGGGTCTTCTTTTTTTGCCTATTTGTCAAATCTTGATCAGCTCGTATTCTCTGGTACCCAGTCCGATCTTCTCCGCGTGCTCGATGCAGGTGATCCAGTTGGTATTGGAGTGTACCGCGTGGAAATAATCATCGTGGGCGTGCTCCCCTACCCGATTGTCGCTGAGCATGGTGTTGGCGTTGATGGGCATAGCGTTCACCGCATCGGCACACGCCATATCCAACGCCACGGGATCGTAGGATGCGAACATACCCACGTTGGGCACGATGGCGGCATCGTTCTCGCTGTGGCAGTCGCAGTTGGGGGACACGTCGATGACGATAGAGATGTGGAAGTTGGGCCGTCCGTCAATGACCGCCTTGGTATATTCGGCGATCTTGGCATTGAGGGTATTGGTATTAGCATCCCAAGGCGGCTCAATGGCATCCCTGGGGCAGATGGCAATGCAGCGTCCGCAGCCCACACACTTGCTGTGGTCGATGGTGCATTTCCCGTCCGCCACCTGGGGTGCGCCGTGGGCGCAGATCTTCTCGCAGGCGTGACAGCCGATGCAGTGCTTCTGCTTCACGCCGGGCTTGCCGTCATTGTGCTGCTCCATCTTACCGGCGCGGCTGCCGCAGCCCATGCCGATATTCTTCATGCAGCCGCCGAATCCGGCCTCCTCGTGACCCTTAAAATGGCTCAGGGAGATGAACACATCAGCATCCATCACGGCACGGCCGATCTTGGCCTCTTTTACATACTCGCCGCCCTTGACCGGTACATACACCTCGTCGTTGCCCTTCAAGCCATCGGCAATAATAACCTGGCATCCGGTGGTCATGGGCGAAAAGCCATTTAGCATGGCGCTGTCCAGATGGTCAAGAGCGTTTTTGCGCCCACCGACATACAGCGTCGCACAGTCCGTCAAAAATGGCTTACCGCCACGCTCCTTGATAAAATCCGCTACAGTTTTGGCCCAGTTGGGACGCAGGAACGCCAGGTTGCCCGGTTCACCAAAGTGCATTTTGATAGCAACGAACTTGCCGTCAAAGTTGATATCCCCCATACCGGCGGTTTTCAAAAGGCGGGTCAGTTTCTGCTGTAAGTTCTCTCTATAATCGGTGCGCAGGTCTGCAAAATAGACTTTCGATGCCATAGCGTTACACTCCTTTATCCTTGGTAAAAAATAGTCTACCACATTTTCGGCAAATATGCTATCATTTTTTTGGGGAAGGGGTGAGAAAATGCGCGTTCTGTCATACACCGCCGCCGCAGAGGACAGCGGCAAAAAAGTCCGTCAGCTTCTGCGGGGCAAGCTGTGCCTGTCCTATACACTGCTGAAATCTCTCAAGTGGCGGGAAAACGCCATCCTGCTCAACGGGCAAAGCTGTACCGTCGCCGCCATCGTCCGTGAGGGCGATGTGCTGACGGTGAACGTCACCGACCCATGCGGCTTGAGCGCACACATCACCCCTGTGGACTTCCCCCTGGACATTCTCTATGAGGACGACGATCTGCTGGTCATCAATAAACCCGCCCATATTGCCGTCCACTCCGCCGAAGCCGTCACCGTCGCCGGTGCGGTAGCCCACCATCTGGGCGGCGGTACCTTCCACCCCGTCAACCGGTTGGATAAGGGGGTCACCGGTCTCATGGTCGTCGCCAAAAACGGACACGCCCACGATCTCCTGATGCGTCAGCTCCATACCGATGCGTTCCGGCGGGAGTATCTGGGGATCTGTGCGGGCGCTCCCACTCCCACAGATGGCACCATCGACTTGCCCATCGGACGGGATGAGATTTCCGCACTAAAACGCTGTATTGACTCCGGCGGTCTGGAGAGCCACACGGTCTATGAAACCGTACAGGTCTCCGGCGACTGCGCCCTGCTCCGTCTGCGTCCCCTTACCGGGCGCACCCACCAGCTCCGGCTCCACTGTGCCGCTATCGGCCACCCTCTCATTGGCGACTGGCTCTACGGCACGGAGAACCAGTCGCTTATCGATCGCCCTGCTCTCCACTCTCACGAGCTGTGGCTCACCCACCCCATCACAGAGGAAGTCTTACACCTGACAGCGCCCCTGCCGGAGGATATGCAAAAACTGCTGTGATCTTTCCCGTAGGGGACGGCGTCCCCTACGTCCTGCATGCCAAAAAAAGAGAGCCTTGCGGCTCTCTTTTTTTATCCGTCCACCTTTTCATATCGCTGTGCCGAGATCCGATAGGTGCAAACGGCGGCAGCCGCAAAAACCACAGCGCCGCACAGCAAAAACGCCATTTGCTGCGTGGAATACCCCCCATCCAGCCAGGTAAGCCCCGGCACATGGGGCAAGATCACGTCGCCCGCCACCACGAAGAACATACCGACAGACGCCTTGAGAAACGCCGTCCCCACCTTGTACCCTGTGCGGTAAAAGGCGGTGAAAAACACAAAGTTGAACACGGCAAACAGGAGAAACGCCATACCGAAAAGGGCAATGTTGGCGTCAATTCCCGCTGCATTCGTTCCCAGAGAGTTGTGTTTTGCGGAAATCACCGCAAAGGGTACGGCAAACAACAGGGAAAAGAGTTCCACGAAAACCGTAAACAGGATGGTCACCTTCACCGTGTCCCGCTTTCGGATGGGCAGCAGGGCGGAAAAATCCATATCCCGCTGCTCCCGACCGTTCTGCATCATAAAGAAAACGCCCAGCGTCACATAGAAAAACGCCACCGTATAGGGGTAACTGGGAATAAGAAGCATCACGCCGAAAAAGGGAAACAGCAGCGTCATGGGATGACACACCAGCTTGCACTGCTTATAAAATAGTGCCTTCATCCAATCCCCTCCTCTCCATGGCAACGATGATATCCTCCAGCGTCGTTCCCTTATCCGCATAAGTTGACATAAAATCTTTCATAGCGCGGCCAAAGACAATTTCTCCCTCTTGGATAAACACAATATGGCTGGCGCACTTCTCCAGATCGGAGGTGATATGGGTGGAAAACAGGATGCTCCGCTCCCCGCTTTTCACGATGGCACGGAACAGTTCCGTCAGTTCATCCCGACTCACCGGATCCAAGCCGCTGGTGGGCTCATCCAGAATCAGCAGCTTCGCCTCGTGGCTCAGGGCCAGCGCAATGAGATATTTGATGCGCATACCGCTGGAGAGCTGATCCACCCGCTTGCCCTCATCCAGGGCAAACACCTGGCAGTAGTGCCGATACTTCTCCTCATCCCAGTTGACATAAAATTTTCGCGTCACCGCCGTAATATCCCGCAGCTTCTTCCTGGGATAGAAGTCGATGCCGCCCAGCACCACGCCGATGTTTTCCTTGAACCACTTTTCCTTTTCTCTCGTATCCTGCCCGCAGAAGGTCACCGTCCCGCCGTCAGGATGGCAGATCCCCAGGATGGATTTCAGCGTGGTGGATTTCCCTGCGCCGTTCCGGCCGATAAAGCCCACGATGGCGCCCCCGGGCACATCAAAGCTGACATGGCGCAGGGTAAAAGCCGGATACCGCTTTTCCAACTTCCGTACTTCTAAAACGTTCATTCGTTCTCCTCCATCGGTGACAGATGATCAAAGGCATCTTTCAGAAACGGGCGCAGTTTGTCTGCGGTTTGCAGGGCGATGCCCCGTTTCTTGTCCGCCAACAGTACCAGCGTATCCCCCGGCTCCACACCGAACATCTCCCGCGCTTCTTTGGGGATCACGATCTGCCCCTTGGGGCCGATCTTCACCGATGCCATAAAATACCGTTCTTCTTTGGTCATATCGTTTCCTCCGTAGTATAACTTTTCTTACTTTTTATACCACCGTGCAGACATTTTGTCAATGCTCTTTACGGCAAAATATTTTTCTGCTATACTATATGCGATGAATAAAGGAGTACCGCTATGAACTTATGTGACCGCAACGAAATACAGGCACTTCTTCAGCGCCATGCCTTCAAATTTGCCAAGTCCCTTGGGCAGAACTTCCTCATTGATGCACAGGTGCCCTATGACATCGCTGCCGCCAGCGGCGCCGATGCGGATTGCGGCGTGCTGGAGATCGGCCCCGGTATCGGCTGCCTTACCGATCAGCTCTGCCGCCGTGCCGGAAAAGTGGTCTCCGTGGAGTTGGACAGCCGGCTTTACAGCGTGCTGAGGGAGACCATGGCGGCATACCCCCACTTCACCCTCATTGAGGGCGACGCCATGAAGCTGGATCTTGCCCGGGTGGTGCAGGAACAGTTCAACGGCCTGCGCCCCATTCTATGCGCCAACCTGCCCTATAACATTACCTCACCCATTCTCACGAAGATTGTGGAAAGCGGCGTGTTCGAAAGTCTGACCGTCCTTATTCAAAAGGAGGTGGCACAGCGCATCTGTGCCAAACCGGGTACGGCAGATTACGGTGCGTTTACCCTGCTGATGCAGTATTACACCGAGCCGGAGCTGCTGTTCTTCGTGCCGCCTACGGCATTTCTGCCCGCGCCGAAGGTCACCTCTGCCGTTCTCCATTGCCGCACCCGGAAGGCCCCGGCGGTGCAGGTCTCTGACGAGACGGCGTTCTGGCGCACCGTCCGAGCCGGCTTCGCCCTGCGGCGCAAAACGCTGGCCAACAGCCTGCAAACCGGGTGGGATTTGTCCAAAGAGGTACTGACAGATGCCATCACCGCCTGCGGCTTTGCCCCCGATATCCGGGGCGAACGGCTGAGCCTTGCCGATTACGCCGCCTTGACCGAGGAGCTGCTGAAACGCGCATAAGCCTAACACCTTGTAGGGGCGGACGACCCTGTCCGCCCGCCGTTTCTACAAAAAAAGAGCGCCAGCGGCGCTCTTTCCTTTTGCATTCGGCATTCAGTATTTCTGCCAGCTCCCCTGCCGCAAACTGCCCGCCACGACAGGACAGTTCAGCTCTTTGGCAAACTCCTTGATCGACGCCTTGCCGAAAAATCGATGCAGCGCATCCACCTGGTTCAGAAATACCCGTGTGTGCAAATGCTCCTTTTCCAGCACTTTCGCCACTAACTCCGGCGTAGCGATACTCTGCTCCGAAACCTCTGCCAGCGCAGCAAAAACTTCCGGTCTATGTACCGCCTGTACGATGGGGGTTTGGAAACCGGACGCCCCCGCCACGCAGATCACGTTCCCGCAGCCGACGGGGATCACCGGCTCATGCGCGGCATGGGCCTTCAGCGGGTGCATTTTTGCGCCGTCCGCCTCCACGAGAACGTAGTCGGCGAGATGCTCCCACCCGGCAAAGGAAGGCGCTGTCAGCTTGCCGTCCCCGGTTTCTGTGCCGATGCACACGTATCCACGCTCCGCCAGCAGTCTTTTTGCCTCTTCTTCCGTGGCGGCAAAGGGGAACTGATCGGGCTTTTTGATATGGGTGGTGGTTGCGATCGCCACCGTACCCCGTCGGTACAATTCCCCCACCAGATGATACAGCAGGGATGTTTTCCCGCCGCCGCCGATCAAGGCCGTTACGCCGGGTTCGATCTCCAACAGCTCATAGAGCTTCGTCTGAAACAATTTCATACCCATTTCCCCCTTTTTGTAACAGAATAACACAAATACTCCCATTTGACAAATGAAATCCAAACTGATATACTACGCTTAGTTTTTGTTTCAAAAAAGGAGTTTTGCCGCATTTACCATGTGGGAAATGCGGCTTTCATCTTGTTATGAACGATCGTCTGACACAACTGGATCTGCTGCCGCCCTCGGAAAAGTCGTCCGGGTGGAAGCGTTTTTGCCGCGCCGCGGCAGCTCTGCCCCAGTATCGGGCGATCCGTCGGTTTCTGCGCGGTATCCTGCGTCCACTGTGTGCAGGCATCCGCCTTGCCGCTTTGCAGACAGGAGCGCATCTGCGTCTCCGGATCTCCCGGTCTCCCGCTGTACACAGCATAGTTGCCTGGGCAAAGCGCTTCCGCCGGAACGTGCTGGCTCTGCCCCAGTTTCAATTTTTGCAGCGTGTACACCGATACAATACCGCCCACCCTGCCGTCCGTTTTCTTGCTTGCCTTGTTCTGACAGCACTCATTGAAATCCCCCTGTGCCTGAGCTGCACCCAGACCTCCTACAAGGCCTATACCTATCTGGTTGTGGACGGAACAGGTCCTCAGGTGGTCCGCAGCTATCCCGACGAGGATCGGGAGCTCCCCCTGCTCACCATCAGCAGCGACACCGCACCCGGCGATGCGCAGCTTGTTCTGCACAAGGGACAAGCCGCCGTGATACGCCACGGCAGCATCTGCGATACCGTCATCTGCCGCCGCGAGACCGTGGCAAATCTTCTGCGGCGGCTGCATATTGCCGTTGCCGATGACGAGATGATTGCCGTCAACGTCGCCGGCACCATGCCCATTATCCATATCAGCGACGAGCTCCGCTATGAGCGCAGCGCGGTGACGTTCTCCCCCTACAATACCCGCACCTACTCCAACTATCTGCTGGAAAAGGGCACCTACCGGATCGTGCAGGAGGGAAAACCCGGCTGTATCACCGACACCTATGAAGATGTCTACCGCAAAGGAGATCTGATAGAATCCCATCTGGTTGCCCGCAGCGACGACAGCGCAGTCACCCAGATCGTAGAGTACGGCCACCTGGCCCACACCATGGAGCAGGATATGCGCGCCGTCAAGGACCATCCATTCCGTGATGGCAGCGGCGGCTATCTGGTCTTTGAAAACGGCGACAGCATGATCTATACCAAAAAGGTCATCAATAACTCCACCGCCTACTCCGGCGGTACCCGCACCTATACGGGCCACGCTGTGGGCATGGGCGTCATTGCCGTAGACCCCAAGGTATACCCCTATCATACCAGTATGTATATCGGCTCTGTATCCGGCGGCAAGGTCTACGGTATCGGTACCGCCTATGACTGCGGCGGTGCCGTCAAGGGAAACATCATCGACGTCTGGTTCCCCACCTATGGAGACTGCGTCCCCTGGGGTCGCCGCGATATCACCTGCTATATCCTGCAGGATACCAACGTCACCTGAACAAACGGAGCTGTCCGCGATGCGGACAGCTCCGTTTCTCATTTCATTTCGCACTCCCGCAAGATCGTCTGTGCCGCTGCTTCGTACTCGGTCAGCGTTTTCGCCTTGCGGATCCGCTTGATGGCGTCCTCTGTCCCCTCAAATGAACACGCCAGATAGTTCCAGAGCTCCCGCATCCGATAGATGGCGGGCAAAGCGCCGCTCAAAAGCTGCTCATAACCATTGAATACCGCGTCATGAAATGCGGTCAGCTCCTGCCGGGTGGCTTTTTCGCCGCCCCGGATCTCCCGCAGCAGGGTGGGACGCCGGGCAAGGCCCCGGCCCAGCATGACCGGGCAGCCATAGGAAAATGCCGCATCGTCAGGCGTGGTCACATCACCATTATACACCAAGGGCAGATGGGTATGAGCCTGCGTCCACAAAAACACGTCCCGGTGTGCCGATCCCTCGTAAAACTCCTTCTGCACGCGGGGGTGTACAGTCAGCTCCGCAATCGGGTAGCGCTCAAAGATCTCCAGCAGGCGCTCCCATTCCCCCGTTTCGTAGCGTCCGATGCGGGTCTTGACAGAGATGGAGAGGTCGGGCAGTGCATTGAATATCTCGTCCAACAGGCGGTCAAGGTAGGACAGGTCGGATAAAAGACCGCTGCCCTTGTGCTTGGCCACCACCGTACCGCTGGGGCATCCCAGGTTGAAATTCACTTCCCGATACCCCAGCTTTTGCAGCTCCCGGGCGCCCCAAATGAAGTATTCCGCCGAGTTGGTCAAAAGCTGCGGCACCAGGTCCTTCTCGCCTTGCCTCACCTCCCGCAGCTCTTTCGTCTGAAAGCACAGATTGCCGTTGGGTGAGAGAAACGGGGTATAATACTTGTATGCACCACCGAAAACAGCGCGATGCGCTTTGCGCCAGATGTGGGTGGTGACCCCCTCCAACGGGGCGGCATATAGGTTCTGCACGGTACTTCACCTCGCTTCGTTCTGCCCCTATCTTACCCGAAATTTCTTGCAAAGGCAAGCGCCGTATGGTAAGATATTTGCCGGAAAGGCAGGAATATCCCATGACTTTATTTGACTACTATCTCCAATATATGCAGGAGCTTTTTGAGGGTAAGCGCATACCGCCCCAAGGCATGACCATCACCGCGATAGACGAGGGCGAACGCATGAAAGAGCTGTCGGCGCAGCTTGCCGAAATGGGCATTGCCGCCTTTGTCCGTGCCTGCGCGAAGCAGGACGGCATGGTATTACCGGAAGAGATTTTTGCACAGAGTGCAGAGTTCCCGCAGATGTCCGAGGCTCCCGCAGAAACAGAGACACCCGCTGATGACCCCGATGCGGGCAAGCACGCCTTTGAGGTGTTTTTGGACTGCATCTCGCTGGACGACGATCTGGTAAAGTACCTTATCGAGGTGCTGAAGAACAGGGATTGGAAAGAGTTTTATAAGCTGTCTCAAATTACCACCAAGCTGGATCTGGACCCCCACGAATTCCTCTACTGGCTGGGTCATCGGGAGAACTACGGCACGGAGGAAGAGCAAGCCTGCGTAGCAGTGATGGACGGCTGTCTGGAGCGTCTGAAAGCCGAGGGAAAACTGGACGTGGCGGCTGCTCTGCTGTCCGGCGACCAAAAGACCTTTGAAATTTTCCGCTGTGAAGCCCCTGAGCTTGTCAATTTACCCTGCGCCACCTATGAGTGGTACAGCCGAAACTATTTGGATCGGGACTATCCCATCCGCACGATTATGAAATGGAACGGTGTTGCCCTATGACGACCAAAGAATTATACGCCCGGATGGGCATCAGCGAATCGGCACTGCGCTTCGGCGAGGAGTGTCTTGCCGGACTGGGGCAGCGCTTTGCGGAAATCGACGCCGTGGCCGAGCACAATCAGGCCAAGGTGCTCTGCGCCATGCAGAAAAACCGTGTGGCGTCCAACCACTTCAATCTCTCCACCGGCTACGGCTATGACGACCTGGGGCGGGACACGCTGGAGCAGATCTACGCCGACATTTTCCACACGGAAAGTGCGCTGGTGCGCCCCCAGATCTCCTGCGGTACCCACGCGCTGGCGCTGGCATTGGGAGCAAATCTCCTGCCCGGCGACGAGCTGCTTTCCCCCGTAGGTGCGCCCTACGACACGCTGGAGGAGGTCATCGGCATTCGTCCCTCTGTGGGCTCTTTGAAGGAATACGGCGTCACCTACGCCCAGGTGGACTTACTCCCCGACGGTGGTTTTGACTATGACGGCATCCGCCGTGCCATCAACGAAAAGACCAAGCTCATCACCATTCAGCGCAGCAAGGGTTACGCCACCCGCCCCAGCTTCGGCGTTGAGGAGATCGGC
This sequence comes from Vescimonas sp., assembly GCA_045639965.1. Lineage (GTDB taxonomy): Bacteria > Bacillota > Clostridia > Oscillospirales > Oscillospiraceae > Vescimonas. The sequence goes on along the minus strand of JAZUEB010000081.1, from coordinate 25,960 downwards.
AAGCTGATCGCCTTTTGCAAGCAGTGCAAGCCGGACGTTTTATGCATGGTGGACAACTGCTACGGTGAGCTGGTGGAGACCCTGGAGCCCACCGATGTGGGCGCGGATATGGTAGTGGGCAGTCTCATCAAGAATTTAGGCGGCGGTCTTGCCCCCACCGGCGGCTATATCGCCGGCAAAAAGGCGTGCATCGAGCGCTGCGCCTACCGTCTGAGCGCCCCGGGTCTGGGGCGTGAGGTAGGTGCCAATCTGGGTCTGCTGACCCAGTTCTATCAGGGTTTATTTATGGCGCCCACGGTGGTCTCCGCCGCCGTCAAGGGTGCGGTATTTGCCGCCGCCTGCTATGAAAAACTGGGCTTCCGCGTGATCCCTTCTGCGTGCGAAACGCGGCACGACATCATCCAATGCGTGGAGCTGGGCAGCCGGGAGGGCATGGTGGCGTTCTGCAAGGGCATCCAATCCGCCGCCCCGGTGGACAGCTACGCCACCCCGGAGCCCTGGGCGATGCCCGGCTACGACAGCGAGGTCATCATGGCAGCCGGTGCTTTCGTGCAGGGTGCTACCAGTGAGCTTTCCGCCGACGGCCCCATCCGCGAACCCTACGCGGTCTATTTCCAGGGCGGCCTGACGTGGCATCACGCAAAACTGGGCATTCTCATGAGTTTGCAGAAGCTGCTGGACGCAGGACTTATCTCGCTGTAAAAGGAGTATTATATGTGGTTTTGGCTTTCCCTGATCGCCCTGCTGTGCTGGAGCGGGAGTGACCTCTTTTCCAAGCTGGGCTGTCAGGATGCGGACGACAAACTCAGCCACCTGAAAATGGTGATGGCGGTGGGTCTTGTGATGGGACTCCACGCGGTGTACGAGATCTTCCTCGGCGGCGTGGACATCAGCTGGGGCATCATCGTCACCTATCTGCCGGTGAGCCTGCTGTATATCAGTTCCATGACCGTGGGCTATCTGGGCCTCAGGTACATCGAGCTGTCCATCCTCTCCCCCATCTGCAATTCCAGCGGCGCCATCGTGGCGATCCTGGCGCTGGCCACCGGCGGCCTGCACGACTTAGTCCCCATGCAGCTTCTTGCCACCGCCCTGGTCTGTATCGGCGTTATCGGTCTTGGCTTCGTGGAAGCCCGTGAGGACGACGAGCTGCGCCGGGCGCGGCAGGACAAGAGCAATCACCACTACGCCAAGTCCGCCTTGGCATTGGCACTGCCCGTTCTCTACTGCCTTCTGGACGCTCTCGGCACGTTTGCCGACAGCGTGATCCTGCAAAAGCTCAACGAGGACAGCGCCAACGTAGCCTACGAGCTGACCTTCCTGCTTGTGGGACTGGTCTGCTTCGTCTACGTAGTACTGGTGAAAAAAAGTCCCCTTGTTCCCAAACGGGAAGCGCCCAAATATGTGGGCGCGGTCTTTGAAACGGCGGGACAGTTCGCCTATATCTACGCCCTGGCGGACAGCCGCCACGTGGCACTGACGGTACCCATCATCTCCGCCTACTGCGTGCTGAGCATGGTGTGGGGTCGGGTCTTCCTCAAGGAAAAGCTATCGGTCAAGCACTACGCCATGGTGGCGCTGGTGGTGGTCGGTATCGTGATCCTGGGCGTATTTGACGTATAAAAAAAGCACCCCGCAGGGTGCTTTTTTCTTATTTCTTCGGCAGCTCCAATTCCAGCAAAACCAGTTCATCGGGCTTGCTGCAAAACTCGGGATGCGTCAGATACTCCTCGCAGTAGTAATCCCAATCCTTGCCCCAGACAAAGGCGGCGAAGCAGTAGGTATTGCCGCGAGTCAGGGAATACACCGTCATATCCCCTCGGGTAATGGGCAGCCAATCGCCGGAAAAGCCGGGTTTGCCGTCAAAGTCGATTACCGCGTTGAGCGTCGTCTGCGCCAACGTCTGCCCCTTGAGCGGCGTGGGACTGTAATTCACCCCGCCGGCATCCAGCGCCAGAACACGCCACTTGCCGCTGTCCGGATCAGGGGAGGCATAGGCGGTGAGCTGCTTCATGCCGTCCACACCGAAACTTTGTTCGTCCACCAAAACGCCTTTTTTGTAGTGCTTCAGCCGGAGAGTAGCGTCGTAGAGCTGATCGAAGTTGTATACCGCACCGGTGGAGCCGTCATTTTCAAACTTCATCTGCTTGTCCGACCAAACGGTAACGTTGTTCTCCGGCAACTCGCTGCCTGCGGTGTAGACATCCAGTTCATAGATCACCAGATGATCGGCTGTAGCGATAAAGGGCGGGTTGTTTTGATAGTCCCACAGCGTATAGGGGGAGTTGCCCCATGCTGCCGCCGCCAGATAATAGGTCTGATTGGGGGACAGCACAAAGTTATTGGTGTTGCTGCCGTCGCAATAGCTGGTCAGAAAGACTCGTCCCTCGGCGTCAAAGCTGAGCTGTGTCCAATCATCCTCACCGCCGTGCCGATCGTGATAGGCAGAGATACCGGCAGTCCAGGTATTGCCCTCCTGTTTCAGACTTGCCGCATACACCTCCAGACCCGTAAAAGGCAGTTCCTTCTGTTCCACCAGCTCCCCCTTTTCGTAGTGGGAAAGCCGCAGCGTCACCGCCTGTAAATCCTGGAATGTGAACGTGGCTGTCTGCACGGTGGGAACATTCGTGGGCATCCAATACCGCGTTCTCACCCCGGTGATACCGTTGCTGACCCAACCGTCCTCATCCGGCACGCCGTAGTCCACCGCAGGACCGCCGAACTCCGCCCACAGCACCACCGCATAGCCATCCAGATACTCCAATCCATTTGCCGGATCGAGCGTCAAAAACATAGGATCCAGGAATTCAGAGCCGCTGCCCTCCTGATAGTTGCCGCTCAGCAGGCACACCCGGTCTCCCGCCCGGACGGGCATTGGCTCGGCCAGCTTGTTAAACCAGTTATAGCCGCCGCATTTTCCCTCCCCGAAGGTGTAGGACAGCGGCCACGACTCGGTGACATCATATCCCTTTCCCTTGCGCCGGAGATCCAGTTGAAGCTGTCCGTCCTCGGCTATATTGATCTTGGGATAGAGATTTTTCAATCCATCGGCTTCCAATGTCTCCCGGTGGATGTCCAGCAGCTCCCCGTCCTGATACTCCTCCGCCACCAGCGTGACGTGGGAAATTTTTTCGTTCAGGTCAAATTTGATCCACGGGGCGCGGTTATTGCCCTGAATGGTGCCGCCCATGTCAGCGCCGCTCTGACTGTGACCGCCGAACTCCGCCCACACCAGTACCGCCGCGCCGGTGGCGGTGCGGGGTTCGCCCAGGATCCGCTGATACTCGTCCACGGTTTTCTCGTTGACCTCCTGGGAGGGAACAGAGAGAGCGTCGAAGCTGCTGTCGCAGGTGTAGAGACCCAGGGTAAATTTGCTGCCGGCGCTAAAAGATACGTTCTCCTGTGGATACCAGTATACGATGCCGTCACTTTGGATGGATTCCTCGGCATAGGGAGGATCATAGGCAAAATTGTTGGGGACCTCTATGGTAAAGGCTTTGCCGCCGTTTCCCTCAATGTGGGTGTAACCGGATGACAGCACATTTCCGTTTTCTCCGGAATAGAGGGGACCGTAAAATCTCAGCGTCAGATACTTGAGGTCGCCAACGTAGGGCTGTACCTCACTGTTCACCAGAACGCCGTCCTGATATTCCTCCACGTGGACGGTAACGGTATCCACATCCTTGGCATAGTGGGTGCGATAGGTGAATCCGTTTCGGGACATCTGCGCCGTCCAGCGGAGATAGCTGCCGCCGGGCGCGCTGCCGGTAAAGGTGATGACGACGGCAAGCACCGCCACCACGATCACCGCAAAAGCGGCGATGGCTTTCGTCTGGGGCTTTTGGGCAATCAGCTTGATCCGCTCCCGGAGACTCCGCTTGCCTCCGGTCATTGTGGTGGCAGTGAGCAGCAGGTCGTTGGGTCCGGCGGACTGACAGCTCAGACCAATGAGTGTTCTGCCGTAATCCCCTCGCTGTTCCTCGCCCAAGGACTTGATGGCGGCGGCGTCACAGCACAGCTCCGCATCCCGGCGCGAAAGGGCTGCCGCCCACCACACCAGCGGATTGTACCAGTGCAGGCACAGGCACACCACCCGCAAAAGAGACCAGATGTGGTCGCCGTGGCGGTAGTGCATGGTCTCGTGGGTCAGGACATGGCGAAGCTTATCCTCGTCCGTCACCACCTCCGGCGTCACATAAATAGCAGGATGAAACAGTCCGTACAGGCAGGGGGTATCCACCGCCGCCGTTACATAGACCGGACGCTTGCTGTCGCACTCCACTTTTTCCCGGCTGCGGCGCAGGGATCGGGTGAAGATCACATTCACCACCAAAAACCACGCCGCCGTCAGTCCTATGCCGATATACCAAACAGGACGGACGATTTTTTTCACCGATACGGTGCTTTGGAGCCGCATCAGCTCCCCGTCGTCGGCGCTGTCGGCGATCTTGGTGTAGTGCTCCACAAGTTCGCCGTCCGGCATTGTATAAGTGGGCAGCTTCCCCACGATGGTGCCGTCGGATTCCCGCTCCACGGACTCCACGTGCTGCACCCGCTCCATGTCCTGCGCAAGGGTGGTCTGCTCCACGGCGGAGGACAGGCTCACCGGGGTGTGGGCGATGGAGAACGGCAGCAGCAGACGCACCAGCACCAGGCCCCACAGGGCGTACTGCACCGCCGGGTGGAGCTTTCCCCGCAGCAGGTAACGCAGGGCGATGACCATCGCGATCAGCAACGATGCAGATAAGATCCAGTTCAGCATTGTTTTTCCTCCTCCCGCTGTAAGATGGCATAGAGTTCGTCAATTTCCTCTTGAGAAAGCTTCTGCTTTTCCGTCATGGCGCTCAAAAGCTGGCTGACGCTGCCCCGATACACCCGGGTGAGAAAGTCGGTGGTCTCCCGCTGCGCGGCGTCCTCCCGAACGATCAGCGGCGCATAGGCTTTCACGCCGTTGTTCCCATCGGTACAGGCAATCAGATTCTTTTCCGTCATGCGCCGCAGCAAAGTTAACGTGGTGCTGCGGCTCCAACCGGCGGTTTTCTGTAATTCCTCCACCGCCTCCCGTCCGGTGACGCTGCCGTGTGCCCAAAGGCACTCCATCAGTTTCCACTCGGTGGGGGTCAAGATCGTTCCCTCGTTTTGCATGGTGCTTCCCTCCCTCTGTTTACATTGTAAACATACCATATCACAACTTGTTTACATTGTCAACAGGTAAATGATAGAAAAAAATGTGCCGTCCTCTCGGGCGGCACATTTTGCAGTCTTTTTACACGCCGGTCATGACCTTCATGACCTCGAAGGACTCCTCATCCAGCGTCTTTTTCATGGACAGCGCCTTGTCGATGTCCAGATCCACCAGGCGGTTGTCCTCCACCGCACAGATGACCCGGTTGGTCTTGCCCTCTGCCAGCACCCGGACAGCCTCATAGCCCATGCGGGTGGCCATGACGCGGTCCTTGGCGGTGGGACTGCCGCCCCGCTGAATGTGGCCCAGGATGGTGACCCGGGGATCCAGTCCCAGCTCCGCCTCGATCTGCTTGCCCACGTCCACGGCGCTGGCGGCGCCCTCGGCGACCACGATGGTAAAATTGGTCTTGCCGTTCAGGCGGGCACGGCGGATCTTCTCCGCCACATGATTGTGGAAATCGTATTTGCTCTCCGGCACCAGCACAGCGGTGGCGCCCACCGCCAACCCCACCTCCAGCGCCAGATAACCGGCATGGCGACCCATGACCTCCACCACGCTGCACCGCTCATGGGACTGCATGGTGTCCCGCAGCTTATCGATGCACTCCACAGCGGTGTTCACGGCGGTATCAAAGCCGATGGTATAGTCCGTACAGGAGATGTCGTTGTCGATGGTACAGGGAATTCCCACCACGGAGACACCGTACGCGCTCAGCGCCTGGGCGCCGCGGAAAGTGCCGTCGCCGCCGATGGCGACAATGCCGTCAAGGCCTAATAGTTTACAGGTGGCAGCGGCTTTTTTCAATCCCTCCTCGGTGTGGAATTCCTCACAGCGGGCGGTATAGAGCTTGGTGCCGCCCAGGTGGATGATCCGGTTGACAGAGTCGCTGTCCATGTTCATAAAGTCGCCGGAGATCAAGCCGGCGTAACCCCGGCGGATGCCGATACACTCGATGCCAAGGGCGTTTGCGGTGCGGACGGCGCTGCGGATGGCGGCGTTCATACCGGGGGCGTCACCGCCGGAGGTCAGGACGCCGATGCGCTTTACTTTACTCTCTATCATGGCTTTTCTCCTTGTATTGCTCGAATTTTTTCGCCCATATTTTAGCACGATTTTTCCCCAATGGCAACTATACAAACGCACCTTTTTGTGTTACAATTTGAAAGAAAAAAGGAACAAAAGGAAGGAGCAAAAGGGAAAAATGGAAGTTGAAAAGAGAACGATGCACGAACAGTTCACCCCCCTGACCGTACAATGGTTCAAGCGAGCCTTTGTCTATACCGGCAGCATCGGTGATTTCCGCTACCGCTACGCCACCGATAAGGATGTGATCCACGCTGCCGCATACAGCGTCTACTGCTATGAGGTCGCCCAGGACAAAACCGAGCAGGACTTCCCCTGGACGGAGGAGGGCGTGGAGGAACTGAAAAACTGGATGCAGGAGCAGTACGAAAGGTTTTTGAAGAAGTAAAGAACGATTTTAAAAAAGAGCCGCACCGCGGCTCTTTTTGTTCTTTCTTTATTTTCTGCGCCAGGTGGCGGGACTCAGCAGCACCAGAAGAGGCATCAGCTCCAGACGGCCCATCAGCATCACGAGCGACAGGGTGTACTTGCTCATATCGCTCAAAGCGCCGAAGTTCCCCATGGGACCCAGAACGCCCAATCCGGGACCCACATTGCTGATGCAGGTCAGGCTTGCCGCCAGCGACTCGGTAAAACCCAGATCATCCCACGACACGATCAGTGCGCCGACGATCAGAATAAGCAGGTATGCCGCCTGAAAGGTATGGGCAGCGGTGACGGTGCGCTCCGGCACCGCCTGTCCGTCCATTTTGATGACGCTGACACGGTTGGGGTGGAGGATCCGCCGGAGATCACGCTTCAGGCTCTTCCACAGCAGCAGCAGGCGGCTGACCTTCATGCCGCCGGCGGTGGAGCCGGCACAGCCGCCGACAACCATCAGCGCTGCCAGCACGCAGCGGCTGAAGGTGGGCCAGAGGGCAAAGTCACGGGTGGCATAGCCGGTGGTGGTGATAATGGTGGTGACCTGAAATGCTGCGTCGGTAACAGACTGCCCGACACGGGAGCCGTTTTGCAGACACAGATTCAAACAGATCAGCGCCGTAGAGAGGAGGACGATGCCGGTGTAGGTCCACAGCTCCTCGCTGCGGAGCACCTGGCGCCATTTTCCACACAGCAGGGCGAACATCAGGCCGAAGTTTACGCCCGCCAGGAAGGTGAATACGGTAATCACCCATACCACGGCGGGGCTTGCATAGGCGGCGATGCCGGAATTGCGGACGGAGAAGCCACCGGTGGCGATGGTGGTAAAGGCATGATTGATGCTGTCATACCAGCTCATTCCGGCGATCCGGAGCGCCAGTATTTCCGAAGCGGTAAGTCCCAGGTAGATGCCGTACATGATCTTGGCGGTCCGGGACAGCTTGGGCACCAGCTTGCTCTTGATGGGACCGGGACTTTCCGCCCGCATCAGATACACCGCGCCATCGCCCAGCTTGGGCATCAATGCCAAAAAGAGCACCAGAACACCCATGCCGCCCATCCACTGGGTCTGGCTGCGCCAGAACAGGATGCTTTTCGGCAGTTCCTCCACCGAGCTGAGGATCGTAGATCCCGTGGTGGTCAGGCCGGAGATGGTTTCAAAGAGGGCATCCGCATAGTGGGGAATCATGCGGGAGAGCAGATACGGTACCGCACCGAACAGCGCCAGCAGGATCCATGCAAGTGCCACCGCTGCATAGCCGTCACGGCTTTGCATCTGACGGTTGCTGACAGGGATCAGACGCAGCACAGCGCCGGACAGCAGGCACAGCAGGATCGCTTCGGCAAAGGGCAGCAGGCAGCCATCCCCTGTAAGCAGCGATACCAGGCAGGGCAGCAGCAGGAAACCGGCTTCGACCCATAGGACATAGCCCAATGTATTGCCAACCAAACGATAGTTCATACGACTCCTTCCTGACGCACCTTTTCATCGTTTTCATCGTCATAAAAAGCGTTCTTCCGCTATCCGGAACAACAGGAATCATTACGGTTTTTTATTATATTCTGTACCTGTGGTAATGTCAATAGACTGCCATTTTCCGTTGAAAGTAATATTCTTACGAAACTTTTGTTTCTCTAAAATTGTCACTTATTTATCAAATCCGCATTTGGGGTTACACTTTTTTTCGAAATCGAGCATTTTAGCTTTTCCCGCCGTATAAAATGTTATGTCTAATTTTTATCATTCTGTTTTTAACGTTTTTCGATAATTATTCCTCATTTTTAACAACTTTTCTTATTTTGTTGACATTCCCATTTCAGTGTGGCATTCTTAAATTGCAATCATTTTAGTTCGTATGAGAAGAACCTTTGTACTCTCAAAACGGACAGGAGAAGGAGTGAACTGATCTTGAGCAGACTTGACATCAAAAATCCGTCTCGCGCACAGACGGTGGTAGACAATCTCTACCGTGACGTGGAGCGCAGGATCGCATCCAGCCCTCCGGGACTGTGTCCGGTGGATATGTCCCTGAGCTTTTTGCAGCTGTGCCATGCACAGACCTGCGGCAAGTGCGTGCCCTGCCGTATCGGTCTGGGACAGCTGACCAAGCTGATCACCCAGGTGCTGGACGGCACCGCCACCATGGATACCCTGACCATCATCGAGAGGACGGCACGTTCCATTGAAAGTACGGCTGACTGCGCCATCGGACGGGATGCCGCCCGTCTGGTGCTGGACGGTCTTGCCGGCTTCCGCGATGACTATGAAGAGCATATCAAGCATCACCGGTGTCTTGCCGGTCTGCAGCTGCCCGTTCCCTGCGTGGCCATGTGTCCCGCCGGCGTGGACGTGCCCGGCTACATGGCTCTGGTGGGTGAGGATCGCTGCGCCGACGCCGTGCGTCTGATCCGCAAGGACAACCCGTTCCCCACTGCCTGCGCCTATATCTGCGAGCATCCCTGTGAGGCACGCTGCCGCCGCAGAATGATCGACGACGCCATCAATATCCGGGGTCTGAAGCGCTATGCCGTAGACAACGCCGGCGATGTTCCTCAGCCCGAATGTGCGCCCGCTACCGGCAAGAAGGTCGCCGTGATCGGCGGCGGCCCCAGCGGCCTGAGCTGCGCTTACTATCTGGCGCTGATGGGCCACAAGGTCACTGTTTTTGAAGAGAAAAAGAAGCTGGGCGGTATGCTGCGCTACGGTATCCCCAGTTACCGTTTCCCCCGCGAGAAGCTGGACGCCGAAATCGAGTCCATCCTCTCGCTGGGTATTGAGGTCAAGACCAACGTGGTATTCGGCAAGGACCTTACCTTTACCGATATCAAGGACGAATACGACTGCATTTACATCGCCATCGGCGCCCATCAGGACAAGAAGGTAGGCATTGAGGGCGAGGACAGCAAAAACGTGATGTCCGCCGTGGAGATGCTCCGTGCGATCGGTGACGATGAATATCCCGATTTCTCCGGCAAGAAGGTGGTCGTGATCGGCGGCGGCAACGTGGCCATGGACGTGACCCGCAGCCCCGTCCGTCTGGGAGCCGAAAAGGTTACCTGTGTCTATCGCCGCCGCGTGGACGATATGACCGCATTGCCCGATGAGATCACCGGCGCTATGGCAGAGGGAGCGGAGCTCCTGACTCTGATGGCGCCCGTCCGCATCGAGGCCGACGAAAACGGCAGCGCCGTCGCGCTGTGGGTCCAGCCTCAGATCATCGGCGAAGCCGACAAGTCCGGCCGTCCCCGTCCCAACAAGGCAGATCTGCCCGAGGTCCGGATCCCTGCTGACATTATCGTGGTGGCTATCGGTCAGGGCATTGAGATCGCCGGCTTTGAGCAGGCAGGCGTTCCCGTCAAGCGCGGCACGTTTGTGGCAGGGCTTTCCGGTCAGGTCAACGATATGACCAACGTATTCGCCGGCGGCGACTGCGTCACCGGTCCCGCTACCGCCATCCGTGCCATTGCCGCCGGCAAGGTGGCAGCCGCCAACATCGACGTACATCTGGGTTATCACCACGAGATCACCGTGGATGTAGAGGTTCCCACACCCAAGCTGAACAACCGTCCGCCCCATGGCCGCATCAACACCACAGAACGTGAAGCCGGCGAACGCAAGCATGATTTTGCCGACATCGAGTGCGGTCTGACCCACGAGGGTGCCTGCACAGAGGCTTCCCGCTGCCTGCGCTGTGACCACTTCGGTTACGGAATCTTCAGAGGAGGTCGAGAAAAGAAATGGTAAATCTGACGATAGATAAAAAAGCGGTCTGCGTACCGGAGGGTACCACCATTCTGGACGCCGCCCGCAGTGTCGGCATCGACATTCCCACCCTTTGCTTTTTGAAGGATATCAATGAGATCGGCGCCTGCCGCATCTGCATGGTGGAGGTGGAGGGTCAGGATCGTCTGATCCCCTCCTGCAACAATGTGGTAGCCGACGGCATGGTGGTGTACACCAATTCTCCCCGGGTCCGGGAGGCACGGCGCGTCAATCTGCGTCTGCTGCTCAGTCAGCACGACGTGAGCTGCACCCAATGTACCCGCAGCGGCAACTGCAAGCTGCAGAAGCTGACCAACGATTACAACCTGCTGGGCGATCACTATCCCCATGATCTGAAAAACATCCCCGATGACTACTCCAACCCCGTGATCCGCGTAGAAAACCGCTGCGTGCGCTGTATGCGCTGCATCCAGGTCTGCGACAAGATTCAGGGAATGAACATCTGGGATCTGATGGGCACCGGTTCCCGCACCACCATCGGCGTGGGCAAGGCACACAGTCTGTTGGAATCCGACTGTACGTTCTGCGGGCAATGTGTGACCCACTGCCCCGTGGGCGCCCTGCAGGAACGGGACGACACCGGCAAGGTCTTCGATGCACTTGCCGATCCCAAGAAGATCACCGTGGTGCAGGTGGCTCCCGCCGTCCGCAGCGCCTGGGCGGAATACTACGGGCTGGAGCCCGAGTTTGCCACGCCGGAGCGCATGGTGGCCGCCCTCAAGACTCTGGGCTTCGACTACGTGTTCGACACCAACTTCACCGCCGACCTGACCATCATGGAAGAGGGCAGCGAGTTCCTCCAGCGCTTTACCCACCGTGACCAGTACACCTGGCCCATGTTCACCAGCTGCTGCCCCGGCTGGGTGCGGTTCATCAAAAGCCAGTTCCCCAAGTACGCCAGAAACCTCTCCACCGCCAAGAGTCCCCAGGCCATGTTCGGCGCTGTGGCGAAGAGCTATTTTGCGGAAAAGATCGGCGTGGATCCCCACGACATCTTCGTGATCTCTATTATGCCCTGCACCGCCAAGAAGGCAGAGCGCGCCATTCCCAACCTGAACGACGCCTGCGGCGATCCCGACGTGGACGTGGTGCTGACCACCCGCGAGATGGTGCGTCTGTTCCGCGGTGAGCAGGTGGATCCCGCCAACCTGCCGGAGACCCCATTTGACAGTCCCCTGGGTACCGGCACCGGTGCCGCCGTGATCTTCGGCGCCACCGGCGGCGTGATGGACGCGGCGCTGCGCAGCGCCTACTTCCTGGTCACCGGCAAGAACCCCGACGCCGACGCCTTTACCGCGGTGCGCGGTATGGACGGATGGAAGGAAGCCGTCTTTAACGTACCCGGTGCCGGTGACGTGCGCGTGGCCGTTGTCAGCGGTCTGGGCAACACCCGCAAGCTGATGAACGCCGTGGATGCCGGCGAGGTCAGCTACGACTTCGTGGAGGTCATGGCCTGTCCCGGCGGCTGCGCCGGCGGCGGCGGTCAGCCCATTCACGACGGCGTGGAGATGGCCCAGTACCGCGGCGACATTCTGTGGGGTCTGGACAAGGGCGCCAAGGTGCGCTTTTCCCATGAAAATCCCGACGTACAGGCTCTGTACGCCGAGTATCTGGAAAAGCCCCTGGGTGAGAAGTCCCACCATCTGCTCCATACCGAGTACGAGTCCTGGGATATCCACAACGTGCATTGAGTTTTTCACCGAATTGAGGCGGTCTTTCAGACCGCCTCAATTTTTGTGTTTACATAAAAATTTTTCATGGAAGATATTGCATTTGCCGGAAAATATGGTATACTTACCCTGTATTGATGTGTATTGCTCCCTGCAACATTTGGTGTATGGAGTTTGTCTTTTGCGGGCAAGATAGCTGCAGCGTGAAGCTTCTTGAAATGAGGTGCCTACTTGAACAAGTACTTGGTAAACGGCAATCGTCCTCTGTTCGGCGAGGTGACGATCTCCGGCGCAAAAAATGCCGCCGTAGCGATCCTCCCTGCCGCACTGCTGGTGGACGGTGTGTGCCGTATTGAAAATATACCGCAGATCAGCGACGTGACGCTGTTCTTCAGCATTCTGGACGAGCTGGGCGCTCACGTCAGAGTGCTGAACAGGCATGCCATTGAATTGGACTGCCACGCCATTCACTCCACCCGTCCCAGTTATGATCTGGCCCGCCGTATCCGCGCCAGTTACTATCTGGTGGGCGCTTTGCTGGGTCGTTTCGGTGAGGCTACCGTGGCGCTGCCCGGCGGCTGCAACTTCGGCGGCGTACGCCCCATCGACCAGCACGTAAAGGGTTTTACCGCCATGGGCGCCGAGGTCTCGCTGGAGGGCGGTGCGATCCATGCCGTGGGAAAGGGTGACCGCCTGCATGGAAATACCATTTATCTGGATGTGGTTTCTGTGGGCGCCACCATGAATATCATGATGGCTGCCGTTCTGGCAGAGGGCGTTACCGTGATTGAAAATGCCGCCAAGGAACCCCACATCGTGGACCTTGCCAACTTCCTGAACTCTATGGGCGCCGATGTCAAGGGCGCCGGTACGGACACCATTAAGATCCGCGGGGTGGAGCGGCTTTCCGGCGGCAGCTATACCATTATTCCCGATCAGATCGAAGCAGGTACGTATATGGCGGCGGTGGCTGCCACCGGCGGACAGCTTCTGATTAAGAATATCATTCCCAAGCACATGGACTGCATCTCCGCCAAGCTCAGGGAGATGGGCGTTGAGGTGGAGGAGAATGACGACACCCTGCTGGTACGCCGCAGCGGCGAACTGAAAAAAACAAACATCAAGACCATGCCATATCCCGGCTTCCCCACCGATATGCAGCCCCAGATCACCACGGTGCTGGCTTTGGCAGAGGGAACTTCCCTGGTGACGGAGAGCGTGTGGTCCAGTCGTTTCAAGTATGTGGACGAGCTCAAGCGCATGGGCGCCCACATCCAGGTGGACGGCAAGGTCGCTATTATTGAGGGCATCAATCATTTTGACGGCGCACCCATTCAGGCCTGTGATCTGCGTGCCGGTGCCGCCATGGTCATTGCCGCCCTGGCCGCGAACGGCACCACGGAGATCAGCAACGTGCAGTATATCGAGCGCGGCTATGAGGACATCGTGGGCAAGCTCCGTGCGGTGGGCGCCGATATCCGTATGGTAGACGACCCCGATGAGCTGGAAGAACAGCATATCGGCTGAATTTGCATACAAAACAGCGTCCGGCGGATCCTGACGGACGCTGTTTTTCCATCATGAGGACATACATTGTGTTGACATTACATACCTTAGCCAGTGGATCAGAGGGCAACTGCCTGCTGATCTCCGGCGGACAAACTCATATCCTTCTGGACGCAGGTATCTCCTGCAAGCGCATTGTCATCTCCCTTGCCGCATTGGGATTGACCATGGACGATGTCGATGCCGTTCTCATCACCCATGAGCACAGCGACCACATCTGCGGCCTTGCTACCCTGGTGAGGCGACACCAAGTTCCCGTTTATCTGACCGCTGCCACCGGGCGGCAGCTCGCCTGCCGCATCGCCGGTATCCAGCCGCTTTTGCGGGAGGTCCGGCCCGGTGACGTGTTTGCCGTGGAGAACGTGAAGGTATCGGTATTCCCCACCAGTCACGATGCCGCCGACAGCGTGGATTATCGTTTTGACGACAACGGCAGCATCGGCGTGCTGACCGACACGGGATATGTGCCGGACGAGGCCGCCGAGACTCTGGCGGGTGTGGATCTATTGGTACTGGAGAGCAATCACGACGTGGAATGGCTGAAAAGCGGGCCGTATCCCTATCCCTTGAAGCAGAGGATCCTGGGAGATCGCGGCCACCTGAGCAACGAGGCCGCCGCCCGATTTGCTCTGCAAATGGCGCGGCAGGGCACCAGACAGTTCGTGCTGGCGCATTTGAGCCGGGAAAACAACACGCCGGCGCGGGCATTGGAGACTGTCGGCTCTGCTGTAGAGACATTTGGTGCTGCGGTATGCGTGGCACCTCGGGGAAAATTGAGCTGCGCCTATCAAACGGAGGTGGCGGTGTGCAGAAAGTGAACATTCTCTGCGTGGGAAAGCTGAAAGAAAAGTTTTACGCAGACGCCGCCGCAGAGTACCTGAAGCGCTTGCAGCGGCACTGCAAGGCGGAGATCGCAGAGCTGCCGGAGACCCGTCTCAGCGACGATCCCTCCCCTGCCGAGATCCGAAAAGCTCTGGCTGCGGAAGCGGCGCTGATCCGGGAAAAGCTGCCAAAGGGCGGTGCGGTGGTAGCCCTGTGCATAGAGGGAAAGACCTGCTCCAGTGAGGAGCTGTCGAAGCGGCTGCTGGACTTCGGCGTGGCCGGGAAAACACAGGTCACGTTTTTGATCGGCGGCAGCTTCGGACTGGACGCTGAGCTGAAAAAGAGCGCCGACTGGCGCCTCAGTATGTCGCCCATGACGTTTCCGCACCACATGGCGCGTATCATGCTGTTAGAACAGATCTATCGGGCGTACCAGATCGCAGACGGTACGCGATACCATAAATAGGAGGGGTTTCCATGAGCGACAATCCGTATACCGATTTTGTATTCGGTCTGGGAAAAAACAGCGGCTGGAATTTCCGCCGGGAGGAGCTCGCCTGGCCGAAAGACGAAAACGGAGAAAAGGAAAAGGCGGTTTTGCTGACCCGCGGGTTGGACAATCCCGCCAACGCCGACGTGACCATCTCCGTTCTGGCGTCCTGCGGCATTCCCTGCTTCAAGTACTACGACAAGGAGGGCGCTGCCGGCAAAGTCATCAACGGCTTCTCCGGCTACGGCGTCAGCCTGTATGTGCCCGCCTCCATGGCAGAGGAGGCCCGGGCAATTTTGAATGCACCACCGATGGAAGAGGAGGAAGAGGAGCATGACTAACTATCGTCAGGAATATGAAAAGTGGCTCACAAGCGGCGTTTTGACCGCTGAGGAGGTCAAAGAGCTGGAAGCCATCGCAAACGATGAAAAGGAGATCGAGGGTCGGTTCTTTGCACCGCTGGAGTTCGGCACCGCCGGTCTGCGGGGCACCATGAAGATGGGTCTGCACCAGATGAACGTCTACGTCATCCGCTGGGCGACTCAGGGCTTTGCCAACGTCATCTGCGCAGAGGGCGAAGCAGCGAAAAAACGGGGCGTTGCCATCTGCATGGACTGCCGCAACCACTCCATGGAGTTCGCCCGTGCCGCCGCCGAGGTCTGCGCCGCCAACGGTATCTATGTCCGCATTTTTGAGAGCCTGCGCCCCACGCCGGAGCTGAGCTTCGCCGTGCGGGAATACGGCTGCCAGGCGGGCATTAACGTCACCGCCAGCCACAATCCCAAGGAGTACAACGGCTACAAGGTCTACTGGGCCGACGGCGCACAACTGCCGCCCCAGCACGCCGACGCCATCGCCAAAGAGCTGGAGACCGTGGACATCTTCACCGGAGTGAAGCGCATGGCTTTTGATGACGCCGTCAAGGCCGGCATGGTGGAGGTGATCGGTGAGGAGACCGACCGGAAGTTTATGGCGAAGGTTCTGGAGATGATCAACGACCGGGAGTCCGTCGCCAAGGTGGCGGATACGTTCAAGGTAGTCTATACGCCGTTCCACGGCTGCGGACACAAGCTGGTACCCGAGGCGCTGACCGCGCTGGGCATCAAGCATCTGTATCCTGTGGAGGAGCAGATGGTCATTGACGGCAGCTTCCCCACAGTAGACTCCCCCAACCCGGAAAACCCCGAGGGCTTTTATCTGGCGGAGGCACTTGCCGACAAGGTGGGCGCGGACTTCCTGCTGGGTACCGATCCCGACAGCGACCGGGTCGGCATCATGGTGCGCGACAAGAGCGGCAGGTTCATCCCCGTTACCGGCAACCAGACCGGCGTGCTGCTGGCGGATTATCTCATCGGCGCTCTCAAGCGCAGCGGTAAGATGCCGAAGGATCCCGTGTTCCTCAAGAGTCTGGTCACCACCGAGATGGCGCGGCGGGTCTGCGAGCAAAACGGTGTGACCTGCTATGATACCTTTACCGGCTTCAAGTTCATGGCGGAGAAGAAGAACGCCCTGGAGGCCGCAGGGCAGGGCACGGTCATCATGTCCTACGAGGAGAGCTACGGCTATATGCTGGGCGACTACGTGCGGGACAAGGACGCTGTTACCGCCTCCCTGGTGCTGACGGAGATGGCGGCATGGTATGCCGCGCAGGGCATGACGCTGTACGACGCCATTCTGGCGCTGTCCGAAAAGTACGGCTGGTACGGCGAAAAGACCCACAATCTGGTGATGCCCGGTCTGGACGGCTTGCAGAGGATGGCGAAGCTGATGAAAACGCTGCGGGAAAATCCGCCCCGGGAGATCTCCGGCGTCAAGGTGACCCAATGGAAGGACTACAAGGACGGCAGCGTTATCAACGCGGAGACCGGCAAGAAGTCCACGATGGAGCTTGTCGGCTCCAACGTGCTGCGCTATGAGCTGATCGACGGCACCAGCATCATCGTCCGTCCCAGCGGTACCGAGCCCAAGATCAAGGTGTACATCCTGACCAAGGGGACTGACGCAGAGGAGCGGGATGCTAACCTCGCCAAATACGGCGAGTGGGTGGCGACCCTGGCGTAAAATACTGATACAAAAAGAACGCCTGCACGGGCGTTCTTTTTTATTCTTATCAATCTACCACGATCGCCTCGTGACCCGTATAGGGCAGGAACACGGTTTTCAAATCGGCGGTTTTCATGCGCAGGCTGGAGGTGTTGCGGCAGGGGTGGCAGCCGAACCACTCACTCTCCCACACGCTGCGCTCCACGCACAGCTGCACCAGATGGTCATGGTCGTTCATCAGTGCCAGAATGGACGCCGAGCCGGGCTGCACGCGAAGAAGCCCCGCCATATCCGCCGGGGAAGCAAAGCTCAAGCGGCTACAGCCGATCTGTTTGGAGAAATCCCTGGTGGAAAATGGCTTGTCACCGGGCATACACAGGAGATAAAAGGCGCTCTTATTTCGCGGGGTCAGCACCAGATTTTTGCAGATGGAAACGCCCAGCTTTTCGCCGATCGCCACGCAGTCGGCCATGGTCTCGGCAGGGTCGTGATCCACACGGGTAAAGGGGATGTGGAGTTTTTCCAGTATCTCATAGGTGTGCATTTCCACCGCGCTGCGCTCCTCGGCGGGAGCGGTATCGTAAATTTGGGAGATGTTCATCGGTTTATTCTCTTTCTAACAGTTTTTCTCCGGCACGGTAGATGTCGCCGGCGCCCACGGTCAAAATCAGGTCGCCGGGTCGGGCGATCTGCGCCAAAGTGTTGGTGACCTGCTCCAGACTGGAGCAGTAGACGCTGCCGGGAATTTTTGCCGCCAGATCACGGGAGGAGATGCCGATGTCGTTCTTTTCCCGGGCGGCGTAGATCTCCGCCAGAACGGCAATATCCGGCGTTTGCAGCTCCCGCACAAAGTCGTCAAAGAGAGCTGCCGTGCGGGTATAGGTGTGGGGCTGGAAGGCGCAGATCAGTCGGTCATGGGGGACGCTCTGCGCCGCCTGCAGCAGGGCATGGAGCTCATCGGGATGGTGGGCATAGTCGTCGTAGACCTTGGCGCCGCGGAAAACGCCCTTGACCTCAAAGCGGCGGGATGCACCGCCGAAGGTCTTTAATCCCTCGGTGACGGCACTGCCGGGAATGCCCAGCAGGTAGGCACTTGCCGCCGCCGCCAGTGCGTTGGACACATTATGCGCTCCGGGAACTTGAAGCGTGATGTGGGTATAGAGCTTGCCGCCGATCATCACGTCAAAGTCGCCGCAGCCGTCGAAGAACGACACATTGGCGGCATAGCAGTCGGCATTTTCGTCCTTGACGCTGAACCAGAACACCTTGCGGGGAAAATCCCGAAGTGCTTCTACCGCACCGGTATCGTCCCGATTTGCTGCCACGTGACCATTCTCGGGGGTCAATTCGGCAAAGGCGCGGAAGCTGCGCTCGATGTCGGCAAGATCCTTGAAGAAGTCCAGATGGTCGGCGCAGACATTCAAAATCACCGCCACGGTGGGGAAGAAATTGAGGAAGGAGTTGCAGTATTCGCAGCTCTCTAAAATGATGGTATCGCCCTTACCCACACGGTAGCCCTTACCCAGAAGCGGCAGGGTACCGCCGATCATCACCGTGGGATCCCTCTGCGCCGCCAGAAAGATATGGGTGGCCATGGAGGTGGTGCTGGTCTTGCCGTGGGTGCCGGAGATACACAGGGCATTTTGGTACGCCCGCATGATGGCGCCCCACGCCTGCGCCCGCTCATAGACGGGAATGCCCCGGGCAACAGCACCGGCGATCTCCGGGTTGCTGTCGTGAATGGCGGCGGTGCGGATCACCAGGTCGCAGTCGTGCAGGTTCTCGGCACTTTGGCCGATAGCTACGTCGATTCCCACCTCCCGCAGATGTTTGACGGTGGCGCTTTCCGTCATGTCGCTGCCCTGCACGATAAGGCCCTGCCCCTGCAGGACCTCCGCCAGCGCACACATACTGACGCCGCCGATCCCCGCCAGATGGGCACGGACACCGGGCTTGAAATAGGTGGATATCTCCACGTTATTTTTCATATCGTTACCTCCAAAGGGAGTGTCTTGCAATTTTTCTGACATATTATTATAATACAGGCAAGGCGAAAGTGCAACCGCGATTATGCGGTGTTTTTGCGGTCAAAGGGGGCAAAGAGATGACATTTCCCGCAGGTGTAACAAGCATTTTGCAGACATTGGCGCAAAACGGACAGGAAGCCTACATCGTAGGCGGCTGCGTCCGGGATCTGCTGCCGGGCAAAACGCCCGTGGACTGGGATATCACCACCTCTGCCCGCCCAGAGGAAGTATTGACACTTTTTCCCCATTCCATTCCCACCGGTCTGCAGCACGGCACGGTGACGGTCAAAATAGACGGCGAAAGCTATGAGGTCACCACGTTCCGCGCCGACGGCGATTACGCCGACCACCGCCACCCCGATACGGTGCGGTTTACGGACAGTCTGCGTGAAGATTTGGCACGGCGGGACTTCACCGTCAACGCCATGGCGATGGACTTGCAGGGGCGGCTGTACGATTTTTACGGTGGACAGCAGGACCTGCACGATGGTATGCTGCGGTGTGTGGGAGACCCGGATCGCCGCTTTGATGAGGATGCCCTGCGCATGATGCGGGCGCTGCGGTTCTCTTCCACATTAGGGTTTTCCATTGACGCGGAAACGGCGAGAAGTCTGCGGGAGCATCGGCAGGAGCTGTCCCAGATCGCCGTGGAGCGGCTCTACGTGGAGATGACCAAGCTGCTGTGCGGCAAAAATGCCGCGGAAGTTCTGCTGCAATACCCTGATGTCATCAGCGTGTTTCTGCCGGAGATCCTGCCCTGTGTGGGATTGGAACAGCACAACCCCCACCACTGCTACGACGTATGGGGGCATACTGTCCACAGCGTCGCCGCCATCGCGCCCGATCCCGTTCTGCGCTGGACCATGCTGCTCCACGATCTGGGCAAGGGCAGCACATTCACGATGGATGAACAGGGCGTGGGTCACTTCTACGGACACGGCAAGGCAAGCGTCATTTTGGCGGAAGCCATCACTACCCGTCTGCACTTCTCCCGCGAGAGGAAAAAGCGGGTCATCGAGCTGGTGGACTGGCATGACCGTGACGTACCCCGGGCGGAAAAAAGCATCCGTCGGTGTCTGTACCATCTGGGTGAGGAAGGGGTGCGGCAGCTCATCGCTGTCAAGCGGGCTGACAACGCCGCCCAGCATCCGGACTATCAGGGGCGCAGCATGGAGATGGACAAGGCGGAGCGCATTTTGCAGGCGATTTTGGACGCGGACGCCTGCTTCTCGCTTCGGCAGTTGGCGATAAACGGCGGCGATCTGCTGGCCTTGGGTCTGCGGGGAAAAGCCGTAGGGGAAGCGCTCCAATATTTGCTGGAACAGGTCATGGACGGTAAGCTGCCCAATGAAAAGGCAGCGCTTTTGCATAAAATTTCCAATGAACGAATGGCAGAGTGAAAATCGTCTCTGCCATTCGTATTTTTACTTGTAGAATTCACAATTTCTTATTGCTTTTTTCTCATCTTTCCTGTAGAATATAACTAACAATCCAAGATTGGTAGCTGTAAGGAAGTGCTTCGCGCACGGGCTGCAACTATCACTCCGGCTTTGCGCTTGAGTGTTTCAGACGGAAAAGGTCTGGGGCACTTTTTGTTTTACCGCCGTGATAGTCCATCTGGGAAAATTGAATTGACTGGAGGAATGTAGCAATGTATTTAGTGACCAACGGACGCCTGATCACCCGTGACAGTGAGGGAAAGGGCTACTATGAACACGGCGCTGTCGCCTTCGAGGGCACCAAGATCGTGGAAGTCGGCGAGGAGGCCGCACTGCGCGCCAAGTATGCCGATGCCGAGATCATCGACGCCAAAGGCGGCGTCATCATGCCCGCCTTCATCAACGCGCACACCCACATCTATTCCGCCCTTGCCCGCGGCCTCTCCATCGTGGGCAGCAATCCCACCAACTTCTATGAGGTGCTGGACGGTACCTGGTGGGCTATGGACCGCAAGCTGACGTTGGAGGGCAGCCGCGCTTCCGCCGACGCGCTCTACATGGACTGCATCAAGCAGGGCGTCACCACCATCTTTGACCACCACGCCGCCTACGCCGAGATCCCCGGGTCTCTCTTCCAGATCGGCGAGAGCGCCAAGAAGTTCGGCATCCGCTCGTGCCTTTGCTATGAGGTCTCCGACCGCGACGGCGAGGAGAAGTGCCTGCAGGCCATTCAGGAAAACGCCGACTGGATCAGCTACTGCGAAAAGGAGAAGGATCCCATGCTGGCGGCCATGTTCGGCGGCCACGCCCTGTTCACCATCAGCGACAAGACCTTTGACCGCATGGTGGCCGCCAACAACGGCCGCACCGGCTATCACATCCATGTGTCCGAGGGCATGAACGATGTGTACGACTCTCTGCAAAATTACGGACGCCGTCCCGTCCAGCGCCTGCAGGATCACGGCATTCTGGGCGACAAGACCATTCTGGGGCACTGCATCCACGTGAACACCGCCGAGATGGACATTATCCGTGAGACCAACACCATGGTCGTCAACAACCCGGAGAGCAACATGGGCAACGCCATCGGCATCTGCCCGGTGCTGCAGCTCTACAAGCGCGGCATCCTGCTGGGCATGGGCACCGACGCCTATACCAACGATATGCTGGAGTCTTTGAAGGTCGCCCTCTGCTCTCAGCGCAGCCAGAACTGCCTGCCCAATGTGGGTTGGTGCGAGGTCACCGACATGCTGTTTAAGAACAACGCCAAAATCGGCGCCAAGTACTTCCCCGACCAGTTGGGCGTCCTCAAGGCCGGTGCCGCCGCCGACATCATCGTCATGGATTATAAGCCTTTCACCCCGTTCAGCGACGAGAACATCGACGGCCACATGATCTTCGGCATGACCGGACGGCAATGCCAGACCACCATCGGCAACGGCAAGATTTTGATGAAAGATCGCGTTCTGGTGGGCATCGACGAGGAAGCCGAGAACGCCCACATCCTGGAGTACGCCAAAAAGTTCTGGGGAAGTTTGAACAATAGAGTATATTGATGGCATGGAGAGCGTACCAAGTCGAAAGTCTATCCGGTTACAGAAATATGATTACAGCACCGCCGGCACCTATTTTGTGACGATATGTACCGATCATCGCAAAAATGTATTGGGTACCGTTGTAGGGGGCGGCGTCCTCGACGCCCCGCGCATCGATTTATCACCATACGGTACACTTGTAGAAGATATGTTATTATCTATCACAAAGACATACAATGATGTTTCCATAGACAAATACATCACTATGCCGAACCATATACACATGATCGTTACATTGTCATCGAAAGACGGGCCGTCGAGGACGCCGGCCCCTACGAATATGCGCTTACCGACCCTGATTTCTACCTTGAAACGCTTTACCAATCGTGCCGCCGGAATACCTTTGTGGCAACGTTCCTATTATGACCACGTCATCCGCAATGAGGCCGATTATCTCCGCATTTGGCAATACATCGACACCAATCCCGCCAAATGGACGGAGGATGAATACTACACTACATAACATTTTGAAAGGAGTACCAATATGTCTGAAAAGATGTATCCCATTCCCTTTAAGTCTTTAATGAACTGGGTGGTCACCGAATATGCCAACAGCGGCGAGATCTTCGGCGTCCACAAGGCCTACAAGGCCACCGGCAAAAGCCTGCCCATCTTCGGCGAGCGCATCGAGACCCCCTTCGGTCCCGCTGCCGGTCCCAACAGCCAGTTGGCACAGAACATCATCGCCGCCTACTTTGCCGGCGCCCGCTTCTTCGAGGTCAAGACCGTGCAGAAGATGGACGGCGCCGAACTGGCCGCCTGTGTCCCCCGTCCCTGCATTCTCGCCAATGACGAGGGCTACAACCAGGAGTGGTCCACCGAGCTGACCGTGCCTCAGGCCATGGACGAATACATCAAGGCCTGGTGCGCCCTGAAGGTGATCTCCAAGGTCTACGGTCTGGGCGATCCCGACGGCTTCGTGTTCAATATGTCCGTGGGCTATGACCTGGAGGGCATCAAGGGCGAGAAGGTCAACACGTACCTCGACGGCATGATGGACGCCACCAAGACCGCCATTTTCGGCGAGTGCAAGGCCGTCCTCAAGGAGCTGTTCCCCACCGAGGTGGACTATATCGACGCCATCTCTCCCCGCGTCAGCCGCAGTGTCACCGTCTCCACCCTCCACGGCTGCCCGCCGGATGAGATCGAGCGTATCGCCTCCTATCTCATCAGCGAAAAGCACCTGCACACCTTCGTCAAGTGCAACCCCACCATTCTGGGTTACGAGACCGCCCGCCGGACTCTCGACAGCATGGGTTACGACTATATCGTGTTCGACGAGCACCACTTCAAGGAGGACTTGCAGTGGGTCGACGCCGTCCCCATGTTCGAACGCTTGCAGTCGCTTGCCGACAAGAACGGTCTGGAGTTTGGTCTGAAGCTCTCCAACACCTTCCCCGTGGACACCACCCGGGGTGAGCTGCCCAACAACGAGATGTATATGTCCGGCCGCAGCCTGTTCCCCCTGACCATCGAGATGTGCCACCGGATCTCCCGCCAGTTCAAGGGCAAGATGCGTATCTCTTTCGCCGGCGGCGCAGAGTTCTTCAACTGCGATAAGCTGTTTGCCGCCGGCATCTGGCCCATCACCGTGGCAACCACCATTTTGAAGCCCGGCGGATACAATCGCCTGCTCCAGATGGTGAACAAGGTGGAGGCCCTGCCCTATAAAGCTTTCAGCGGCACCGATACCGAGGCCATCTGCGAGATGTCCACGGCCTCCCATACCGACTATCACCACGTCAAGCCCATCAAGCCCCTGCCCAGCCGCAAGAGCGAGAAGCAGGTGCCCTGGACGGATTGCTTCACCGCTCCCTGTCAGGGCGGCTGCCCCATCGAGCAGGATATCCCCGAATACATGGAGCTGGTGCGAAAGGGTCTGTACGGTCCCGCTCTGAAGCTCATCACCGAGAAAAACCCCCTGCCGTTCCTCACCGGTACCATCTGCGCCCACCGCTGCCAACAGAAGTGCAGCCGCAACTTCTACGATGAGTCCGTCCGGATCCGCGACACCAAGCTGGTGGCCGCCGAGAACGGCTACAATGCGCTGATGGCATCCATCAAACCCACCGCCAAGGTGGAGGGCAAGAAAGCCGCCATCATCGGCGGCGGTCCCACCGGTATCGCTGCTGCCAACTTCCTGGCCCGTGCCGGCGTGGCGGTCACCATCTTCGAGCGCGAAGCTGTTCTGGGCGGTGTGCCCCGTCACGTGATCCCCTCCTTCCGTATCGCGGATGAGACCATCGCCAAGGACATCGCCATGATGGAAAAGTACGGCGTGGAGGTCAAGTGCGGCGCTCCCGCTCCGTCTGTTGACGAGCTGAAAAAGCAGGGCTACACCCACATCCTCTTCGCCGTGGGTGCCTGGAAGCCCGGCAAGCTGGATATTCCCGGCGACGTAGCCGGCGCCATAGCGTGGATGAAGGGCGTCAAGGCCGGCAACATCGGCGTCAGCGGCAGCGTGGCTGTGGTAGGCGGCGGCAACACCGCCATGGACGCGGCACGTCTTGCCAAGCGCAGCGGTGCTGAAAATGTGACCATCGTCTATCGCCGCACCAAGAAGTATATGCCCGCCGACGAGCACGAGCTGGCGCTGGCTATCGCGGACGGCGTGGCCTTTGCCGAGCTGGCAGCACCTGTCAAGCAGGGCGGCCACGTTCTGAAGTGCGAGAAGATGGCATTGGGTGAGGCGGATGCCTCCGGACGCCGCTCTCCCGTTCCCACCGGCGAATATTTCGACATCCCCTGCGATCTGGTGATCTCCGCCGTGGGCGAGCAGGTGGACGACGCCCTGTTTGCCGAGAGCGGCATCGAGCTGGATAAGAAGGGCCGCCCCGCGTTCAAGACCAATATCGCCGGCGTGTACGCCGCCGGTGACGCCAAGCGCGGTCCCGCCACCGTGGTGGAGGGCATCGCTGATGCCGCTGCGTTCGCCGTGGAAGTCATCGGCGCACCCCACACCTACGATATCCCCGCCGAAGCCTACGTTACCTCCGCCGACGCCATCGCCAAGAAGGGCGTGCTGAAGATGAGCGAATGTGCCTGCTGCGAGGGCGACCGCTGCCTGCAATGCTCCACCGTGTGCGAGAACTGCGTGGACTCCTGCCCCAACCGCGCCAACGTGGCCATCGTGCTGGACGACGGCAGCCACCAGGTGCTGCACGTGGACAAGATGTGCAACGAGTGCGGCAACTGCACCCAGTTCTGCCCCTACGCTTCCGAGCCCTGCCACGATAAGTTCACCCTGTTCCAGACGTTGGAGGATATGGAGGACAGCAAGAACGCCGGCGTGTTGTTCGTGGACGACGACCACGTGAAAGTCCGCACCTATGGAGAGATCCGCGACTACGACCTGACCGCCGACACCGACCTGCCCGTCGAGCTGGAGGTGTTCATCGTCACCATCCGCGACAAGTACAGCTACCTGTACAAGTAAGACCAGGTTCAATGAAAAAAGAGAGACCGCCGAAGCGGTCTCTTTTTTTGCTGTCGTTATCATCGCTTTCGTAGGGTCAGCCCTTGCGGCTGACCGCGGGCGACCGCAAGGGTCCTTGCCCTCGTTGCGCCAGACCGATTTTCGCCCTCCGTTCGGAGCTCCGAAAATCGGGGCGCTGCCTTGCGGCGGGTAAAAACGTGCCACCGGCACGTTTTTATCCCGCACGCCCCTACGAAAAAAGAGAGACCCGAAGGTCTCTCTTTTTTATTAAGAACTAAGTTCTAAATTAGAACTCCTTCTTCTTGCCGATCACAACAGCGGAACCGGCAACGCTCATCAGAGCCATACCAGCGTACAGAGCAACACCGGCGTCGAAGGTCTTAGCGGAGCTCACACC
>JAZUEB010000080.1:0-4923 GCA_045639965.1 Vescimonas sp. | reverse complement strand
CGGAAAACACCCGCCGGGGCACGACCGAGCCGGAACTACCGCTTTCCCCTTAAATGTCCTTTTGGGTACTTTTCCGACACGGGAAAAGTACCCCCGCGAAGCGCGTTCTCCGCGTCAGCGGCAAAAAATTCATCGAAATATTATTCTTTCCACCAGTCCTGTGTCGCCAGCGTAGAAAGCCCCTCCGCGTCCAGATGGCTGCTGTCGTCCTGATAGATGACCCGGGTCTCATCGCCGTCAATTTCAATGAGCGACACGGCAGTGTTGTCCCCGTGCATGGTTTTCCCGATGTCGGCAATGGTCAGTCCCTTCAAAATCGCCGCCATGTACCGCAGGGCGCACCCGTGGCTGAAAATGGCGATGGTCTTGCCGTCGTTCTCCCTGGCGTATTGCATCAGCTTCGGATAAAAGCGGTCGATGACCTGCTGCGGCGTCTCCCCGCCGTTGGGGTGAAACTTCTCCAGGTGCTTATTAAAGGCGTCGATCTGCTCGGCGTCGTTGTCGTAGATCCACTGCCAGGGCCGACCCTCCCAGTATCCCATATTAATTTCCCGAAAATCGGGATCGATCTGTACTTCCAATCCTTTTGGCTTGCACACCGCCTCGGCGGTGGTGACCGCCCGGATCAGATCCGAGGAATACGCCGCATCCAGATGGATATTTTCAAACCGCTTGCTCAGCGCCGCCAGCTGACGGTATCCTTTTTCCGTGATCTTCCCGTCATAGTGCCCCTGGGCAATGCGGAGCAGGTTTCCCTCCGCCTCTCCGTGCCGGATCAGATATACCGTCGTCATACCACGCTCACCCATTCCTTCATGGCGCGGATGGTCTCGTCCACGTCGCCGCCGTACTGCAAAGAAAAGTCTACCACCATGGCGCCGTGACCATAGTCGTCAAAAGCCGGTGCGGCATTGGCACCGTCGCAGTTCGGCAGCAGGAAAAATGCTTTTTCGCACCGTTTCCGCATCTCCTTGATGTCAAGGGAATACCCTGTCCCGATGGCAAGCCCCGCACCCCTGCGCGCCATCTTCTCACCCAGCACGGCGTAAAGGGGACGGTCCCCCGCCAAAAGGGTCTGCACTTCGGCAGCGGAGGGGTTGCAGGTCCGCACCTGGGCGAATACCGCCTTATCCGCAGGAGCATCACACACATCGCTGCCCATGTAGGGATTTACCGTCACGGCGTCGGCGCCGGAGGCCCACCACATGGCAGGCTCTTCCGTCCCCACGCCGAGAATGACGTACAGTCCCCGGCTCTTGGCAGCGGAGATCAGATTCCATAGTACGTCCATGCCCATCATGCCCAGACGCAGATAGCTCCCCGCATGGATCATCACGGCAGGCAGCTTGTCCCCCACCGCGTCCAGCATCTGGGTGCCATGGTAACGGAGCGCCTCGGCGTTGGCCATGGTACCCGGTCCGAACATCTCCTCAAAATTTTTAATGATCTTCGGTGAAATTTTTGCAAGCTCCGGCATCAGTCCCAGCGCAATGGGTGTCTTTTTCTGTCGGATCGTCTCCTGCAAAGCGGTAATGGACATGGTTTTTCTCCTTTTCAGACTTTTCTATGTTCCTTTTTGGACTTTTCTTTGTGACAAATGTTCCCTTTTTCGCCGAAAAAAGGAACAAAAGGAATGTTATTTTTATGCTTATTATATCGTGTTTTCTCCCGCTTGGCAATCATTTCATCGTGTTTTTTTCTGCCAAACGGATATACTGTCCATAGACCGAAAAAGGAGTGAAAAGCATGAAAATATCCGCATTTTGCCGCGGTCTGCTGATCGGTGCAGCAGCCGGTATCGTTATTGATATGATGGGTTGTGCCGCCCAGGACCGGCGCAAGACCACGGTGGGAAAAGCCATGCAGCGCATGGGCAACGCCATGGATTCCGCCCTGGACGATATCTCCGATCGTCTGCACTGATAAAGCAAAAAAGTGCCGCAAAAGCGGCACTTTTTGTTGTATTCTTGTACTAATTCACTTTAATACCGTTTGCTGTAATATGGTAATAATTCCAGAAAATCCCACACAAAGGTTCACTGCCATGCGGGTCTTATCGGCATCTAATCGGTCGCCCACCCTGTAACCCAGATGCTTGCCCGCCAGGATCCCCGCGGCACCTACCGCGCAGATGGGCAGGATGTCCGCAGTAATGATCCCGTTGGCGATTCTGGACGCCGTCACCGCCAGATTGCTGATCACAAACAACAGCTGCAGTGTTCCCAGATATTCCTCCCTGGTCTCCGACACCGCAAATAAATAAAGCGCCATTGTCGGTCCGCCCACGCCGAATAATCCGCTCAAAATGCCGGACAGGGCGCTGCATCCAATGAGTGCGCCCAGGCTGCCGCTTACCTTCAGTTTTTTGTCCAGCGTCAAAGAATAGATGGATAAAATCACCAGAAAACCGCCGAAAACAATGGTCAGTATATGCAAGTCAAAGTTCTTAACAAACGGCACTACCACAAGGCTTGCCGCCGTATAGATCACCGTGGGGAGCAGCATCATTTTCAGATTGATGCTCCTGCGGAAATGCCACGCCATGGTTGCCGCCAGGAATGTACAGATGATCTGAGTGATGCCGGGCGCTTGCAGCATGGAAAAGGCGTAGGGCAGCACAGTCATCAAAATAGCAGCTGCGCCGAAGCCTGTAAAAGACTGAATAAAGCCCGCAAGTGCCGCCAACGGCAAGATCAACAGCCAAGTCACGCATCTATCCTCCTTCCTGTTGGTAACTAATATTACATTTATTATATCACGACACATTTTTTATGGCAAGATGTGGCAGTCATGACTTGCAAATTTCAAAATGCTTTGCTATAATACCTGTTTAGTTGGATACATGATATAATCAAATTTATCATACTGGAGGGAAACCGAAATGGACAAGAAAAAATTGGAAGTTCTGGCGGCACAGATCCGCCTGGAAACGCTGAAAGTGATCCACTCCCGTGGCTTCGGCCACGTGGGCGGGTCCATGGATCTGGCAGACCTGATGGCCGTGCTGTATGGTGAGGTCATGCACTATGACCCTAAGAATCCCCGCTGGGAAGACCGTGACTGGCTGGTGCTCAGTAAGGGTCACGCAGGCCCTGTGGCCTATGCCACCTTTGGCCTGATGGGCTTTTATCCCATGGAGGATGCCTATACGCTGAATCAGCCTCACACCAAGTTCCCCAGCCATACGGACCGGAAGCTGACCCCCGGCGTGGATCTGACCACCGGCTCTCTGGGCCAGGGTGTGTCCACCGCCACCGGTGCTGCCCTTGGTAACAAGATCGACGGCCGTAAGAACCATGTGTTCTGCGTGATCGGCGACGGCGAGGCAGATGAGGGCCAGGTATGGGAGGCCCTTCACTTTGCTTATGCCCACAAGCTGGACAATATCATTTATATCTTTGATAACAACGGTTATCAGCTGGACGGTGCCACCGCTGACATTCTGGATCATGGCAGCCTGGCCAAGAAGGCCGAGGGCTTCGGCCTGTATACCCAGGAGATCGACGGACACGATGTGGATGCCATCTACAACGCTATCCGGAATGCCTATGCCAGGAAAGGTGTTCCCTCCTGCATCGTGCTGGATACCATCAAGGCCAAAGGTGCGACCTTTGCCGAGCCCAAGCATGAGCACTCCTCTCAGCCCAGTGAGGAACAGTGGCTCCAAGCCATTGCCGCGTCGGAAAAGGCGCTGGCAGAAATGCAGTAAGGAGGGTATCTGAAATGAAAATCAATCTGATCGGAAAGCATGAAAAGGACTCCCGCGCCTGCCGAGATGCCATGGCGCTGACGCTGAAAGACATGATGGCCAAGGATAAGGACATCGTGTATGTAGACTGCGACCTGATGGGCTGCGTGAACACCAAGCAGCTGATGAAAGAGTGGCCGGAACGGGCGTATGAGGCCGGTATTGCCGAGGGCAACGCCGCCGGTGTGTGCGCCGGTCTTGCCGCCACCGGCAAGAAGGTATATCTCCATAGCTTTGGCACTTTCTCCTCCCGCCGGATCTATGACCAGATCTATATGTCTGCCGCCTATGCAGATCTGCCCGTCCACGTACTGGGCTCCGACGCCGGTGTGACCGCTGCCTTCAACGGCGGCACTCATATGCCTTTGGAAGATGCCGCCATGTACCTGTCCATTCCCGATACCGTGGTATTCGATCCCTGCGACTATGCACAGCTGGCCTTCGTGACCCGGGCACAAGCCGCCATCGACAAGGTGACTTATACCCGCTTCGTCCGCAAGGGCATCGTACAGGTCTATGGCGATGACAGCGAATTCGAGGTGGGCAAGGGCGTTGTTCTGCACGAGAGTAAGGACGATGTGGCAACCGTTATCACCTCCGGTATCATGGTAGACGAGGCTCTGAAAGCCTATGAGACGCTGAAGGCCGAGGGTATCTCTGTCCGCGTGATCGACATGTTCACCTGGAAGCCTCTGGATGAGGAACTGGTGATCAAGGCCGCCAGGGAGACCGGCGCTATCGTCACCGCTGAGAACCACAATGTCACCTGCGGTCTTGGCAGCGTGGTAGCTAACTGCCTCAGTAAGAACTGCCCCACCGTACAGGAGTTCGTGGGCGTGCAGGATCAGTTCGGCCAGGTGGGCCCCCAGGACTATCTGATGGACGTGTACGGTCTGCGCGGCGCCAACATTGTGGCCGCTGTGAAAAAGGCCATCGCCCGCAAGTAATCAGAATAAAAAAGAAGCACCCGATCGGGTGCTTCTTTTTTGTACCAATCATCACTGATCCAGAATATACGAGGAAATGCCCAGAAACTCTACGGTGCCGATCTCCATGGCACGGATGTCGTTGGCAGAATAGTCGTCCATATCCTCAATGACCGTTTCCTCTGTCGGGGTCACCCGGCAATAGTAAACCGGCCCGTCATAGAAGAAGGAATATCCGGTTTCCGGTTC
>JAZUEB010000079.1:0-17099 GCA_045639965.1 Vescimonas sp. | reverse complement strand
GGTACCGTTGGGCAGCACGATGGCGCCGCGGACCTGCTGGTCGGCGTGACGGGAGTCAACGCCCAGCTTGACGTGCAGCTCGACGGTCTCGTCGAACTTGGCGGAAGCGGTCTTGCAGATCAGCTCCAGACCCTCTTTGGGGTCATACAGCATCGCCTTGTCGATCTGCTTTGCACTATCTTGATACTTCTTACCTCTAAACATCGTTACACCCTCCTTAGTCGCCGACCACAACGCCCATGGAGCGTGCGGTACCTGCGATCATGCTCATGGCTGCTTCCAGAGAAGCGGCGTTCAGATCGCGCATCTTCAGCTCAGCGATCTTCTGGATGGAGGCCTTGGAGATGGTGGCTACCTTTTCCTTGTTGGGAACGCCGGAAGCCTTCTCAATGTTGCACTCCTTCTTGATCAGGACCGCTGCGGGAGGCGTCTTGGTGATAAAGGAGAAAGAACGGTCAGCATAGACGGTGATCACCACGGGGATGATCAGACCCATATCGTTCTTGGTACGCTCATTGAATTCCTTGGTGAAAGCGGCAATGTTAACGCCGTGCTGACCCAGAGCGGGGCCAACGGGGGGTGCGGGAGTTGCTTTACCTGCAGGGATCTGCAGCTTTACGAAACCAACGACTTTCTGTGCCATTGTAGGCACCTCCTTTTTCTAATGTGGTAGCGGCTCACCTGCCGTGAGACCCGCCCTTGGCGAGGCGCATCTTTTTGCGTCTCTCCCACTTGCGCCGGAGTGGTTTTGCCCCGGCTTGTACGGATACTGCCGTACTCAGCCTTCGCAGACCTCCACCTGATCGAGCTCCAGCTCGACGGGTGTCTCTCTGCCGAACATGGAGACCAGAACGCTTACCTTGTTCTTCTCGGCGTCGATCTCCTCCACAATGCCCTTGAAACTGCTCAAGGGGCCGTCCGTGATCTTCACGGTGTCGCCCACATTGTACATCACGACGATCTCGTGACGTTCCACGCCCAAAGCAGCGACTTCCTCCTCGGTCAGGGGGATCGCCTTGTTGGCCTCACCCACAAAACCGGTCACGCCGCGAATGTTGCGGACCAGATGCCACGTCTCGTCCGTCAGGATCATCTTAATCAGGACGTAGCCCGGAAAAACCTTCCGTTCCACTTCCTTGGATACACCCATCTCGTTCACCTCGGTAACGGTCTCCATAGGGATCTCCATCTGGAACACCATGTCCTCGAAGTGACGGTTGACGACGGACTTTTCGATGGCGGCCTTTACCGCATTTTCGTAGCCGGAATAGGTATGCAGCACATACCACTTCGCATTTTCAGCCATCTCTCAATTCCTCAGGCAAACAGGCCGATCAGGGCATCGACGGCTGCCACGGCAACCCAGTCGAAGATCCAGATGCAGGCGCCCACGATCAAGGATGCCACCAACACGGTCACGGTGTTGTTGCGGGTCTCCTTGGCGCCGGGCCATACGACCTTCTTCAATTCGCTTCTCATTTCGCGGAACCACTTACCGAGGTCGCGCTTTTTCTTCACTTCAGCCATTTCGTATCTCCTTCCGATTACTTGGTTTCCGTGTGGACGGTGTGCTTTCTGCAGAAGGGGCAATACTTGTTCAGCTCAAGCTTGTCAGGGGTATTCTTCTTGTTCTTCATCGTGTTGTAGTTTCTCTGCTTGCACTCGTTGCAGCGGAGAGTGATTTTCACGCGCATTAACGGCACCTCCTTATTAGATTAGGTATTTCCGTTGTCGGAATACCGATTGCCTCCCTGTTTTAGTGGTTTTTTTTCCTGCCCGCCCGAAGCGAAAAGCGCGCAAAAAGAAAGCACCCACTCACAGGTAATGACAACTATATCATATCTTTCCGTCGGGGTCAACAACTTTTTTGGCATTTTTTTGTGTTTTTAGCCTAAAATTTTATCCTTTGCAGTTGCGATTGCAGCCGTTTTCATGTATGATGGTGAAAAAGAACAGAGGCCACCTTGTGCAAAGGGGGCTGTCGAGTGAAACGAGACTGGGGGATTGTCCTATCTCTGTGACAACCCCTCCGTCAAAATCTTTGATTTTGACACCTCCCCTTACACAGGGGAGGCAAAGAGGAGATATTATTTTATGAAGATCATGGCCATTGACTACGGTGACGCCCATACCGGTATCGCCGTTTCCGACAATTTAATGACCCTGGTAGGTTACTCCACCGTTATCGACAGCCGTAAGCCGGAGGTCGTTCTCGCCGAGATCTGCCGCATCGCCAAAGAGCACGAAGTGGCGGAGCTTGTGCTGGGCTACCCCAAGAATATGGACGGCACTCTGGGTCCCCGTGCAGAAAAGTGCGCCGCTTTCGGCGAGGAGATCAAAGCCGCCACGGGACTCTCCCTCACCCTCTGGGATGAGCGCCGCAGCACCGTGGAAGCCCACGCTATTCTCTATAATAACGGCAAGAACGGCAAGCAGCGCAAGAAAGTGGTGGACGCCGTTGCCGCCGGCTTGATGCTGGAGGGGTATCTGACGCGGAAGCGGCGAAACGGATAATTGCAAAGGCCCCCTTGTGTAAAGGGGGCTGTCGAGCAAAGCGAGACTGGGGGATTGTCTTTTCCCTATGGCAACCCCTCCGTCAAAATCTTTGATTTTGACACCTTCCCTTGCACAGGGGAGGCAAAGAGGAGATATTTATTTTATGAACGTTCTCATTATCGGCGGCGGTGCCGGCGGCATGACGGCGGCATTGACCGCCGCCCGAAACGGCCACCGTGTCACGTTATTGGAGCGGCAGGCACGGGTAGGCCGCAAGCTCCTGGCTACGGGAAACGGACGCTGCAATCTCACCAATCGCAACGTCTCCCCCACCCATTACCACGGCGGCGAGAACTTCTGCGACTATGCCCTCTCCCAATTCGATGTGGAGAAAACCCTCCGTTTTTTTGAAGATCTGGGACTGCTGACCGTCACCGAAAGCAGCGGACGGGTCTATCCCATGAGCAACATGGCGGGCAGCGTGCTGGACGTGCTGCGCTACGCTCTGGAGCAGGAGAACGTCGATCTCCGCACCGCGCAGGCAGTCACCGATGTCAAAAAAACCGCAGGCGGCTTCACCGTAAAAACCGAGACCGATACCTTTTCCGCCGATGCCGTCATTCTGGCATCCGGCGGCTGTGCCGGCGGTAAGGTGGGCGGCGTCATGGACGGCTACCGGATCGCCAGGGCACTGGGTCACCACCGCACCGCCCTCTACCCCTCATTGGTACAGCTCAGGACCGATCCCACCTATCCCCGTGCCCTCAAGGGTGTCAAGGCGGAATGCGGCATCACCATCCGCCGGGGCAAAGAGGTACTGGCACGGAACAGGGGCGAGGTGCTGTTCACCGAATACGGTGTCAGCGGCCCTGCCATCTTCGACATCTCCCGCGCCGTTGCCACCGGCGGCGACGGTCTCGTCTGCGAGTTGAACTTCTTCCCCGACCTTGACGATACCGCGCTGCGCGCATGGCTCATCTCCCGCTGCCGGAGCATGGCTGACCGGGAGGCGGGCACTCTGCTCACCGGCTCTGTCCACAGCCGACTGGGGCAGATGCTCGTTAAGTCCGCGGGGTTTACCAACCAAACCGTTTCTACTCTTACGGATGCAGATATAGTGCGGATCTTCCGGCAACTGCGCCGCTTTGCTCTCCCCGTCACCGGGGTCTGCGGCTTCGACCAGGCCCAGGTCACCGCCGGCGGGCTGCGATGTGACGAGTTCGATCCCCGGACCATGCAAAGCCGTCTGGTCCCCGGCTTCTACGCCTGCGGCGAGATACTGGACATAGACGGTGACTGCGGCGGGTACAACCTCCAGTGGGCATGGTCCAGCGGTCATCTGGCGGGTCAGCTGAAAATTTGACAAAATACAAATATACATTATAATGGGGTCACATCAACCGATTTGCGACAGGAGATCGTTATGGAAAAGCTGAAAGCATTTTTGAAACGGAAGAATATCATCTTCTCTCCCAAGCGCTACTTTATCGATGCCTTGAGCGCTATGGCGCAGGGCCTTTTCTGCACACTGCTGGTGGGCACGATCCTGAACACCATCGGTCAGCAGTTCCATATTGGCTTCCTGCAGGCTGTGATCGTCACGATCGGCAGCGGCGAGGGCGCCGTGGGCTATACCATCGGCGGTCTTTGCTCCGCCATGGTGGGACCCGCCATGGCGGTCGCCATCGGCTACGCTCTGCAGGCTCCCCCCATGGTGCTGTTCTCCCTGATCGCCGTAGGGTTTGCCACCAACGTCTTCGGCGGTGCCGGCGGCCCTCTTGCCGTCTACTTCGTGGCCATCATCGCCTCTGAGATCGGCAAGGGCGTCAGCAAGGAGACCAAGATCGACCTGCTGGTGACCCCCATTGTCACCGCCCTCGCCGGTATCGGCGTGGCGTACCTGATCGCCTCCCCCATCGGTGCCGCCGCCACTGCAGTGGGCAGATTCATCATGTGGGCAACGGAGCTGCAGCCCTTCTTCATGGGCATTCTGGTCTCCGTCGCGGTTGGCGTTGCG
The DNA here is from genome assembly GCA_045639965.1 of Vescimonas sp. GTDB lineage: Bacteria > Bacillota > Clostridia > Oscillospirales > Oscillospiraceae > Vescimonas. The sequence continues at coordinate 12,586 of JAZUEB010000079.1, read as the reverse complement.
CTGACCCTGCCCATCTCCTCTGCCGCCATCTGTGCCGCCTTTGGGCTTACCGGCCTTGCCGGCGGTGCCGCCGTGGCGGGCTGCTGCGCTCAGATGGTGGGCTTTGCCGTCATGAGCTTCCGGGAAAACCGTTGGGGCGGTCTGGTGGCGCAGGGCATCGGCACCAGTATGCTGCAAATGCCCAACATCGTCCGCAATCCCCGGATCTGGATCCCACCCACCCTTTGCGCCGCCATCACCGGTCCCATCGCCACCTGCCTGTTTCACCTGGAGATGAACGGTGCAGCGGTGTCCTCCGGTATGGGCACCTGCGGTCTGGTAGGGCAGATCGGTGTCTACACCGGTTGGATCAATGACGTTACCGCCGGCACAAAGGCTGCCATCACCGGCATGGACTGGCTGGGACTGCTTCTGATCTCCTTCGTCCTTCCCGCGATCCTGACCCCCCTGCTCACTTTTCCCCTGCGCAAGCTGGGTTGGATCAAGGACGGCGACCTGACATTAGATCTGTAAGAGGCATCGTATGACTGTCAAACTGATTGCCCAACTGATTGGTTTTATCAGCACGGCGCTCTTTCTGCTGTCCTTTCAGTTTAAGAAGAATAAGACCCTGTTTGCCCTGCAATTAGGTTCCTTTGCCGTCTATATCGTTCACTATTTTCTGCTGGGTGCCATCACCGGCTGTTTCACCATGGCCATCAATACCGCCCGCTGTGTGGTGATGTACTTTTTCAATGACAAGAGATGGGCGGCGTGGAAAGGCTGGCTGGGTGTTTTTCTCGTGCTGTACGTCGTCAATACCGCCGTCACCTGGGAGGGGCCCATCTCGCTTCTTCCCTTTGCCGGGTCTGTTGCCGTGATGTTCGCCTATTGGAGCCGCAATCTCCGCAAGATCCGGGTGGTCAACTTCCTTTTAGGCTCCCCTACCTGGCTTGTCTATGATGTCTTTACCTTTTCCATCGCCGGCATTATCAGCGAATCTCTGTGTATGCTCTCCATCCTTGTCTCCATCATCCGCTTCGGTTGGAAAGCATTGGACACACAGAACTGAAATGAAAGATCTCCCGTCCGGACGGGAGATCTTTTTCGTCACCTTGTATATTCCGCTTTTTCATTCTCCGTCCTCTCCTCTTTTGACCCCTCCGCCGTATTGACTTTTCCCCGGAAATTGGGTAAAATAGCAAAGTTCGTAACTACCCGCGCCATGATGCGCGTTATCGCTCATACCAAGGAGGGCACTCCCTATGGCAACATTGCAACAGGAGATCGAACGCCGCCGCACGTTCGCCATCATCTCCCACCCCGACGCCGGCAAGACCACCCTGACGGAAAAGTTCCTGCTCTACGGCGGGGCTATCGCGCAGGCCGGTGAGGTCAAGGGCAAGCGGGCCCGTGCCGCCACGTCCGACTGGATGGAGATCGAAAAGCAGCGCGGCATCTCCGTCACCTCCTCCGTCATGCAGTTCAGCCACGACGGCTATTGCATCATCATTCTGGATACCCCGGGCCATCAGGACTTCTCCGAGGACACCTACCGCACCTTGATGGCGGCGGACAGCGCCGTCATGGTCATCGACGGAGCCAAAGGCGTAGAGCCCCAGACCCGCAAGCTGTTCAAGGTCTGCGCCCTGCGTCATATCCCCATCTTCACCTTCATCAACAAGATGGACCGCGAGACCCGCGACCCTCTGGAGCTGTGCGAGGAGGTGGAGCGGGAGCTGGGCATCTCCACCTATCCCATGAACTGGCCCATCGGCTGCGGCAAGGAATTCCAGGGCGTCTATGACCGGGAAAAGAAGTGCATTCTCCACTTCACCGATGCCGGCCACGCCAGCAAGGCTGCCATCACCGAGATGGACCTGGACGATCCCCTGCTGCCGGACATGATTGGGCAGAAGCTGTGCAATACCCTCCGCGACGACGTAGAGCTGTTGGGCGCCGGCGAAAGCTTTGATATCAAAGCTGTCCGCAGCGGTACTCTCTCCCCCGTGTTCTTCGGCTCTGCCCTCACCAACTTCGGCGTGGAGCCGTTCCTCGAGTACTTCCTCAAAATGACCACCGCTCCCCTGTCCCGGGAAAGCGACGAGGGCGAGGTGGATACCTTCTCCCCGGACTTCTCCGCCTTCGTGTTCAAGATCCAGGCGAACATGAACAAAGCCCACCGGGACCGTCTGGCGTTCATGCGTATCTGCTCCGGCAAGTTCGAGCGTGACGCGGAATACTACCACGTCCAGTCCGGCAAAAAAATGCGGCTGAGCCAGCCGCAGGCCATGATGGCTGCCGAGCGCGAGATCGTGGACGAGGCCTACGCCGGCGATATTATCGGCGTGTTCGACCCCGGCATCTTCTCCATCGCCGACACCATCACCGTCCCGGGCAAAAAATTCCGCTACTCCGGCATCCCCACCTTCGAGCCAGAGCTGTTCCGCCTGGTCTCCCCGGTGGATACCATGAAGCGCAAGCAGTTCGTCAAAGGCATCCAGCAGATCGCTCAGGAGGGTGCTATCCAGATCTTCCGCATCCCCGACAGCGGTTTTGAAGACGTGGTCGTCGGCGTGGTGGGTACCCTGCAATTCGACGTGTTCGAGTACCGCATGAAGAGCGAGTATAACGTGGATCTCCGCATGAGCGGCCTGCCCTATGACCACCTGTGCCATATCAAGTCCTACGACGGCGATCTGCAGGACCTGACCCTCTGCTCCGGCTCCCGTGTGGTGCAGGACTTCAAGGACAACTACTATATCGCCTACACCGGCGAATGGGCGTTGGGCTTCTTCACCAAGCACAACCCCACCCTGGAGCTGGTAGACCACTTAAGCGTATAAACTCACGGCACGGATGCTTTCCATCCGTGCCGCTTTTTCTTGTAGAGGCGGACACCTCTGTCTGTCCCTTGTCATTGCGAGTTGTAGGGCGGCACCCATGTGTCCCGCCGCCCGCCTCCCTCGCCGCTTCGTAGGGGCGACCCTTGCGGTCGCCCGCGTAACCTTGTAGGGGGCGATGCCCACATCGTCCCGCATCTCCCCGTAGGGCGGCACCCGTGTGTGCCGCCGTCTGTCATTGCGAAGTAAGTTCACAAACTGGTGTGGCAATCCGTATTTCAAACGGCACGACGACCTCATCCCTCCGCAAATCCCTCCGTTCGTAGGGGCGACCCTCGCGGTCGCCCGCATCCCCCGTAGGGGACGATGCCCACATCGTCCCGCATCTCCCCGTAGGGCGGCACCCATGTGTCCCGCCGCCCGCCTACCTCGCCGCTTCGTAGGGGCGACCCTTGCGGTCGCCCGCGTAACCTTGTAGGGGGCGATGCCCACATCGGCCCGCTGTATCGTCTCTCCTCGTCCCTGCTATTCTCGTAGGGCGCGACGACCCCGGCGCGCCGCAAAACGTACGGTCAAAACCGTTCCCTACAAATTTTCACAAAACCTCCGGTTTTTCTTGTAGGGAATGGGCTTGCCCATTCCGTTATTAAAATCAACCATGGCGTGCCCCGCACGCCATACCTTGGAGGCGGTCACAAGACCGCCGACCGCGGCTCTGCCGCCCTATTTCTCACTTTTCACTATAAAAAAATGACGCCCTCTCGGGCGTCATTTTTTTCTTATCTTCGTTTACTTCTTTGCCTCTTTCACCGCAGCCACGACCATTCCGGTCAGGGCAAACAGAGCGATCACGTTGGGCAGCACGATCAGGTTATTAAACATATCCGTCAGCTCCCACACCAGATCGTTGCTGGCAAGCGTCCCGACGAACACGAACGCCAGAGCGATCAGAGTATAGATGGTGGTGCACAGCTTGGGGTTCTTCTTGCCAAACAGATACTGGGCGTTGATCTTACCGAACAGGTTCCAGCTCAGCACCGTGGAGAATGCAAAGAAGAACAGGCACACAGCCACGAACTTGGCGCCAAAGCTTTCCCCCATCACCATGCCGAAGGCTGTCTGCGCCAGATTGGCCTTGCCCAGTCCACTGGCTGCCACAGCGCCGCATTCTGCAAGGGGGCCGTCCTTGGTGTACAGCGTGCAGATGATGACCAGAGCGTTAAGCGTCAGCACCACAAAGGTGTCGATAAACACACCGATCATGGCCACAACACCCTGATCGTGGGGCTTGGCCACGTTGGCCTGTGCGTGTGCGTGGGGCGTAGAACCCATACCGGCCTCGTTGGAGAACAATCCGCGCTTGGCGCCCTGAGAAATAGCGGTCTTGATGGCATAGCCGATACCGCCGCCGATAATAGCATTGGGCTGGAACGCATACTTGAAGATCATGCCGAAAGTAGCGGGCACGTACTGAATACGGGCAATCAGAATCACCAGACCGCCCACCAGGAACAGACCTGCCATGATGGGAACGATCTTTTCGGTAACGGAGGCCAGACGCTGCACACCACCCAAGAAGATGATGCCGCAGATGATCACCAGCACAACACCCATCACCCAAGAGGGGATGCCGAATGCGGTCTCCATGGTGGAGCCAATGGAGTTGGACTGCACCATGCAGCCCATGAAGCCCAGTGCCAGAATGATGGACACAGCAAAGAAACCGGCCAGGAACTTGCCAAAGCCGCCTTTGAAAGCGGTGGTGATGTAGTAAACGGGGCCACCCTTGATCTCACCGTCTGCGCCCACAATACGGGTCTTCTGCGCCAGCACGGCCTCAGCATAGATGGTAGCCATGCCGAAGAAGGCGATGATCCACATCCAGAAGATGGCGCCGGGACCGCCGGTGAGAATAGCGCCGGATGCACCGATGATGTTGCCGGTACCCACCTGCGCAGCGATGGCGGTAGCCAGCGCTTGGAACGAGCTCATACCGGCATCCTGCTTACCGCCCCGGAGCTTCAGATTGCCGAAGGTCTTTTTCATGCCCTCGCCGAAGCACCGCACCTGCACAAAGCGGGTCTGGATAGAGTACCACAGGCCAACGCCAACCAGCATAAAGATCAGGATGTAGTTGGACAGGTATTCGTTGATTTTACAAACGATGTTGTACAGTGTCTCTTGAAACATTTCTCTTTTCCTCCTAAAAAATACAAGAGTCGCATTTCTGCGGCTCCGGAGAACGGGCAAACAAGGTAAACTTGTTTTCTCTGTCCTTTTGCCTGAGAGATTCAGCTTTCGCCTTACACCTTCGGCACCCAATCAAATGGGATTCTCCAGAGTCCCCTCCCCGAACAGTTTCTTGTCGATTCTGAGCGGTTCATCGGGATATTCGGTTGATAGGTTAATGTTAACACAAGCTTTCCCCAAATGCAATACTTTTTTCTCATTTTATGAATTTTTCTCCATCTGTGTTCCTTCTGTCAGCTATTTTGTCCCCTTTCTGTCCCCTCTCTCCGTAGGGGCGACCCTTGCGGTCGCCCCTACGGCTCTCCAAAACCTTCGCGTCCTTTTCGTAGGGCGCGATGCCCTCATCGCGCCGCATTTCCGATCTGTCGGCAAATTCCAATTTGCTGACACCATAACTTTTCACTTTTTACTGAAAAAATAAGACGGCTCTCGCCGTCTTATTTTCATTTCTCAAATCGGAACACCATCTCCACCGGGTTGTGATCGGAATAAGCAAAACCGATGTCCAACACCTCGGCGCTCTTGACCTCCACGTTGTCGCTGACCAGGAACCCGTCCACCGTCAGCACGTACTGCCCTTCGTGATAAGGCCCGTCGGCGTTGCGGCAGCTCGGCACGGGATCCTTCTCGTCAAACGGCGCCGCCAGCGTCACATTGTAGCCGTCAAAGGTGCCCGCGGGGATGGGCTGCGCCCAGGAGTACTCCTGATCCGCCTTGCCGAAGATGGCCTCGCTGTCGTTCAGTAAGTCCTTGTTGAAGTCTCCGCCGGCAATGCAGTAGTTCCCCTTATCATACTCCGTCTGCATATCCTCCAGGATCAGCTTGAGCTGCTCCGTGGCAATGGTACCGTCGGAGGTATAGGCGGACAGGTGGAAGTCATACAGCACCAACTCTTTCCCATTGTCCACGGGAATGCGGTTCTTGCAGTAGCAGCGGTCAAGATCCAGGAACTTCATCAGCGTATTCTCGATGGGCAGCTCCACCCGGTCAGACTTCGTGATCGTAAAAGGGCTCATGGTCAAAAGACCGCTGACTGACTTGCCGTGAGGCTGTGTAAAGGGGTAGAACAAAAACGGCGAGTCGTAGTTCTGCGCCCAGGTGTGCGCCATATCGCTGCCAACCTCCGCTACGATAGGCACCAGCTCGTCCATGTGATACGAGCGGGTGGAGTCCCGATCCACCTCCTGCAGGATATACAGATCGGCGTTCTGTTCCTTCAGAAATGCCGCGATATTGCCGATGTTCTTTTCCAGGCGCTCCTCGCTCCACGCCCAGCTCTCGGTGCCGCCGTCCATAAAAAAGCCGTAGTCGGCCTCATAGGCGCCGAAGCCGATGTTGTAGGAGACGATCTTCCGCTCCCCATCCGTCGGCATGAGCTTGTCCGGCTCACCGCTGATGGTCACAGGAGCGTCACCGATGCGGTGATAATCGATGAATACATACGCCAGATAGCACAGCGCCGCCAGAACGATCACGCAGATCACGATCAGCAAAATTTTCAATACCTTCTTCATTTCGCAAACCTCCGGTTTACAAAGTTTTACAGATATATTATAATAGCGGAAAACGGATTTGAAAAGAGGAATTTACCTTGTATAACCGCAGAATTATCATCCGCTTCAATGCTCCGGTGGTGCTGACCTTTGCTCTGCTGGCATTGCTTGCCACCTTCATCGGCATCTGGACGGACGGCAGAGCCAATGCGCTGTATTTCAGCGTCTACCGCTCCTCCCTGACCGATCCCCTGACCTATCTCCGCTTTTTCACCCACGTTCTGGGCCACAGCGACTACTCCCACTACATGGGCAATATGCTCCTTTTGCTGCTGGTAGGTCCCAACGTGGAGGAGAAGTACGGCCACAAGTCCACCTTCTGGTGCATTCTCATTACCGCGCTTGTCACGGGACTGGTGCAGTTTCTCTTCTTTCCCCACGCCATGCTCCTGGGGGCCAGCGGTGTGGTCTTTATGATGATCGTCCTCTCCTCCTTCACGGAGATGAAAAAGCAGGGCATTCCCATCACCCTTATCTTCGTCGTCATCTTCTATCTCGGCGGCGAACTGGTGGACGGCCTGTTCACCGCGGATAATATTTCCCAGCTCACCCATATCATCGGCGGCATTCTGGGTCTCATCTTCGGCTTCTCCATCAAGGGTCACAGGAGGTAACGCCATGAGAATTCTCTTCCCTGCCGCCGCACTGACGCTGGACCGTATCCTCAAGCGCAAGGCCCGTACTCATCAGCTTCCCCCATCTCCCTGCTCCCACCTGTCATTTCACCATGTGGAGAACGACGGTCTTGCCGGCAGCACCCTCCGCACCCACCCCGCGCTGGTCAAATGGCTGCCCTGTGCCGCTTTGGGCGTAAATATCCCGATCCTGCTCCGCGGTTTCCGCAAGCAGCGCAGGCCCGCCCAATGCGGCATCATCCTCCTGCTGGCAGGCTCCGGCAGCAACATCTATGACCGTCTCAGGCGCGGCACGGTCACGGATATGCTCCGCTTCCCCACCGCCCCCGGCAGGCTGAAGACTCTGGTGTTCAACCTCGCGGACTTTATGATCTTTTTCGGCGCCCTTCTCACCCTGCTCACCCCCTCTTGTAAATTCAAAGAGAATACCCTATAATACATTTATCAAAACCAAATCAGAAAGGATGATCCCATCATGCCCAGAAACAGAATTGCCATCGTCACCGGCGGTACCAGCGGTATCGGCTATGCCATCGCCAAGCTCTTCGTGGAGACCGGCACCACCGTCATCGTCGCCTCCTCCCGTCAGGATGCCGTGGATCAGACTATGAAAGAACTGAACTGCGACGGCATGGCTGCCGATTTGAGCAAGCCCGATGCCGCCAGGGCTCTCGTGGACTACGTCCTGCAGAAGTACGGCCGCGTGGATATCCTCATCAATAACGCCGGTATCCAGCACGTCTGCCCCATTGAGGAATTTCCCGAGGAAAAGTGGGACTTCATGATGAACCTGATGCTCAACTCCCCCTTCCGCCTGATCAAGTATTGTTGGCCCTCCATGAAGGAGAACCATTGGGGACGCATCATCAACATCGGCTCCATTCAGGGCATCGTGGCTTCCCCCTTTAAGTCCTGCTATGTCTCCGCCAAGCACGGCTTGCAGGGTCTGACCATGGCGGCAGCGCTGGAGGGCGGCAAATACGGCATCACCGTCAACAGCATCTGCCCTGCCTACGTGGATACCCCGCTGGTGCAAAAGCAGATCGCCGCTCAGGCTAAAGTGCACAATATCTCCGAGGAGGAGGTCATCTCCGAGATCATGCTCACCAACTCCGCCATCAAGCACCTGCTCGATCCCGCGGACATCGCCAAGGTCGCCCGCTTCCTCTGCTCTGACGGCGCCAATATGATCACCGGTACCGCCATCCCTGTGGACGGCGGCTGGACAGCCAACTGATTTGAACATCCAACCAAAAAGAAACGACCCGCTCGGGTCGTTTCTTTTATTTTGCAGGGGCGTCCCTTGCGGTCGCCCCTGCAATGCAATGTCTCTTTCTTTCGTATGGCGGGATGCCCTCACCCCGTCACAGTCCCTCCGGCACCGAAACCGGTATAGGTGATACTGCTGATGTTCTCCACCTCTACCAAGCGGTTGAATGTAAACGCCGTATCGTTCTCGTCACCGATCAAGGCTTCCACAGCGGCGTTATAAAACGTATCGCTCTTGACCACATATTCCGTGCCATCCGCATAATGAATGACCACATCCTCCACCACATCGCCGCTTAAAATCATACCCAAGGGGGAAATACTTGCCTCTCCAATTTGAGTAACGGGAACAAGCTTCTCCGCGCTGATTGTCAGCGGCAGCTCGTACCTTTCTTCGCCGTCGAAATAGTGTACCGTCAATGTCAGAGCTTCACCGTTGTAGGCATAAAACGGTGCCATATAGCCTACAAAAGTCGCCTGCGTATCGCTGTACCCCTCCTGCCGAAGTGCGTTCATATCCACCATTTTCCCGTCAGCGATCTCCGCTGTCACAGCGGCCCGGGGTGCCGCTACGTCGATGGCATTACCGCACCAATCGCAGTTCAAACCATTGGGATTGCGAAGCTCATAGCTCACCACACCGATCCCGTTTTCGTCCAACACCAGGTTGCGTACCACCACCGTAAAGTCGCCCATGGTCACCCCCTGATCGATCTCGCACACGTAATCGCCCAGCAGACGCGCCGCCTGCTCCTGATCCACGGCAACACGTTCCACGCCGGGATAGTGCTCCTCCTTGAACACCGTGCCGTCCGGCGAAGTATCTGTCAAGGTGTAGGCATCCCGTCCGGCGATCCCCGTGCCGAACGCCCCGCTGAAAAAGTCGCTTCTATCCTGACTGTCCGCTGCCGCAAACCGTCCGCCGATCGCGCCGATCGCACCCACGACCAGTACCACGCACAGCGCCGCCGCAAGGATCAGTCCCATCGGACGTCTGATGTGTTGCTTCGTCTCGCTCTTGATTTTTTTCATGGTGATCTCCTTTACTCGCTCGCAGGAGACCTCCCCCGCCGTTTCCGGAACAGCCAACGGCTCGATATCATTCAAAAGTTCTGAAATTTTCATCTTCGGGTGCCTCCCTCATCGTTGATTTTACTTTGCAGCGTGGTGCGGAGCTTTTCCCGTCCCCGGCGGAGATGGCTTTTCACGGTAGAAGGATTCAGTCCCATCTCTTTGGCGATCCGCTCCACAGTCTGATAATAGTAGTAGTGCCGCAGAAAGATCTCCCGCACCGGCTGCTCCATCTCCAGCACCGCCCGGCGCACAAGTTCCTGTTGTTCCCGCTGCTCCAACACCGTCTCCGGCAACTCCGCTTCCAATGGGAGGACATTTTCCTCCAAGGGCAGCTCCGGTGCAATTTCCCGCAGCTTGTTTTTTGCCATGTTCCGCGCCACCGTTCCCAACCAGCTCTTGACCGCATCGGGTTTGATCTTCCTCCCATTATTCCACAACGCCACGAACACGTCAGCGGTGACCTCCTCCACATCTGCCTGCTGCATGACCTGCCCGATCACGTTGTAAACCACCGCGCTGATATAGGGCGTATAGCTGTCTATGAACCACGAAAGCGCCGTTTCCGAGCCGTGCCGCAGTTCCTTAAGCGCCCGCTTTTCGTCCATCTCCTCACCTCGCTTCCTGCTTTGTCTTTGATCGGCCTCACGCTATTAAAAACACATTTTTTCCTCAAACGGTTGCATCCATATCATAATAAATAAGGCGTGTATTACGCAATCCCTCTTTTCCGTAGGGCGGGACCCATGTGTCCCGCCGCAATTTTCCCTCCATTCGTAGGGGTGACCCTTGCGGTCACCCGAAAAGCCGTAGGGGACGGCGTCCTCGACGTCCCTCTTTTCCGTAGGGCGGGATCCCCTCACCCCGCCGCAATGCAATCTCCCCATGGCGTGCCGCAGCACGCCATACCACGGAGGCGTCCTCCCGAACGCCGACCGCGCCATCAGGCGCAAATCCCTCCATTCGTAGGGGTGACCCTTGCGGTCACCCGAAAAGCCGTAGGGGACGGCGTCCTCGACGTCCCTCTTTTCCGTAGGGCGGGGTGCCCTCACCCCGCCGCAATGCAATCTCCCCATGGCGTGCCGCAGCACGCCATACCACGGAGGCGTTCTCCCGAACACCGACCGCGCCATCAGGCGCAAAATATTCGTGCGACAGGCTGCTGCCTGTCGCCACCAAGGAGCGGTGCTCCGCACCGCGACCGCAATTTGATAATTGCGCAATAAATTTTTGTTGTCTTTTCCGCTCTTGTAGAGTAAAATAGTCTTGCTACACAAACTTCATAATGTTCCCACGAAGAGAATGTGTTTTTACCTCGGTAAAAATGCACTCTCTATTTTGGCATTCTCTTTGTGGGAAAAGTCGAAGTTTGTGTAGCAGCAATCTGAGCTGTGCATTTTTCGAGTGTGCGGCTTCGGCTGCACACTTTTTTTATTTGGGGTGGGAAAGAGAATGGAGAGCATTCAAGAGGCTGGGGTGATAAAAAGGTCTGAAAGAAATTCAAGTATTGAACTTCTGCGAATTGTTATTATGCTAATGATTGTGGGGTGCCACTTTGCTACTCATGGAGGTTTTTCTTTTGACAATCAGACTATTACTATTCCTCGATTGTGGTGGAATGTAATAGAAATGGGCGGCAATTTTGGCGTTGATGTTTTTGTCATAATATCAGGATATTTTTTGATTGAAAATAGAAGTTTAAGGCTTGATTTTAAGAAGATTTGCAAATTTTGGGGACAATTATTCTTCTATTCTGTCGCGTTGTTTTTCTTTGCGTTTGCTATCGGAAAAGGAACAATAGCCCCAACATCCATAATAAAATCGCTTTTCCCTGTGTCATTCTCACAGTGGTGGTTCGCAAGCACATATTTTGTGATGTTTTTACTCCATCCGTATCTTAACCGCTTACTATTATCTTTTGACAAAGGGCAATACCAAAAATTTGTTGTTTTTTTGTTTATTATTTGGAGTATTATTCCTACTTTTACAACTTCATCTTTTCAGTCCAATGCCTTGATTGAATTTTTAATGTATTACTCGATTGCGGGGTATATCAAATTGTACGGGTTAAACCCTGCCATTAAGAGTAGGCATTGGTTTATTCTTTGGATTTCTTTCTCTTTACTAACATATTTGTCCTGCGTGGTTTTCATGGTTCTTGGCACAAGGTATGAAATCTTTTCCACCCATGCCATATATTTTTATGGTAGGCAGTCAGTATTAACTATTTTTAGGGCAATCAGTTTCTTTATGGCTTTTGCGACCAAAAAAATGAAGTATAGTAGGTTTATTAACACTATATCTTCCGCAGCATTCGGTGTCTATTTGCTACATGATAGTAATTTGTTGAGACCGTATTTGTGGAAAGAGGTATTTCAAAATGCCTCTTATCAAAATACTTCCCTGCTCATACCCTATTCCATCATTGTGGTTCTCGTCGTCTATATCGTTTGCACGATCATTGACTTGGGGCGAAAATATCTGATTGAAAAGCCTTTTCTAAAACTCGTCAATGCCCACGCCGATCAATGGTTGTTGCCTTTTGAAAAAGTAATTGACTGGGCAAAATCTATTGTTTTCGGTGGAAAAACTGAATAACACACGAAAGAGGGACGCAAACCGCGTCCCTCTTATCATATCAACTGTGCGTGTTTCTGTATGGCATCCTCTATCCTCTGCGGTTCGATGCCGATGTATCGCTGGGTGGTGCTTGCCGAGGCGTGTTGTAGGGAACGGGCTTGCCCGTTCCGCAAATCAAATTCCCTGCCGTGCCGCCGTACCGCTTTCCGCCCCCCTTCTTACATAATTCGTAGGGGTAACCCTTGCGGTCACCCGAAAAGCCGTAGGGGACGGCGTCCTCGACGTCCCTCTTTTCCGTAGGGCGGGGTGCCCTCACCCCGCCGCAATTCAATCCTCACGGAGGCGTTCTTCCGAACACCGACCGCGCCATCAGGCGCAAAATATTCGTGCGACAGGCTGCTGCCTG
>JAZUEB010000078.1:0-4165 GCA_045639965.1 Vescimonas sp. | reverse complement strand
ATCTCCGGCACCACACCGCCGTAGAGGGCGTGCATATCCGCCTGGGAGAGAATGGCGTCGGACAGCACCTTTCGCCCGTCCTCCACCACCGCCACGGCGGTCTCGTCACAGGAGGACTCAAATGCCAATATCTTCACTTCTGCAACTCCTCCTCATAGACAAAATACCGCGTCAAAATCAGCGCATCCTCTTTGGGCAGATCGTAGTAATTCTTCCGCCGGCCCACCTCTTCAAATCCGAAGCTGCGGTACAGTTCAATAGCGGCGGTGTTGGTGGGGCGCACCTCCAGCGTCAGAAAAGCCAGATGGTTGCCCGCGGCAAAGTCGCAGAACACCTGGATGATCTGCGCCGCGATCCCCTGCCGCCGATATTCGGGAAACACCGCCACGTTGGTGATATAGCCCTCATCCGCCATCACCAGCACGCCGGCATAGCCCAAAGCCTTCTTTGTCACCGGTTCTTCCGCCACCAAAAAGGCGGCGCAGGCATTTTCCAGCTCCTCTGCCAGCATCTTCCGCGACCACGGGCGGGAAAAGCAGATACGCTCTAACCTCTCCAGCTCGTCCAGATGGTCGGCATTCATTGGTACGATATTGACCTTCATCTCTTTCATCGCCTCACAATATCCAATCCCTCTACCGGGTCATAGGTCATATACAGCTCCATTGTCTCGCCCAGTTCATTCACCACGGTCACGGTCTCATAGCTGTACTTCTTGGCAAGGATCTCCAAGCCGTCCTCTCCCATCTCCACGTTGCCTATATAACCCTCAGTGTCCTGAATTTCCCAGGTGTGTCCGGCAGGCAGCTCATAATATCCCCGATAATTATCCGCTCTGCCGCTCAGCTTATAATATCCAAACGCCGCCATCACCGCCAGCGTCAATGCGGCGCACACAATACGGCTGCGCTTCTTTTTCAGCAGCACAAAGATAAACACCAGGATTTCCAGCAGGCAGAACACCGCGCGGATCAGCTCCCCGGGGAAGCTCTGCACCACCGTAATGCCGCTTGCCACCAGCGTCACGCCGATATATCCCGTCGCCACCGACAGAATCAGCGCACCGAGCCAGTTGTCCTTCTTCACAAACCACGCGATCACCGCACCGGGCAGAGTCAAAAGCGTGATCTTCAGCCAATAGGGGTAGTACATGAAGATCTCCCAGCCCCTGTCGTAAAACGGCACCTGGATCAGGTAGATCAGCGGCTGGCTGATGAGGAAGAACACAAAGGTCTTCACCGCCGCCTCCAGCGGCTTTTCGCAGTTCAGCACAATGATGAGGGCAAAGACGAACCACGCCTCCGGGGTCACCCCCAGATAGCCGGCGGAGGTCTCCTTCAACCCCGGGATCAGCAGCACCGCCGCCGTCAGGATCGCCGAGCCCACAGCCAGCAGAATGACCCGCCCCCACGTCATTTTCGTCTTAAAAAACAGTTTCCGTAAGGCTTTCATACCGTTTTCTCCTTATTTTTCGCCAGAGTTTTTGCCAGCAGTTTTATCATAATAAACATCAGCACCAGGAAAAACGCCAGGTACAACGGGTACAGTCCCACGCTGATGTACTGGGCGATCAATCCAAAGATCGGCGGCATAAAGGTCGTTCCGATATAGGCGCTGGCCATCTGCATCCCCACCAGCGACTGGGAGTTCTCCCTGCCGAAATCGGTGGGCGTGGAGTGGATGATGCAGGGATAGGCCGGTCCGTTTCCCAGGCCCGCTATCACCAGACCGCACAGCGCCGGCACATCGTTCTCCAGCGGCAGCGCGATCATCACAATGCCCAATGTGGTCACAGCAAGGCCGATCCGGATCATCTTCTTATCCCCAAGCCGGTCGGCAATAAAGCCGTTTAGAATTCGCCCCGCCGTCAGTCCCGTATAGAACAGCGCCGCAAATCGTGCCGCCGTCTCCGCATCTACGCCGCGGTATTCCACCAGATAGGTGCTGGCCCACAGTGCCGTGCAGTGCTCCAGCGCACAGAAGGCAAAGAATTCCATCATCACAAAGGGTACACCCGGTATCTTCACGGCCTCTCGGATAGAAAGCAGCTTCGGCTTGACCTCTTCCTCTCCGGCCGGCCACTGCACCTTTTTCCAGAGGGGCAGCGTAGCAAACAAAATCGCCGTCAGTCCCACCTGGATCCACCCCACCGTGTGGTACCCGGCCTGCCAGCCCTTCTGTGCCGACAGCGCCGCCCCCATGATATAGGGGCTGATGGTCACGCCCACACCCCAGCAGGCATGGAGCCAGCTCATATGCCGTGAGGAGTAGTGCAGCGCCACATAGTTGTTCAGCGCCGCATCAATGGCGCCGCCGCCCAGGCCGTAGGGAACGGCGCACAGCACCAACAGCCAGAACCGAGTGGAAACGGAAAAGCCGAACAGCGCCGCCGCCGTCATGGCGGTACACACCGCCGTCACCTTACCCGCGCCGAATCGCCGGATCACCCGGTCGGACAGCAGACTGGATACGATCGTGCCGAAATTGATCGTCATGGTGATGATGCCGGCATAGGACAGGGGTACGCCCAGTCCCGTCTGCATCACCGGCCACGCGGCTCCCAGCAGGGAATCCGGCAGTCCCATGCTGATGAATGCCGCGTAAATAATTGCTAAAATAATGGAATACATGGTTATCCTTTCGCTTCCAGCCAGTTTTTCCCGCTGTGCGTTTCCGCGATCAGCGGCACGGAAAGGCTGGCCGCCTTCTCCATCTCCTCTGCCAAGATCCGCTCCACGGTCTCCTGCTCCTCTGCGGGACACTCCACGATCAGCTCGTCATGCACCTGCATAATGAGCCTTGCGCGCAGCTTCTCCCGCCGCAGACGCTCATATACCCGCACCATCGCCAGCTTCATGATATCCGCCGCCGTGCCCTGAATGGGCATGTTCAGCGCCACCCGCTCTCCGAACGAACGCAGATTGAAGTTGGAATTCCGGATCTCCGGCAGCTCCCGCCGCCGGTGCCACAGCGTTTCCACATAGCCCTGCTCTTTTGCCTTTTCCACTACGGCTGTCATGTACTGCCGTACCCCCTGATAGGTGGCAAAATAGCTGTCCATATACTCCTTCGCCTCTGCCACGGATACCCCGATGTCCTGCGAAAGCGAAAACGCCGAGATGCCGTACACGATGCCGAAGTTCACCGCCTTGGCGCGGCGCCGCAGCTCCGGCGTCACCTTGTCAGTACGGAACACCTTTGCCGCCGTCACGGTATGGAAATCCTCACCGGAGCGGAACGCCTCCTGCATCACCTTGTCATCTGCGATATGGGCAAGAAGCCGCAGCTCGATCTGGGAGTAGCCCGCATCCACCAGTACGCAGCCTTCGTCGGCGGTAAAGAGCCGCCGGATCTCGCCGCCCAGCTCGGTGCGGGTGGGGATGTTCTGCAAATTCGGCTCCCGGGAGCTGAGCCGTCCCGTATCCGTCACCGTCATCCGGAAGCTGGTCCGCACCCGTCCGTCGGGGTCGATGGCTTTCAAAAGGCCGTCGGCGTAGGTGGATTTCAGCTTGCTGATCTGCCGATACTCCAGGATTTCCGCCACGATAGGCGCCTCAAACCGCAGCTTTTCCAATACCTCCGCGTTGGTGGACCAGCCGGTTTTTGTCTTTTTCCCGTGGGGCAGCTGCAAGTCCTCGAACAGCACCTTCCCCAGCTGCTTTGGCGAATTGATATTGAATGCGCCGCCCGCGGTGGTATAGATCGCCTGCTCCAGCTCCTCCATACGGGTCTTGAGCAGCTCGCCGAATGCATACAGCGCTTTGGCATCTACACGCATGCCGTTTCGCTCCATGTCTGCCAATACAGCACACAGTGGCATCTCCACTTCGCTGAAAAGCCGCCACATATCATTTTCCCGCAAGCGCGGCTCCTGATACTCCCGCAGCGCCGCAATGGCGGTGCAGTAAGAGGCAAAGGCCGCCTGTGCCATGTGTGCATCGCCCAGCAAAGAGAATGCATCCTGTTCCAAATGGAACGGTTTCATCAGTTCTGCGTTGAAATACGCAATAAACAGCCGCGAAATGTCGTAGTCTCCTGCGGTGGCATCCAGCAGATACCCGCCCAAAGCGGTATCATACACAAATCCCTCCGCATAAACCCCCTGCTCCGAAAGTGCGCGCAGCAGATCTTTTACGTTGTGGCTCGTCTTGGAAATATCCTTTGC
>JAZUEB010000077.1:0-13189 GCA_045639965.1 Vescimonas sp. | reverse complement strand
GCAGCGGAAAATGCCGCAGGTATGGGCGCGCGCCTCTTGATTGAATCCGGTCGTTTTCTTACAGGACATATGGGGCACTACTTCCTGCGCGTTGTGGATAAAAAAGTCTCCTTCGGCAAGACCTATGTCATAGTGGAAAACTGTATGAACGGCTTTCAGAAGCCCGCCATTGCCGCCATGCTGCGCCACGCCATTGGCGACGGGGTACTGGTGCCCCAGGAGCCCATGTTCACGGCGGAGTATGCCTTCCCCATTACCGCCTACGGCGACGGGAGCCGGACGGAAACGGTAGATATCGTGGGCAATCTGTGCTGCGCCCAGGATGTGCTGAAAGAGGATTTTATCGGTCCCGCCCTGTCGGTGGGGGATCTGATCGAGGTGGGGAACGCGGGTTCCTATGCCTGCACATTGACCGCCCAGCGGTTCTCCAGCCATCTGCCGCCGGAGGAGCTGCTGGTGGACGGCAACGGGAATGTGATGGAGTGACGGGTGACATCCCAGAGACAGGGACGGCGCGCCGAGTCGTCGCGCCCTACGGAGGGCGGCCACACAGGGCCGCTCCTACGGGGGAGACAGATTGCCACACCAGTCTGCGGACTGGTTCGCAATGACAGATAAAAAGGTGAAGTCCGGGAGGACTTCACCTTTTTTATTGGGTTTGCTTATTCGCCTTTGAAGTACAGGGGATCGTAGATCGCGGTGCAGCCGCCGACGGTCACGTACAGACGGACGTTATAGGGATCGGTGATCCAGGGTTGGTACATCATGGACTGGAGATGGGTCTTGGTGGGGATGGGGTTGGTGGAGTCATCCACAGGGCCGTCTTCGTTGAAGAGGGCGGCCAGGAAGTTCAGCGGGGTACCGCCCTCTTGCAGTTGGATGTTCACGCCGTCCCAGTCCGTCAGACCCAGGTAGATGCCGTAGTCTCCGCTGCCAAAAATGTGGGGCGTCCCCAGATCCACGTCGTTGATGGTGAGCTGCACCTCGTTGTTCCTGTCGAGAACCCGCACAGTACCGGTGCCGGTAAAGTTGTGATCGCCGGAGGCATCGCCGCCGATGAGGATCTCGTTGGTTCCCAATTCAATCCGAGAATTCTGACAGTCACTCCAGTTAGGGTTCTCCTGGTTGTAGTGCGCCGCCAGCTCGATACGGGCGTTCTCGCCAAAATTCACACCGCTGACATCCAGGCAGCCCGCCACGCGGAGCTTGCCTGTGTAGGCACAGCTTTCAGGGGTGGCAACCACGACAGCGCCGACACCGTCATAACTCTCCGCATTGAGCTGGACGCAGGGTTCAGAACGGAAGTCGGTATCGCCCTGCTCTTTCCAGCGATCCCAACGGACATCCACCGAATACTCATTGTTTGCACCGATGCCGTCGAAGAGGAATATCCCACAGTTGAAGGTCAGGTTGAACTGCTGATCCTTCACGCCGTTGATGCGGACATAGGTATCGGCGTTGACGTTCATATTGCCGATGCCGCACAGCTCTACCCAGTTGTTGTAATTGCCGTTTGCGTCATAGCTGTAAGCATCAAGGCCGGATACGTTCACCGCTTTGGGGGCATCCTCGGTGCCGCAGATGCAGGAGTTGGTGAAGTCCACGCAGAAGGTGACGCCGTCCACCGGCAGCACCGTCACATCCTGTTCAAAGGCACAGTTCTGGAGGAACACACGACCGCCGAAGCTCTCACCGTCTATACAATTCGGGTCACAGGTGACGGTGACGCTGCCGGTAAAGCGGCAGTCCTCGAGCCAGTTGCCTTCATAATCCATGGGTTCGCCATCGCCTGTATCGACGATCACGGTATCACGCCAGGGATACTCTTCATCGTCACTGGGGTGCCGCCGGAGGGTCAGAATGACATCAGTATCAATGACTTGCTCCTCCGGTTCCTCCACAATACCCAGCTCGCGCTTCAGATTGTCGAGCAGATAGCGGGCATCGCCCCAGGTGCGTGTCCAGTTGTCGGGATTCCAATCGCCCTTATTGGGGTCATCACTATCTTGCCATTGGTCGAGTTCCCAGAAGTAGTTCCAGTCGTTAATCACCGACTCGATTGGAAAATCTCCTTCACCGGGATACTGATCCCAGGCATAGTTCAGAAGTTCTTTGGCGGCACCGAAGGTAAGGAATTCATCGGCATTCAGCTTATCGTTAACGTCAGAAAGTGTATAAGGTGTTTCCGGTTTCAGACCGTCGTTCAGAAGCTCCAGGAACTCGCCGACAGAGATCGGCTTCCACCAGAGGGTGTCGTAGATCACCGTGCAGCCGCCTAACTTTACGGATACGCGCACACAATCGGGATCCCAGATCCACGGCTCGGGTTCACCGTCTTCTTCTCTTACGGCGCCAATGAGATGGACCCCATTTTCCCCGTTCTTATCTTCCACATGATAGTTCAGCGGCTGCCAGATGTCGCCGTTTTCTTCATCCCAATAATACTGTTCTACGCCGAATTCAATACCCGCGGCTGTGCTTAACGGGAAGAAGATGCCGTAGGGCTCCTCGCCGCCGAAGATATGGGGCTGCCCCAGATCCACGTCGTTGACCGTAATATGGGCACTGTTGTTTCGGTCGGGAACGCAGACCGTACCGCTGCCGGTAAAGCTGTATTCACCGCCGCAGTCACCACATACGGTGATTTCATTGCTGCCCAACTCCACATCGGAGCGCCAACGATCGCTTGCCAGCTCGATCCAGCCGTCTTCACCCAATGCAATACCGCTGACATCCACGAAACCGCAGACGCGGAGCTTGCAGTTGAGGGGAGCAACAGGCTTCTCTTTTTCGTCAACGATGCTGACAAGTCTGACGGCACCGTTGCCATCGTTGTCCTCCTCGTTGTACCAGCGCTCCTCTGCGTTGATCTGGATGCAGGGAACGACCCGATTGCCATCGCCATCATCGTCCCAGCGGACATCCACGTCAAAGTAGTTGTTGGTGTTGTTATCGAACCGATCTTTCCCGTCAAATCTGATAGTGCTGCCGGCAAAGGTGAGGTCAAACGTCTGGTCCTTTACATCCTCGATATGGGTGTAGGTCCGGGTGTCGATATTCATATTGTTGACGCCCGCAAGATCCACGTTGTGCGGATTTTCATTTCCATCGGCAGGCAGCACAGTCACCGCCGCGGGGCCATTATCGCCGCCGCAGGAGTTGGTGAAGTCCACACGGAAGCCGACGCCGTCCAATGCCTGCACCGTCACGCCCTTGGTAAAGGTGCAGTTCTGGAAGCGGAGCTCGCCGCCGAAGTCATCGCCGTTCAGATACCGGGGGTCACAGGTGATGGTGACCGCCTCGGTAAATTTCTTGCCGGTGACGGTCATGCCGTCGTTGCCGCGGCTCTCCTCACCCCATTGTTCATTGTCGCGGATGATGGTAAAGGATTCGGTAGCATCCTCCCTCTGGGGCAGAGCATTGACGAACGCACACAGCAGCGTCTCGATATCCCGGCCGCTGATGAACCAGTCGTCCTCATATCCATTCAGTTTGACCTCATACGGAAGCGTAACATTACCGGAAAGCGGATCGTAGAGATTCTCCAACACGGTCATAACTTCGCCGTAACGGATCGTATCATACGGACGCCAGACGATATAGTCCTCGCCGCTATCGTCCGTTTCCGTGTGGGGCTGGAGACCGTATTTCACCGCAAAGGCGAAGAAGCTCTCGCGGTCATCACCGTCCGGCCATTCGTTGGCGCTGTTCTTAACCGTATCGGTAACCGTACAGTCAAGGCCGTAGTCTTCCACACGCCGATAGAGATCCTCCGCGAAGCTCATCACGTCGGGGAAGAAGTTGATGTAGCTGTCATTTTCTTCGATGACATACTTGCGATAGCGCTGGCCATTCTCCTCATACTCCTCGTCCCAGTTGCCCGGCTGCAGGCCGCCGAACACGTTCAGACCACCGTAGAGGTACAGCTTGCCGCTTCTGCCGTCCTCGCCGTCAGACAGCCACAGCTCCACATTGTGCTGGATGTCCATCTTGACGCCTTGTGCCACGGTCAGGGTGACACCGGGCTCTACAAAGATCATGCGCCATTCGTTGCGATCCTGCCCGGCAGCCCACAGGTAGACGGCCAACTGCTTGTCATCGGTTTCGTCCGCAGAGGCCACGCGCTGACCGTCCTTGTAGTAGCGGCCATTGAGGGTGATATCGTCTGTGATATGGATCTCCGTTACGTAGGGGATATCCAATGCGTTGAGGAAGTCGTCCTCGGTTTCTACGTTTCGTGCCGTCAGAGGACGCAGAGCTTCACGCAGGGCGTTGAAGCACAGGTTGAACTCACTGGTGTACCAGTCCTCGTTTTCCACGGGGATCGTGTCGGCCCGGCAGACAAGGCCGCTGCCGGTGATGTGGATACCGACGGTCTCATCGTCCAGTACCTTGCGGGCAAAGGCGTTGAGCAGGTTGCCCACCTCGTCGCGGGCCACATAGTGCCAGGGGCGCAGCTCGGGGCTGGTTTCTTCATCGTATTCGGGGATGATACCGTTTTTGATGAGCAGGGAGAAAGCACCAATGGCGTCATAGTCGGAATACTCCGGGTAGTCCTCGTTGAAGAACTCGCTGCCGCCGTCTGGATAATCATAGACCCAGTGGAGGTCTTCAATACCCCATTCGTTTTCCGTTTCAAAGTCGATCTGCTGGGGCAGCAGAATACCAAAGTCGCGGCAGAGGTCGCAGACCAGATCGCGGTAGTTGGCATACCAAAGCGGCTCATTGCCGGTGAACTGTCCGGATTCCTGCATCTCGCCCAGGGCGATGATCTCGCCGAAGCACTCGATGGCACCGTTGTTGACGATCCTGTTGCCTGCGCCGTTATCAAAGATGGCCAGAGCGCCCCATTCGTCAGGGGTACCGACCATGATGGTACCGTTGTTGGTCAGGGTGGTGTTGCCCGGTCCCTGTACCACCAGGATGCCATCGTGGGCTTCCACGGTGCCGTTTACGGTGCTGTCGTTCGCTGCCACCACGTTGAGGCCGTGGAACTGCAGGGTCGTGCCCGCCGCCACGGTGAAGCCGTCCTTGAAGAATACGGCAAGAGGCTCATTCGTCATACTGATGAGATTGGTGTTCTTGCTGATCTCGGTGGTGGTGACGTGATACTGGTTCTCGTAGGAAACCTCCACTTCGCCATCCTCATTCTCCATTTCGATCTTGGTCTTGTCGGACTGGGCAAGTGCGTTGAGATAGATGTCGCCGCCCGCTGCCAAGGCCTCTTCCAGCTCATCAGCGTTGTGGACAAAGCCGGGGGCGGTGATGGTGGGGTTGCCATTCACACGGACGCGGGAGTAATCCAGGCTGCCGGTGACGTTGATGGCAGGATCCCCCTGAATGACCATACCGGCTCCCTCTTCGAAGGTGATGCCGTTGAGGTTATAGATGGCGTTGCGGTAGGTGGTATCGCCCACGTCCACCCATTCTTTCAGGAACAGGGTTTGGTAGGGATTCACGGTCAGGTTGTTCAGCGTGACCTCATTTTCTGCTTCCGTGCCGCTGGCCATGACGACATTATAGGTATAGGCGGAATTCTCGTCATTCTCGCCCCAGTAAGATTTATGATTCAGCGCCGCCTGCACCTGATCGGAGCCGAATGCCACGGCGATCACCACTCTGTTGTTGCCGTCGATATCCAGGCTGTGGTCGCCCTCCAGCACATCCCAATCGCAGCACAGAGGCTCCTTATCAGCGTACCAGTAGTCGCAGAAGTTGATCACATCGTTGATGGTGCCGGACTTGGTGGCGGTCGCCTTGTCGCCGGTGTAGTTGTGAAGCACAGCACCCTTTTCCAGAATCAGGGTGGAGATGCACTCGATCTCGCCCCGGTCATTAGGGGCAAACATGCCCTCAATGGTGCCGTCATTCTCCAGCAGGCCGCCGTAGAAATCGATGATGTTAAAGCCATAGATAGTGCCGCGGTTGATAACCGTGCCGCCGTTGACCGTCATCTGACCGGAGAGCTGCAGGGTCTGTCCCTCGGGCACGGTCAGGGTCACGTTTTCGGGGACAATCAACGTCTGGTAGTCGTTGATCAGCAGGAACTTGGTGACGGTCAGATCCTCGGTCAGCTTGATGTCCATATCCGTCTCAATGCCGCCGGTACACTTGGGATCCGCCATAGCGCCCCGGAGCTGCTCCTCGTTATGAACTTCGAAGGCGATATTGTCGGGGATGTTGTTCTCACCGACGATAATTCGGTTGCTGTTTTCCTCACCGTAGTTGTAGTAGATGGCGCTGCCGTCTGTCACATTACCGTGGGAGACATCCAGCACGCCGCCGTAGTCCACGTAGACTCTGCCGAAGTAGCGGTAGAACATCTCATTGTCTCCGCTGCGTTTCTCCGTTGCCGTCAAAGTCGCACCCTCGCCCAGGGTCAGGCTGCCGCCACCCTTGATGACGACCTCATTCATAATAAGCTGGCTCTGCGGGTCATCCCCGTCATAGTGTGCCACGGTAAAGGTCTTGCCGTCGGCGATCACCACGGGCTTGGTGATGTCAAGCTGTGTCCAATCATCGCCGCTGGGGACGGTGAGATCCGCGTCCACAATAACGTAGGTGACGCTGGCGTCCTCCAGTGCCGCCACAAGGTCTGCATAGGTGCTGACGCCGGTGGCGTTGGAGGTCAAGGTGGTATAGCCATTGTCGTCCGGCCCGGTGGTGGGACCGATGATCTCCCCGGTGTAACCTTCGCCGCGGTAGACATTCTTATACTTCAAGCTGCCGCCGGGTGCCACACACAGGGTGCCATCATAGGCAACGACTGTATCCACGGTGTGGTCGCCGGTCAGGACGACATTGTCCCAGAATACCAGAGTGGTCAGGGTCTCGTTGGGTGTTACGCCCTTGCCATTGATATCGGAGGTCACATTCTCATCAAAGCCGTTCACGTTGCGCACGGTCTTGATGAGCTTGCCGTTGATAACAGCAGCGTTCTCGCCCCAATAATTGAGACTGCTGCCGGAGCCGACCTCCAGAACGCCGCCTTCATTGACGGTCAGCGCCGTCGTAACGTCCATGCCGCCCTCTTCCGTGTACACATGGCCGTTCACCGTCAGGGTTTCCAGAACCATATAACCGTTGGCGGTGAGCTTCGAGCCGCTCGCTACGGTCAGGGAGGCGCCGCCTCTGCTGATAAGCATACCGCCCGGAGCAACGGTCAGCTCCGCATCATTATCCACTACATAGGTATTGCGGTAGGTGTTCGTGCCGTCAAACACAGAGTCTTTCAAAATCAGCATCATGCGATCTGGTACGGTCAGACCGCCCAGATGAACCGTGCTGTCTGCCTCCGTGCCGGAGAGCAGGACGGCATTATACTTGCAGACATCAATAGAAACAGGTCCATCTTCACCGGTAACGGTGATGGGGACGGTCTTATTCAGCGCCGTGGATATTTTGTTGATATCGAACACCGCGGCGATCACCATTCTGCTGTTGCCGTCGATATCCAGGGTATGGTCATCCTCTACCACATTCCACCGGCAGAGGTACTCCGTATCGGCGTAGTAGTAATCCACAAAGTTGATCTCTGCGTTGATGGTGCCCGACGTCTTTGCACTATCGATATCACCCACAAAGTTGTTCAGCACAGCGCCCTTTTCAATGGTCAGTAGTGCGCCGTTCAGGTCGATGGTGCCCTCGTTCTCTAACAGGCCGCCGTATACCTCCACGTTCATACCGCTGCCGATGATGGTGCCGTGGTTGGTCAGGGTGCCGTACACCCGCAGGCTGCCCTGCAGGGTCAGGGTCTTGCCGGCAGCGACCTCTACGGACTTCCCTGCCGGAATTACCGTATCTTCGGTCAAGGTGAAATCGGCATCCAATACCACAGAAGGTACTGTGCAGTCCGTTACCGTAATGGTCTCAGGGCTGCCGCCCTGTACGATGAGCTGGCCTTCGATCGTCACACCGTCCAGCTTGACCGTATCGTTGCCTACGGCGGCATCGATGATCACGTTATTGTAGGTACCGCCGGTAACGGTCTTTTCCTTCTTGATCGTCAGATCCGGGCTCTGATCCAGCAGGGAACGCGCCCAACCCACAAGGCTTTTGGCGTTCACCTCGTCGTCGCCGGTCAGATTTGCCGCATCCAGCTTTGCACTGTCGGCAATCTCTTCGATTCCGGCCACATGGCGGCTCAGCGCAGTCAGATCCTCCTCGGCATCAAAGTCGGCAGCGATTGCCGTGGTCATGGTAAGGCCGAAGATCATACTGATGGACAGGATGATGGCAAATACCATACCGATTGTTTTTTTGGGGTACCTGGTACGTTTCATTTTTCTACCTCCCGCAAAAATATTAAAGTATACGAGATAGTTACTTGTACTCATTGTTACATTAGCACAAATATTGGTAATTAGCAATAGAAACAGCCAAAAAAATTCCGCAAATGGCATATATTTCAGTCTTTTTTCGCAAAAAACGATGCCGTGGGTTTCCCCACGGCATCGTTTTCGTTTTTCATATATAGAGTAGCATTTCCAAACACAGAACACAGGCTATTAACTCTCATTCACTCGGGCACTGTTTTCCGGTATGGTCGATGGTGTACTCTCCGTCAATGATCAGCTCCGAAATCGGCACCACGGTGTACCCTTCGCCTGTCATATATTCCAGGATGGACGGCAGCGCCTCCGGTGTGTGCAGCGCCGCATTGTGGAACAGCACAATGCTCCCCGGCTCCAATTTTGATGTCACCCTATCATAGATCGTTGCCGCATCGTAATCCTTCCAGTCCAGGCTATCCACCGACCATTGGATCGGCTCCATGCCGATGGATCGTATGGCGGAGATCACATGGTCGTCGTACTCCCCGTAGGGGCAGCGGATCAGCGTAGGACACTCCCCGGTTACTTCCTTGATCTTGGCGCAGCTTGCCTGCACATCCACCACGATCTGGTCTGCACTCAGACTGTTGTAGTGGTCATGGTGCGAACTGTGGCTCATCACCTCATGCCCCGCATCGTGGAGCGCTTTCACCGATTCGGGGTACTTTTCTGCCCAGTCTCCCACCACAAAAAATGTGGTTTTGACGTTGTATTTTGCCAGAATATCGATAAGCGTCTGCGTATCCTCGTTCCCCCAGGATGATGTAAGAGTGCGGCAAGCCATTTTACAGGGCTTGTCGCACTCTCTGATAGGATGATAGCACACCGGTGGAAAAAATGCAATCTTTTTTTGAAAACCTTGTCGTATCAACGGTTTGCGGGTCCGGATATTGGGATTTTACACAATGAATAAAAAGCATAATTGTTGGGATATTTGTCTGAGGATAAATAACGCAAATGAAGGGAAAGTGAAAAAGGTATAAAGTACAAAAAGCGCGGGATACAGGGCGAGAATAAAAGCCAATAATGTTGGGATTTCCCAATACTGGTGAGTCCGGCATTTTTGCTGTTTTTTCATCCAGGATATTGGGATGGAGGGATATCAATAAATTAGCACTATTTCGATTTGGAACAGAATAATTATATTTTTATTTCGGCTATCTTTTTTCATTGAAAGAAATGATTCGACAAAGGCTGAGTTTAACTCCCCATAGTAATAATAAAGCAGCCAAGTACGATTGCTACCAAATCGTACTTGGCCGCTTTATTTATTCAGCATCCAGCTTACATTACTGGGACTGTATCATTCCTTGTCCTGCGTTTTAGCATCGCCATTAGAATCAACAGATGCAGGCGCCTTCTCTACTGACAAAGTCGGTGTTACGCCATGCATACATGAGCACTCAAAACTCCCACCCGGCATCATCAACACCACGCCATCGGAAACCGTCAGAATTTCCCGGGTAGTACACGGCGTATAAACGCGCCTTTCCATGCCGTCGGGCAACTTCTCCTTTTTCTTCACCGAAGGAATCTTCCGTTCCGGGCCAAGTGCCGCCATAGAAGCAACGATTCGATCGACAGCTTCATCGCAGGTAAAGGAAGTGTAGTTTCCGCTGGTGGTATCGCCGACCAAGGAATGTCCCATCAGAAAATTCTGAATGCCCTTGTTTTCGCGACCGAATCCACAGCGTGTCGTAATGTTCTTTTCATAGGTGTTGGAAAGAATACGGCTACTAACGGCAAGCCCAGGCGATTTCCAGGCTGCAAAGGTTGCTTCCGAGACGCCGAGACGCCGGAGCAAAGTCCCGGAGGCTTGAATCAACTCATTTGCCGACATTGCCTTGTTCGGGTTTTTCACCTGTGAGACAATAGGCATTTTTGCAACCTCGGCTACATCATACCGTTGACAAAGTTTATCGTAGCGTTGCCTCAAAAATTCTGCGGCCTGCGGAAAAACAGGACGGCGATAATTTTGTGTGGGACCCGACGGTTCACGCTTGATTTTCAACTGAACAGTATCGTCTTTAATGAGAACATCATACCAATGCAGCTTAACGGCGGAAGAAGCAGTTAGCCCACCCCATAGCATTAAGCTGATTCCACACTTTGCACCAGACGGAGGATCTTTACACAATTGCGTATAGAGCGTATCCTGTTGCTCTACATCCAATTCTTCTGGCAACTGTGCTCGCATTTGTTTAACTTTGGGAGAAACAGTTTTCTTCGGCAATGGGGGAAACGGGTTTTGACCGACGGCATAACCTTTTTTAAGTAACCATTCCCAAAAGTCCATCATGGCTTTCTGATTCTCTTTGGACAGCTTTTTGCCCTTTTTCCACTCCAGAATGCGATTCAGCAAGTAATCCCTCATTGAAATATCCGGCAGCGAGGCAAACATTTTTTTCAGAGTTTCCACCCTTTTTTGGGAGGTTTCTTGGCTTGCCCCTTTATATGTATCGGCTACATACTTTTGGGCGTATAAATATGCCGCAGCAGCAGGTGAAATCTTTTCCGGTCGCACAGTCCTTTTCTGCTGTGCAAGGATGGTAGGCAAATTCTTTAGATACAACTTCTCCGCGGCGTCGGCGATAGCAACTTTGATGTCCATCTCGCAACTACTATTGCAGTAGATCTCTGCCCTAATGACCGACTTAGCAGGGTGTTTCACCGCTTTCTCGCCAGGTACTTTCACAGTTGCCACTTGGGTATTCTCGTTGAGCTGCATCAAATATCCGTCAACAGGAGAGACAATGCCAATATGCCCGCGCATTAGATATTTCCCCTGTTTCTGTTCGGAAATGGAAAAGGGAAACTGCAAGCCACGATACAGGTAGGTACCGGAGAAAGCATATCTATCTTTTGCTTTCGCAAAAACTGCGTTTTTATTATTCCAGCCGTCGATGGCGCCTTTGCGAATGGTCACTGTTAATCAACTCCTTCCGCGTGTCCAACAAAGGTTCGGCAATTCTTCAGCGCATCAAAATCAATGTGCTCAGATTTTGCTCTACCTCCTTTGATTTTCGCATCTTTAGTCACAATAGAAATTGCTTCACCGGGAAGTGCTGCTTCAAGCTTGTATTTAACCAGCAAAGGTTCATTGGTGGTATTGACAAATCTGAACTTCTCAAAAGGAATTATCTGTATTTCGGCACCAGCTTTCAACTCAATCGGTGCCAGTGCTGGATGATGACTGATAGCCGGATCTGCGACAAAACGCTCCAACTTTTGTGCAGTTTTAGCTTGGACAGATAGCAGGCGAAAGTCAGGCATTTCACTTGCCGGAACTTGCAGGGCGTGACCAAGATAATGATCACATTCCGCCCCGGTAATACCACAAATATGCTGCCAGATTGTTGCGCGAAAACGGCGAAGAATATACGCACATGTATCGAAAATCGCAGCCCCATTGCTGTCACGATCGGGGTTGTTGGCCTCTTCTTCCTCAAATCTCCGTCAAAGCTCCTCAGTCAACCCCGCGGCGATGAGCTTTTTCTTTATGTACGCAGAAAGGTCATTGCTGCGAATGGGCGCCAGAGATGTATCGCTCTGCGGAGGAATAAGAGACATGCAACGTTTTACCATTTCAGCCCCCCAGTAAGACAGAGGAACTGTCCGATAAGCGTTATCATTTTTTAGGATAGCGCATCTCTTTCCATCCTTTTCCTGCCATACAACACTAAGGATAGTACAGTCATCACAAAAATCGATATCAATCTGTGGAATAACAGCTGCCGATTCCGCCGTCCGGGTGCCTACATCAAGCATGATGCTCGTTGCCATGACAAACTTCGGGTTGGCCTGGATATCGTCTTCGATGAGTTTGACAAACTTCACCCACACGGGCGCTGGGATGGACTTGATTTGCTCGGTAAAGATGCGTCGGTCTACAGGCTCGGTACCAAAGTTAATTTCTGGAAGCGTGCGGTCAATCTTCTGCATGGCATCATATATCTTCTGGGCCGCTGCCAGCGTGTGGCTGCGCGTCCGTTGATTGATTTGCAGCACACCTTTGCTTTTTTCGCTGGCCTGAATTTTTTTCATCAGCAAGACCTTCAGCTTTTCTTGAAAATCCTTTTCGTCAAACTTGGGATCCAGCGGATTGGCCGCCAGCAGGATAGGCAAAAAGGTAGCTTCAAACGTCCCAAGCCAGTGCTTGCGAGTATTACTATTCCAATCGGGAAACATCAGCGGTAAATTCTGAGCCTGGTGGAACGCAACAACCAGCGCATTGGTTTTGTCCAGAACATTGGCAGGAGTAGTCGAATGCGAAGCGTTCTGCGTCTGCTTAGCAGCCATTACCTCTTCAGTAATGATATTAACGATTTGCTCCTGCACATTGGGCAAATCCGCCTTCGTGTGGACAGTCCGACGAACCGTGCGAGCACCATCAAGTTTGATACCAGTATCGGCATCGATAGCGTAACCAGAGACTTGCGTAGGATACCCACCCTGAGTGTTGCACGTTATATGAACGTCAACTTCGGTGAGCATGGTTTTAATATTCTTTTTCATTTTTCTTTTCTCCAAAAAAAGTAGTATTAACCGCATTTTTCTGCGGTTTACTACATACTCAGATATTTGAGAGAAAAGTGCCATGTCATGAAATGTCCGGCTTTTTCTTTATTGTGATAAAGTGAAAATGAACGTTTGCGCTTTAAAATACCGCAAATAATGTTGCTTTCGACAAGGTAATATTGTAAACTATAAAATAATGGTAAATTGTAAAATGAAATTGAACACATAAAAGAAATCCACAGCGATGGAAATCTGTTAGAATAAAGCTACCACACTCAAATCTGACAGAAGGAGCCCATCGCCATGGACAAGACTAATTCTATCACAATTTCCGCAGA